>NZ_JBLNKS010000018.1:0-102308 GCF_048276375.1 Flavobacterium sp. ZB4R12 | reverse complement strand
TCCTAAAATAACTTTACTTGTTCTCATTTAATTGTCGTTTAAATGTGTAAACCTATTTTAGGACAAGACAGTTATTTAAATCTGTGCAAAATCCGTTCAATCCGTGTTATCTGTGTGTCCTATTTTATCCTTTGGAACATATTGCGGACTGTCATATTAATTTTAATGGATCCAAAGTAAACTGCAATTACATAAAAGGTAGTTTCGGCACTGCATTAGAAAATAGAACTCAATCTTCCTGTAAAAGAATCTGGTCCAAAGGTACACATCGTATCGTTCAATAAATCCGGACAGACAATGGCTTCTTATAAAAAACGTTGGCAAGTAGAAACACTTTTTAAAGCACTAAAAAGTAGTGGTTTTAATGTAGAAAACACGCATGTTATACCGATTTAGGAAGATTGGAAAGATTATTTTATTGACAATAATCACCTTTGTGTGGCGTTATAAAACAGGTGATTTTATAGATGAAAATATTAAGAAAATTAAAAAGCAGGGTAGAAGATCTGTTAGTGTTTTCAAATATGGTTTAGATTATTTATAAAAATTTTATTAAATTAATTTAATCTACTGGAAATCAATCTTATTAATTTTTTGTCATGTACATATCTAAATAATTTAAAAACTTTAAAAAAGACCTTTTCTTCAAATACTCTAAATCTTTTTCATTGGCGTAAGCTTCTCTTTCGAAACTGATATTTCTATAAGCTAAATCAGCGTTTTTATATTGAACCAAACGAAAAAGATATTCTATAAAATACCAAATAAAAAAAGGAATCACTAAAAGTTCTAATTGTTGGCGAAGATGGATTTTTTCATGATTAACAAAAACCACATTTTCTTTATCAGCACGATTTTTTACAAATACAAATGGAAATGCCACCAATCCACGATATCCTTTTGGAATTAAATATTTAGCAACAATTAGAAACATTCGCTATAAAATTTATAAATTTGTAATGATAAAATGGCTCTATTTAATGAAAAACTCAATCGATTAAGTAATTTACATTATGAAAGTAATCCCAATGAATTTTACAATTAGAATAATCCCAAGTATGATTGAGCAAAGTAATGAAAATAAACTAATAGAAGGGGAAGATTTCTATTACACACCTGAAGGTTACAAATGCTTTACAGAAAAATACCATTTAAAACGGGGCTATTGTTGTAAAAGTGGGTGTCGTCATTGCCCATATGGTTATGATAAGAAAACAGGCACAAATAAAAAGTAGTTAGTGGTCCGGTTACGGTAAGCAGATTTTAGGTTGCATATAGCAGAACTAAGATAGTAATCTCAATTTCAAAAAACATCAAATAAAATGGATATTTGTTTACAGAAATATAGAATCAAAATTCACAAATCCTACCATAGGTCGGATATTCGTTATCCTTAGGTATTACTTTTTTTTTGAGCATCAAGCAAATGATTCTCAAACGAAATATATTTCAAAAAAAGTAATAAACTCGTTTAACAAAATTATCAAATGACTTTCCAAGAACAAATACAACAAGGAATTCCATCGGTTTTACCACAACCAAAACAATACGAAATTGATATTAATCACGCTCCAAAGCGTAAAGAAATACTTTCGAACGAAGAGAAAAAACTAGCGTTACGTAACGCTTTACGCTATTTTGAACCGCAACATCACACTGAATTAGTCAAGGAATTCTCGGAAGAATTAGAAACGTATGGCCGTATTTATATGTATCGCTTTCGTCCAGATTATAAAATGTATGCGCGACCAATTCAGGAATATCCAGGAAAATGTGAACAGGCAAAAGCGATTATGTTGATGATTCAAAATAATTTGGATTACGCCGTGGCGCAGCATCCGCATGAGTTGATTACGTATGGTGGAAATGGAGCCGTTTTCCAAAACTGGGCACAATATCTTTTGACGATGCAATACTTGTCGGAAATGACAGAGGAGCAAACATTGACGATGTATTCCGGGCATCCGATGGGATTGTTCCCTTCCCACAAAGAAGCACCAAGAGTCGTGGTGACAAACGGAATGGTAATTCCTAATTATTCCAAGCCTGATGACTGGGAAAAAATGAATGCATTGGGCGTTTCGCAATACGGACAAATGACTGCCGGAAGCTATATGTACATTGGTCCGCAGGGGATTGTGCACGGAACAACAATTACCGTTTTGAATGGTTTTCGTAAAATAAAACGCAATCCAAAGGGTGGCTTATTTGTAACCTCAGGATTGGGCGGAATGAGTGGTGCACAACCAAAAGCGGGAAATATTGCCGGTTGCATCACCGTTTGTGCCGAAGTAAACCCAAAGATAACGCACATCCGTCACAGTCAAGGCTGGATCAATGAAGTGATTGAAAACGTAGATGAACTGGTAAAAAGAGTCGCTTTGGCGCAAGCCAATAAAGAAATAGTCTCTATCGGCTATCTTGGAAATGTAGTGGATGTTTGGGAAAAATTTGATCAGGAAAATATTCATATCGATTTAGGTTCAGATCAAACTTCTTTACATAATCCTTGGGCGGGTGGCTACTATCCTGCTGATGTTTCTTTTGAAGAAGCCAATGAAATGATGGCTGGCAATCCTGATTTATTCAAAGTAAAAGTACAAGAAACATTACGACGACATACCACTGCTATTAATAAACACACCGCCAAAGGAACGTATTTCTTTGATTATGGAAATGCTTTTTTACTGGAAGCTTCCCGTGCCGGTGCTGATGTAATGGCAGAAAATCATATTGATTTTAGGTATCCTAGTTATGTTCAGGATATTATGGGACCGATGTGTTTTGATTACGGTTTTGGTCCTTTCCGATGGGTTTGTGCTTCGGGAAAACCAGAAGATTTAGCCAAAACTGATCTCATTGCTTGCCAGGTTTTGGAAGAAATGGCAAAAACAGCTCCTGAGGAAATTCAGCAACAAATGCAGGATAATATTCATTGGATAAAAGGCGCTCAGCAAAACAAATTAGTCGTAGGTTCACAAGCCAGAATTCTTTATGCTGATGCCGAAGGTCGTGTAAAAATTGCAGAAGCTTTTAATCAGGCCATTGCCAAAGGCGAGATAGGAACTGTCGTTTTAGGGCGGGATCATCATGATGTTTCCGGAACCGATTCGCCTTACAGAGAAACTTCCAATATTTATGATGGCTCCCGATTTACCGCTGATATGGCAATACAAAACGTAATTGGGGACAGTTTCCGCGGTGCAACTTGGGTCTCTATTCATAATGGTGGCGGCGTTGGCTGGGGCGAGGTAATTAACGGTGGATTTGGTATGGTTCTTGATGGTTCAAAAGAAGCGTCAAGACGTTTAGAATCAATGCTTTTCTGGGATGTCAACAACGGAATTTCCAGAAGAAGCTGGGCACGAAATGACGGAGCGCTATTTGCAATAAAAAGAGCGATGGAGACGCAACCTTTATTGAAAGTGACCATCCCTAATATAGTAGCCGACAATTTGTTGGATTTTTAAGAATTTGAACGTATCTTTAATAAACATTTAGTTATCAAATAATTATACCATGAAAGCAATTAAACTCCTTCCAGTATTTCTACTTTTCGCAGTTGCCTCTTGCAGTTCCGTAAAAGTATATTCAGATTATGATAAAAATGTAGATTTTAGTCAATATAAAACCTACGCTTTTCATAAAAGAGGTATTGATAAAGCCGAAATTTCAGAATTGGATAAAAAAAGAATACTTAATGCCATTGACCGAGAACTAAGCAAAAAAGGAATGACCAAAAGTGAAACGCCTGACTTACTGGTAACCATTTTTACCAAAGAAAGAGAACGGGTAGATGTAAATCAATATAATGCCGGTTGGGGTTATGGATGGGGTTGGGGATGGAATCCTTACTTATGGGGAGGACGTAGCACCTATGTTTCTTCTTCAACCGAAGGAACATTGTATATCGACTTAATTGATGCCAAGAAAAAAGAACTCGTTTGGCAAGGTGAAGGAGTCGGCTATTTGACCGAAAACCGCAATGAAAAAGAAAAACAGATCAATGAATTTGTGGCTAAAATTTTAGAGCAATTCCCTCCTGTGAAAAAGTAAACAGTTTTCAGATTACAGTGAACAACAACGATAGCTTTCAGGATGTTATTTAAAAAGTAACAATACCCTTTTACACTATTATTTGATATAAATGGCCTACCTTTGGGTAGGCTTTTTTATACCCAATCATGACACTACTCAACGATATTACCACTCTCGAAGATATCAAATTACTTGTTGATACCTTCTATTCAAAAGTTCAAAAAGACAAATTTATTGGCCCCATATTCAATGAAAAAATAGGCAATCACTGGACGGAACATTTAGAAAAAATGTATCGCTTTTGGCAAACTATTTTACTCGAAGAACATACCTATTCCGGCAGCCCATTTCCGCCACACAAACAATTACCGGTTGCCAAAGAACATTTTGAACGCTGGATGGAAATTTTCACCGAAACTACCGATAGTTTATTTGCAGGCCCATTAGCCGAAGAAGCCAAATTAAGAGCGAAGAACATGGCTGAAATGTTCAATTATAAAATTGAGTATTTCAGGAATGCTGATAAAAATTGAAATTTAAACAATAACCCCTTTTCGGAATCTTGCTAAATCAATCTTTACTTTGGTATAATCACATTATTTTTTCTAAAAAGCGAGATTCCATTGACAGAAAAACATCTAATAGAGAACCCAAACTATGCGAAAATTTTTATTTCTTGTTGTTTTACAAGCTGTTCTTCTTTCTTGTTCCAATTTAAAACAAACCGTCGAAAACAAACCGACTCCCAGTTTAAAATTAGTCAGTTCACTTGAAATTCCTTTTAATGAAACCTTTCAAGACACTAGGGTTGGTGGCTTATCCGGAATCGATTATGATGTAAAACAAGATCTGTATTACCTGATATGCGACGACAGATCTATGTTCAATGACTCGAGATTTTATACTGCAGAAATTCGTTTGATCGAAAATAAATTAGAAAGTATCAATTTTCAAAGCGTTACTACTTTAAAAAACGAAACCGGAAAAAGTTATGGCAACTGGAATACCAACCCAATAACAGCAGCCGATCCTGAAGATATTCGATTCAATCCCAAAACCAACTCCTTAGTTTGGAGCAGCGAAGGTGCTCGTGTGGTTACCGCTGATAAATTGATTTTACAAAATCCTGCAATCAATTTCATGGATTTAAAAGGTAATTTTACTGGCAAAGCCAAATTACCTGAAAATTTAAAAATGCAAAAACAGGAAAAAGGCCCCAGAAATAATGGAACTTTAGAAGGAATTACTTTTGACGCTAAATTCAAAAATATTTATGCCAACATTGAAGAGCCTTTATTTGAAGACGGCAGTTCTGCTAACACAACCAAAGGTGCTTTTATCCGATTCTATCAATTTAATGCCAAAACAAAAAAGAACACCGCTCAATACGGCTACCAATTAGAGCCTATTGCCCGTGAACCCAACCCAAAAGGTGCTTTTGCCGTAAACGGTGTTTCGGCGATTCAATATTATGGAAAAAACCAGCTACTGGTTGTAGAGCGCTCCTACTCTACCGGTATGCAAGCTTGTACGGTTAAAGTTTTCCTATGCAATTTAAAAAAGGCAAACGATGTTAAAAAACATCCTTCATTGAAAAATCATAATTTTGAAGTTGCCACCAAGAAACTAGTACTTAACATGGATGATTTGGGGATTTTTATTGATAATATCGAAGGGCTTACTTTTGGACCAAAATTGGCCAACGGTCACCAATCCATCATTTTCATTTCGGATAATAATTTTTCAGATAAACAAAAAACGCAATTACTGCTTTTTGATTTTATAGAATAACGATTAATATTTTTTGAGTTTTCGTAATGCAAAGATTTTCTTCCTTCCGTCAGTTCGAGTGTTTTTTGAAGTTGACGATTCACCAAGATTAGAAAAATGTTCTACTTCAAAAAATGTATCGAGAACTTTCATACATACTATACTTCTCGATACATTTTTGGCTTATCCAACTTTCCTTTTCAAAACATCTTATGCCAAGCCAAAAACACTCGAAGAGACGAATTGGAATTGTTAACTTAGCCCAGATTACTTCACTATACTTTTATTTTCATTGGAGTTCAGTGAACTTCGTTTGCAATGGAAAGCTTTTTGCAAAAGCCGTTTTAGTTTTTCTTGTTGCTAGAAAGCGACCGGAGGAAGCTCTTGTAGCAACTTTAGAAAAACAAACGGATTTGCAAAAACTTGTAATGAAAAGCTGGAAATAGCTCCTTAAATTCGTACTTTTGCAAAACAACTACAACGATTTCGAAATGAACTCAACTATAGAAAGCAATCCGTTATTAGACCGATTGCCAAAGCACTTAAAGCAATTTATTAAGCCTCAGGATTATAGTGATTATACGCCTATCAATCAGGCGGTTTGGCGCTATGTGATGCGCAAAAATGTTAACTATCTCTCGAAAGTGGCGCATAGCTCTTACCTCGAAGGTTTGAAAAAAACGGGAATTGAAATTGACTACATTCCCAGTATGTACGGCATGAACCGTATTCTGACCGAAATAGGTTGGGCTGCTGTGGCGGTGGACGGATTTATTCCGCCCAATGCGTTCATGGAATTTCAGGCGTATAATGTGCTTGTAATTGCTTCTGATATTCGTCAGCTCGAACATATAGAATACACGCCTGCACCGGATATTATTCACGAAGGTGCCGGTCACGCGCCCATAATTGCCAATCCGGAATATGCGGAATACCTGCGTCGTTTTGGAGAAATAGGCTGCAAAGCGATTTCTTCGCATAAGGATTATGAAATGTATGAAGCCATACGACTGCTTTCTATCTTGAAAGAAGCCGAAGACACGCCGCAAGCCGACATTGATGCTGCCGAAAAAGCGGTGGAAGATTTGCAGAATAATATGGGTGAATTATCCGAAATGGCGCAAATTAGAAACCTGCATTGGTGGACAGTGGAATATGGTTTGATAGGAACAGTTGACAATCCAAAAATTTATGGTGCCGGATTGCTTTCGTCTATTGGAGAAAGTGCGTGGTGCATGACGGATAATGTAAAGAAAATACCTTACGACCTATCGGCTGCCAACCAGAGTTTTGATATCACGAAACTGCAACCGCAACTTTACGTCACTCCAGATTTTGCTTATTTAAGCATGGTTTTGGAAGAGTTTGCCAATAAAATGGCCTTGCGTACCGGAGGATTATCGGGAATCAATAAACTGATTCATTCGAGTGCTTTAGGAACCATTGAATTAAGCACCGGAATTCAGATTTCGGGTGTGTTTACCAATGTCATTGAAGAAGAAGGCAAACCCGTTTATATTCAAACTACAGGAAAGACTGCTTTATCGTATAGAGAAAAAGAATTAGTGGGTCATGGAACAATCAAACATCCGAAAGGTTTTGGAAGTCCAATTGGAAAACTAAAAGGAATAAATCTCGCCATTGAGGACATGAGTCCAAGAGATTTAAGCGCTTATTCTATAACAGAAACCAAAAATGTAACGCTGGAGTTTGAAGGCGATATTACGGTAAAAGGAGAAATCATTACAGGATCCAGAAACCTTCACGGTGAAATTATTTTAATCAGCTTAAAGAACTGTACGGTAACTCACAGGGGAACTATTTTGTTTCAACCAGAATGGGGAAATTACGATATGGCGATAGGAAAAAAGGTGATTTCGGCTTTTTCAGGTCCTGCTGATGTGAACAGTTTTGATTTGATTTCGCATGTTCCAACAAGTAAAACGATCAAGGCAAAACATACCGCAGAACGTGATGATTTAGAGATGCTGTACCAAACTGTTAGAAATATTAGAGAAACCAAGGACACACAAACTTCTTTGGCACCAATTTTTGAAAAACTACACACAAATCATCCCAATGATTGGTTGTTAGCCATTGAAATTGCAGAACTTTTGAAAGATAGAAACGAGCCTCAACTCTTACAGGAAGTGATGGTTTATCTTGAAAAATTAAAAGAAAAAAGACCCGAAGTTGCGCATTTGATTGCTGGCGGTTTGGATTTGATTTTTGATAAAGAGAAAGCATAAAATTACTTCAAGGAAGTGGACAGAGAATTTAAACACGACCCGAGCGAAGCGAACGGACGAAGTAATTTCACGAATTTTCACAAATTAATTTGTGAAAATTCGTGAAATTCGTGTTATTATTACTTTTTACAATTTTATTTTTTGTCCAAAATCTTTTTCGCTTTCAATCACTTTCCCTTCGTATTGCAATTTCCAACCCATAGTATTGGTCAGAATCAATATTTTAGACAATTCGCTTATCAATCGGTTTTGAGCATTTGTTTTCAACGACGATTTTTCTATTTTCTTGGCCAGATTAGCTTTAACTGACTTATTGATTTTGTTGTAATCATCACCCGTAAAAGGATTCAATTTACTTTGTTCGACATCATAAAATTGAACATCGGGACTGATTTTTATTTCTTCCTTCGGAATACTTACAATCGTTATTGTTTTGTTTTTTTCATCGATATCGTATTTCATTTTATGTAAATCATACGCAACTGTCACATCAGCATTAACAACAATAAGCGCTTTTTTCTCGAAAGAAATCATGTCCAACAAATATTTCTGCTGATTTTTATACGTTATCACTTCTGAGAAATGACCTTCGGTAACCACCAGCTTTCCTACGTTTACAATTTGTTGCTGAATGAGATTCGTGTTGTAACTGATATCGTCATCATCGTTTTTCTTAAAGTCACAAAATTTAAATAATAAAAATATCCCGGCAATAACTCCTATTCCAATAAGTAGTCTTCTAAGCATAACTAAAATTTGATGAATGAATATCGAGATACCAATTTAGTGATTTTTTCTCTCAGTTTAGTTTCGAACTTCAGGTGACTTTCTGAATCAGGATTAAAAGGCTTGTGAGACAAACTTTTTTGAATACCTTCGACTTCCTCCATAATAGAAAAAGCGGTTTCTGAAATTGTGGTTTCCTTGAAACGTTTCCAAATATAGTCTATCGCCACTTGATTGGGATGCAACATATCTTCGGCATAAAACCGATAATCACGGAGTTCATCCATCATGATTTCGTAGCTGGGAAAGTATTCAGTGTTCAGTTTACAGTATTCAAAATTCGGAACGCTGTGAATAGCAGATATCAAATTGGCTTTGCTCCATTGATTTTCGACAAAACCATCTTTAATATGTCGTATAGGCGAAACCGTAAAAATGACATTGCAATTGGGATTTACAGAATGAATTAATTCCAATGTATTCGCAACACTTTCTTGAATTACATCAACCGAAAGTAATTCTTTCTTGAACTGCTTTTGTGGTACTTTATGGCAATTCGCTACAATGTTACCGCTTTCAATATTTCGATATACCCACGAGGTTCCATAAGTGATAATAACATGAGAAGCTTCTTGTAATTGCTGTTTTGTTGATTTGAGTATCGCGTTTAACGATTCTATTAACTCATCCTTATTTGAAATACTCAAATCCGAATGTACATCGAAACAATGCCAGCGTTCGTTATGAAAGAAAATGTCATTTTCTGTGAATAATATTGCATTTATGGCTTTATGGATAATTTTATCGATAGAAACTGGGTTGAAAATTATTCCGAAAGGATTTATGGTGTTTTGAAATTTAAAATATTGGAATTTATCAGAAATATTTTCCGCAAAACAAGAACCCAAAGACACCACTATGGAGCTGTAATCTAAAGGATGATTACTTTTAGGAATGGGTATTTGCGTTCTGAAGTTCATATCTATTTCTCACAAAGGCGCATAGACGCAAAGGTTAGAGGTTATTTACTATTCTTGTTATTCCCGTTTTAATTAGTGGCTCGTTGAAATTAATCAACAAGCCCAATTTCATTCCTGTAATTTTTAGATATGTTAAGAGTTGTTTTGGATGAACATTAGCAATTTGTTCAACTGATTTTATTTCTAAAATAACTTTATTTTCTACTATCAAGTCAGTTCTAAATCCAATATCTAATTTTACTTCATCCCAAATAACCGGAAGTGGTTTTTGATTTTCAACTATTAATCCTCTTTTAGTTAACTCATAAAACAAAATAGCTTCATAAACTGATTCTAACAAACCTGGACCAAGCTTTGTGTGTATTTTATAAGAAACATCAACAACAATTTTTGAAATTTCGTTTTCTGTCATTTTTATATTTCTCGCTAATATATTAAAAAATATCGCAAAGTCCCAGAGACGCAAAGCTATTGCTAACGAATATTTTTTATTATTTATCCACAAACACTTTGCGTCTCTGCGACTTTGGGAGACAAAAACTTTACGAGATAATTACTTCAAAAATTCAACCGCTTTTTCCAAAGCTTCTTGAATTCCTGCAACATTCTTTCCTCCAGCAGTAGCAAAAAACGGCTGTCCTCCGCCTCCACCTTGGATAAATTTACCCAATTCACGAACCACTTGTCCAGCATTCAGGTTTTTCTCCGCTACTAATTCTTTAGAAACATAACAGGTCAACATCGGCTTTTCTCCCGAAGCTTCGGGATTCACTGTAGCCAAAACAAGGAATAGGTTTTTGCCTAAATTCCCTAATTCGTAAGCCAAATCCTTTGCCCCTTCCGGATTCAAATCTACTTGTTTCGCCAAGAATTGAACACCATTGATTTCTTGTATTTCAGATGTTAAACTCACTTTCAAATTTTTAACCTTGTCTTTCATCAAAGTCTCTATTTGTTTGGCAAGCTTGGCATTTTCTTCTTGCATCGAATGAACAGCTTTCAAAATATCCTGAGGATTTTTTAAAGCTGTTTTTACTTCATTCAATGTGTTTTCATACGATGCAAAATGTGCTTTAACGGCATCACTTGTAATGGCTTCGATACGACGAATTCCCGCAGCAACCGCTCCTTCAGAAACGATTTTGAAATGCCAGATTTCAGCTGTATTTTTCACGTGAATTCCGCCGCATAATTCCATGCTTTCGCCAAATTTAATCGCACGAACCTCATCTCCATATTTCTCTCCAAAAAGTGCCATTGCTCCTTCTGAAACTGCTTGTGCAAACGGAATATTTCTTCTTTCTATAAGTGGTAATTGTTCCTGGATTCTTGCATTTACAAAATCCTCTACTTGTTGCAATTCAGTTTCCGTCATTTTAGCAAAATGAGAAAAGTCAAAACGCAAATAGTTTGGATTTACCAAGGAACCTTTTTGTTCTACATGAGTTCCTAAAACACTTCTCAACGCTTGGTGCATCAAGTGTGTCGCCGAGTGATTTCTAGAAGACAAACTTCTTAAATCCTGATTTACTTTAGCAATAAAACTGGCGTTTACATTTTCAGGCAGTTTTTTTGCAAAATGCAAAATCAGGTTATTTTCTTTTTTGGTGTCGATGATTTCGATGGTCTCGTTTGCCGAAACCAAAGTTCCTTTATCGCCCACTTGTCCCCCACCTTCTGGATAGAATGGTGTGTTATCTAAAACGATTTGGTATAAAACGCCGTCTTTTTTACTGTCAACTTTACGAATACGAGTGATTTTTACGTCACTTTCTGTTTGGTCATACCCTACAAATGTTTCTACATTTCCAGGAATCAACACGGACCAATCTTCGGTAGAAACTTCTGATGCGGCGCGTGAACGATTTTTTTGTTCTTGCATAGCAGAATTAAAACCAGCTTCGTCCAGTTCAAATCCTTTTTCTCTAAGAATTAATGCTGTCAAGTCAATTGGAAATCCGAAAGTATCGTATAATTCAAATGCTTTAGCACCTGAAATCCTCCCCAACCCCTCTGAAGGAAGGGCTTTTTCCTCTTCGATAACTTTATCTAATAATTGTAATCCTTGGTCCAATGTTCTTAAGAATGATGCTTCTTCTTCACGGATTACATTGGTAACCAATTGTTGTTGCGATTTTATTTCCGGGAAAAATTCACCCATTTGATTGGCCAAAACTGCTACCAATTGATTGATAAAAGGTTCCTTAGTATTCAAGAAGGTAAATCCGTAACGAATCGCACGACGCAAAATTCTACGAATTACATAACCTGCTCCCGTGTTTGATGGCAATTGCCCGTCAGCAATAGCAAAAGCTACGGCACGAACGTGATCTACCACTACACGAATAGCTATATTAGTTTTGTTTTGCTCTTCGCTGCTATTTAAAACTTCGTTTGAAGTATATTTTAATCCTGTAATTTGCTCTACTTTTTCAATAAGTGGCGTAAAAACATCCGTATCATAATTTGATGTTTTTCCTTGCAATGCCATACACAAACGCTCAAATCCCATTCCGGTATCAACGTGTTGTGCAGGTAATTTCTCTAAAGAACCGTCCGCTTTACGGTTGAACTCCATGAATACGTTATTCCAGATTTCCACTACTTGCGGATGGTCATTGTTTACTAAACTTTTTCCTGAAACTAAACTTTTCTCTTCTTCTGGGCGTAAATCAACATGAATTTCAGAACAAGGTCCACAAGGTCCTTGGTCGCCCATTTCCCAGAAATTGTCTTTTTTGTTTCCAAGAATGATTCTGTCTTCGTCAATCAATTCCTTCCAAATATCCCAAGCTTCCTGATCGAACGGTACATTTTCTTCTGGATTTCCTTCAAATACGGAAACATATAAATTTTCTTTTGGGATTTTATACACTTCTGTCAAAAGTTGCCAAGCCCAGTTGATGGCTTCTTTTTTGAAGTAATCACCAAAAGACCAGTTCCCTAACATTTCAAACATGGTGTGGTGGTAGGTATCAAAACCTACATCTTCTAAGTCATTATGTTTTCCTGAAACACGAAGACATTTTTGGGTATCGGCAATTCTAGGACTTTTTGGTGTGGCGTTACCTAAGAAATATTCTTTGAACTGCGCCATTCCTGAGTTGTTGAACATCAGGGTTGGATCATCTTTTAGAACTATTGGTGCTGATGGAACGATTAAGTGTCCTTTTGATGCAAAAAAATCCAGAAATTGTTTACGTACGTCTTGTGATTTCATTTTTTTAATTTAAATATTTAAAGATTCAAAAATTTAAAGATTATTTAGAACTGAATTTTTCAATCTTAAAATCATTCAATCTTTTAATTTCTTTTGCCCCAGATAGCAGTGGAAAGCTTCGAGATTTATAAATTTATTTTTTCTTGAGGGGCAGAGCGACCGGAGGAAGCTCCTGCTAACGCATTAGAAAAAAAGATTTATAAACGAGAACTTGCAACGAATAGCTGGATTAGGCACATTAATTTATTTATTCTTGAAAAAAGGGTGGAACGAATGAAACATTTATTAAATTTGTTCGACTAACATTTTACAGTGTGCAAAAATAGGGTATTTTAAAATATGTCGAAAGTAAAATATTATTACGATTCCGAAAATCTCGCCTACCGAAAAATAAAAACACGAAAAAGGAAAAAATTTGGTGTTGTTATCCTGTTTTTATTGGCCTCGGCATTGTTTGGTTTTTTGAGTTTCGTTGTTTTACTGAATACGCCTTATTTTGAAACTCCAAAAGATCGATTACAGGCACGTGAAATTGAAAATTTGAGATTAAATTATGCTATTTTGAACAAGAAAATAAATCAGATAAATAGCGTTATTGAAGCCATTGAAGATCGGGACAATAATTTATATCGAGTTTATTTCAATCAATCAGCAATTCCTGATGAGGAACGAAAAGCGGGTTTTGGCGGAGTTAATCGGTATGCTAAATTAGAAGGATATGACAATTCCCAGTTGGTAATCAATACGACAAAAAGAATTGATGTTCTTAGCAAGGAATTAGCGATTCAGTCTAAATCATTGGATGCCATTTTAAAATTGGCGGAAGCTAAAAATGATTTTTTGTCAGCTATTCCTGCCATTCAGCCAGTACGAAACGAGAATTTAAAACAAATGGCATCTGGTTTTGGATACCGAACGGATCCTTTTACAAAAGTGAGGAAAATGCATGAAGGCATGGACTTTACAGCAAAAACAGGATCTCCCATTTATGCTACCGGCGATGGAGTTGTAGCAAGAGCGGACAATACGGCCTCTGGATATGGAAATCATATTGTGATTCGGCATGGATTTGGATACGAAACTTTATATGCACATTTAAGCAAATATAAAGCACGGGCGGGACAACGCGTGAATCGTGGCGACATTATAGGTTATGTGGGAAGTACTGGAAGATCCGAAGGACCGCATTTACATTATGAAGTGCATAAGGATAAAAAGGTGGTGAATCCACTTAATTTTTATTACGGGAATATATCGGCAGTGGAATATGTCGCTATCGCACAATTGGCTAACCAAGAAAATCAATCATTAGACTAATGCATAAAAAAGTATTCAGTGTTCAGATAGCAGTATTCAGTCGGAGGTTTAAAAAGGTATCTGTCGTAATAGCAATAAATAATGGCATTCAATTAGAAAATTAAAAAGTCAAATAAAAACAATATGCATATTGAACTTTCTAAAGACAAAAGATATTACAGCATTGGCGAAGTTGCCAAAGCATTTGACGTGAATGCATCGCTGATTCGTTTTTGGGACAATGAATTTGATATTCTGAAACCAAAGAAGAATGCCAAAGGCAATCGTATGTTCACTCCAGAAGATGTCACTAATTTACAATTGATTTATCATTTGGTAAAAGAAAGAGGTTTTACGCTGGAAGGTGCCAAAACCCATTTGAAAGAAGGCCAAAAGAAAACACTGGATAAATTTGAAATTATTCGCAAATTAGAAACGATTCGAACACAACTGACGAATATTAAAAATCAACTATAGATTGTGATTGCAGATTAACGAATGCTGATTCAGATTTAAAAAAAATAACAATTAAACACTAAACTTAAATTAAACAAAAATGGATTTTAAAAAATTTTTACCTTGGATTATCGCAGCAGTTGTAATTATTGGAATTTACAGCTGGGTTAAAGGAATTAATAATACTGCCGTAACTTTAAACCAAACAGTAGAACAATCTTGGGGGGATGTGCAAACGGCATACCAAAGAAGAAATGACCTTATTGGAAATTTAGTGAATACGGTAAAAGGAGCCGCTGATTTTGAAAAAAGTACGTTGACTGCAGTTATTGAAGCACGTGCCAAAGCAACTTCCGTAAAGATTGACCCGGCAAATATTACTCCGGAACAATTGGCTGAATTCAACAAAGCACAAAGTGGCGTAAGTAGTTCATTGTCAAGATTATTAGTGACTGTTGAAGCGTATCCTGATTTGAAAGCCAACCAAAATTTCTTAAAATTACAGGATGAATTAGCCAGTACTGAAAACCAAATTCTTACTGCAAGAACCCGTTTCAATGAAGCAGTAAAACCATATAATTCGCATATTAAAACGTTTCCAAATTCATTATTTGCGGGAATATTCGGTTTCAAAGAAAAAGCATATTTTAATGCTGTAGAAGGTGCAGACAAACCCGTTGAAGTAAAATTCTAAAACATTTAAACACAAAGTTCACAAAGGAATCACAAAGGGCACTATAATAGTGAACTTAGAGAAACTTCGTGAACTTCGTGGTTATAAAAAAAATAAATTTATGTCAAAAGTAGACCATTTTTTAACCAAAGAAGAAGAACAAGCAATTGTTGAAGCTATTCGCGTGGCCGAAAAAAATACTTCTGGCGAGATTAGAGTACATATTGAAAAAACAACTTCCATTGATGCTTATGATCGCGCAACGGAAGTTTTTCATGAACTGAAAATGGACGAAACCGAACTTCAAAACGGTGTTTTAATTTACTTAGCTGTAGAAGATAGACATTTTGTAATTTGTGGTGACAAAGGCATTAATGATGTGGTTCAAGATGATTTTTGGAATTGCACCCGTGATATCATGGTGGCTGAGTTCAAAAAAGGAGATTTCAAGCAAGGACTTATCGATGGAATTGCCAGAGCCGGTGAACAATTGCAGAAATATTTCCCTTGGCAAGAAGGCGATACGAATGAATTATCAAACGAAATATCTAGAGGATAATGCTATTACAAAAAAAGAATGCCCTAATTTCCCTAAAGCTATTTGTTTGTTTTTTATTTACACAGATAAGTTTTGCTCAATTTACCATTCCTGAAAAACCAAGTTTTCAGACTTCTGTTTACGATTATGCGAATGTTTTAAGCGCAACTGAAAAAGCGCAACTGGAAGAAAAACTCATTAAATATTCTGATTCAACCACAACTCAAATTGTGATTATCACCATAGAAACCCTTAAAGGGGAGGACATTGGTATCCTTACACCAAAGTGGGGACAAACCTGGGGCATTGGCGGAACTGCAAAAAATGACAATGGAGTTCTTATTTTATTGGCTAAAGTCGAAAAAAAAATATGGATTTCGCCAGGTTATGGCCTTGAAGACCGATTAACTGCCGGTATTGGCGGAGAAATTACCCGAAACATCATCATTCCCGAATTTAAAGCAGGAAGTTACTACAAAGGTCTTGATAAAGGAACTGATGCGATAATTGATGTTTTTAAAGGAAAATACAAAGGGGAACGGATAAAAACTAAAGAAAAGGGATTTCCGATTTTACCACTTATCGTTATTGTGATTATTATTCTGATTCTTATTTCAAGAAATAAAGGTGGTGGTGGAAATTCTGGCAACAGAGGCGGCGGAGGCCCTAGTTTACTTGATGTAATTATTCTGAGCAGCCTTGGAAGAAACAGTGGCGGAAGCGGTTTTGGCGGCGGTTCTTCCGGTGGTGGATTTGGAGGCGGCGGAGGCGGTTTCGGTGGTGGATTTGGTGGCGGTGGTTTCTCAGGCGGTGGATCTGGCGGAGATTGGTAGATTTCAGATGGCGGTGTTCCGTTTGAATCCATACCTTCAAGACTGCATTCGACATTCAAAAACCAGCAATACTTTTAAAATTATAAATAAAAATAATTATGTTTGTTTTCCTTTCATTTTATAAATTTGAAATCGGATCTAATTCATAATTTACTATTATAAAACACATAAAAAAATGCTTTCACATAAAGCCAAATACGCGCTCAAAGCATTACTGTTTTTAGCGCAACAAGACGAAAATCATATTTCTCGTACTATTGAAATTGCCGAAGCAGCTAATATTCCAAAAAAATTTTTGGAACAGATCTTATTGGATTTAAAACGTGGGCACTATGTCGGAAGTAAACAAGGCAAATTTGGCGGTTATTACCTTTTAAAATCCAAAAACGATATTACTTTAGCTGATATTCATCGGTTATTTGATGGTGCAATTGCATTACTCCCATGTGCATCATTAAATTTTTACGAACCCTGCTCCGATTGCACAAACGAGTCCGAATGCCTATTAAGACACGGATTAATGACTATTCGAGATGAGACTTTAAAAGCTATGGAAGGCATTACTATTTCCTCATTAGTAAAAAAATAAAAAAATATTTTTTAAACTCTACTAATTTCATAGAATTAATTATATATTTGCCTAGAATTTAATACATAATTAACAATCCAAATTTAAACGTATGAAAACGTATCGAAGCAAGTTCATTTTTTCTAATGAACAATCCCGAAAAAATCTCCTAATTGCAATTGAAAATAACAGTATTCAAATGATGTGTATGTGCTAGTAAAAAAAAATTTAATTTAAACTCTACTAATTACATATAATAAACATACAATGAAAACAATTTATACAAAAATAATTACAACCCTAGTATTACTATTCATTTTCTCTTTCTCTTTTGCACAAACTACAGTTAATGGTGTGGTGACAAATAGCCAAAGTCTACCTTTAGAAGGCGCTAATGTGGTATTAAAAGGCACTAGATATAATACTACTACAGAGGCCAGTGGTACCTTTACAATTGACACCCAAGAAAAACTTCCTTACTCGCTTATTATACAATATGTTGGATATAAATCTAAAGAAGTTACAATTGCTGAACTACGAGATACGCCATTAGAAATAATTCTTACCGATGACAATGTGCTTGTTGAAGTGGTCATCACATCAAGACGCCGTATTGAAAAAGCACAAAACGTTCCCATTCCAATTTCTGTTGTGAGTGGCAAACAGGCTGAGGAAGCTGGAGCTTTCAACGTTAATCGTTTGAAGGAATTAGTTCCATCAGTTCAATTGTATTCTTCAAATCCAAGAAACACAACTATTAACATTCGTGGTCTGGGTTCCACTTTTGGACTTACTAACGATGGTATCGATCCAGGTGTGGGTTTTTATGTAGATGGTGTTTACTACGCCCGTCCGGCCGCCACAACACTCGACTTTATTGATATAGACCGAATTGAGGTATTACGTGGACCACAAGGTACATTGTTTGGAAAAAATACGACAGCAGGTGCTTTTAACGTAACCACTCGCAAGCCTAGCTTTACTTCAGGTGCCAACTTTGAGGTTAGCTTTGGAAATTATGGATTCCTTCAGGCTAAGGCCTCTATCACTGGTACTTTAAGTAAAAAATTTGCCGGACGATTATCTTTTTCAGGAACGCAACGTGACGGTCTAATAGAAAATGTAGCCACAGGTAAATCTGTAAACGACCTGAATAATCAAGGAGTTAGAGGACAGTTGCTTTATAAACCAACAGAAAATACCGATATCACATTGGCGACAGATTTTTCGCGTCAACGTCCCGATGGATATGCTCAAGTTATTGCTGGTGTTGCCCCTACAAAACGTGCCGCTTACCGTCAATTTAATCAGATTATTTCTGATTTAAACTACAGTCTTCCAAGTCAGAATGCATTTGACCGTAAGATCGATCATGATACCCCTTGGCGTTCAGGACAAGATTTAGGAGGTATATCCCTAAATGTGGAAACTAAAATTGGAGAAGGAACACTTACTTCGACCTCAGCTTGGCGCTATTGGAATTGGGACCCTTCCAATGACAGGGATTTTACTGGTCTTCAAGTGCTTAAACTTTCTCAAGCTACGTCAAAACATCAACAATGGTCACAAGAGGTTCGTTATGCAGGAGATTTCTCCCGTAGATTAAGTGGTGTAATCGGTGTATTCGCTATCGGACAAGAACTTAAAGCAGATCCTATCCAGATTGAGGAAGCTGGATCCGCTCAATGGCGCTTTTCTCAAGATACACCAAACGATTCCAATGGTTATTCATTATGGCAGACACCTGGACTTTTAGATGGATACGGAATCAAAACCCGAAACACACTCAACACATTCAGCGGGGCAATATTTGGTCAACTTGATTGGAAAATTACTGATGGCCTTCACTTATTGCCTGGCCTAAGGTATAATTATGACAAGAAAAAACTTGACTACAGTAGAGAGACCTACGGAGGTCTTCAAACAACCGATCCAGCTTTACTTGCCTTGAAAAAGAAGGTGTATTCTAATCAGGCTTTCAAAGTGGATGTAGACGACACCAACTTTTCCGGAAATTTAACATTGGCTTACAAAGCGGCTGACCGTGTCAATACTTTTGCAACTTATGCGAGAAGTTATAAACCTGTAGGTGTTAACGTAGGTGGTATACCTACCGATGCTAATGGTCCGATTCTAGCACTTGCTGAAATAAAACCAGAACAAGTAAATCATTTTGAAGTTGGAGTGAAAACCTCCCCTTTTGACCATACCATACTGAATTTCACACTTTATAACACAGACATCAAAAACTTTCAAACACTGGTTCAAAGTCCTGACGTGAGTCTAAACCGTGGTTATCTTGCTAACGCAGAAAAAGTACGTGTACGCGGTGCTGAGCTTGATGCTAGTGTTACTGTCAACAAATATCTGTCGTTCAACGGTGCAGTATCTTACACTGATGGTAAATATGTTTCTTTCAAGAATGCACCACTGCCACTGGAAGAAACCGGATTAAAAGATGCAAATAATAATGCCATATATGCTAAGGATATTTCAGGTGGTGACCTACCTGGTATCTCGAAATGGGCAGGATCTTTAGGAGGTGAAATCTCTGATTCGGGTAAATTATTCGGTAATACTGGGAAGTTATTCTTTGCGTTAGATACTTACTATCGCTCCTCGTTTTCTTCAAGTGCATCTCCTTCCAAGTATCTGGTTGTTGATTCTTATGCTTTGCTTAATGGTCGTATTGGTTTCCGTGCTTCAGAAGGTTTATCTGTTTTCTTATGGGGACGCAACCTGTTGGATAAGGATTATTTTGAACAATTATTACCTGCGGGTGGTAATGCTGGACAATATGCTGGTGTATTAGGGGATCAAAGAACTTACGGAATTACCCTTCGCTATTCTTTGTAGCGGGAAAAATAAGTATCGATTAGTAAAACTGTCACATCATGATTAATCAATATAGAAATAAAAAGAACCATCAAAACTTAATTTTGGCGGTTCTTTTTTACTATTTATCTGGGAATTTCATCCCTTACTTTATTTTATGTACCATTACATTTTGGCGCAAGCATAAATGGATTTATACCTGTATTGACCAAAGTAATTAAAAAACAACGCTCCTAACTATTTCATATCGCTACCCGTACCCGTCCGATTTGGAAATGACAAACCATCTTCCTTAACTTTAGGTTTTCAATTTGGAATCGCATTTTAATAAAATATTCATTTATATTGAAGCACATGGATAAATTCAAAAAAACACCCCTAAATTATACTTTACTCGACTTAATAAAATATTTTCTTAAACTGGGAACAACTGGTTTTGGTGGTCCTGTTGCTTTAGTCAGTTATATGCATCGTGATTTGGTTGAAGATAAAAAGTGGATTAGTGAGTCTGACTATAAAGAAGGTTTAGCCCTTTCGCAATTAGCTCCTGGTCCGTTAGCCGCTCAATTGGGAATTTACATTGGATACGTACATTATGGTGTTTTAGGCGCTACTGTTTCAGGATTAGCTTTTATCTTACCCTCTTTTATCATGGTGGTATTGTTAGGTATTGCTTACCAGACATATGGAGGTTTGCCATGGATGCAAGCCGTTTTTTACGGTGTAAGTGCTACTGTAATTGGCATCATCATTTTGAGTTCCTATAAACTTACCATTAAATCTATTGGCAAATTTGAAATTACTAATATCAAAAAAAATTGGTTACTATGGGTATTTTATATCTCTTCAACCATTCTTACCGCTGTCACACAAAAAGAAGAAGTTCTTTTATTTGTAGTTTTGGGTTTTTTATATATGATTGTAAAAGCACCTCCAGAATGGATAAAACGTCCTAAAACAGCTTCTTATTTGTTATTAGGCACTGTTAGTTTCTCTGCTGTTGAACTAGGAAAATTAGGAGATATAGCTTGGTTTTTCACCAAAGCCGGAGCTTTTGTTTTTGGAAGCGGACTGGCTATTGTTCCATTTTTACATGGTGGAGTTGTCCATGAATACGGTTGGCTAACCGAAAATCAATTTGTTGATGCTGTAGCAGTAGCGATGATTACTCCGGGCCCTGTAGTTATTACAGTAGGCTTTATTGGTTATTTGGTCGCTGGTTTCACAGGGGCTTGCGTTGCAGCCTTGGCCACTTTTTTACCTTGTTATTTATTTACCGTTATTCTTGCTCCCCATTTCAAAAAAATTGCCCAAAACAAAAGTATAAAAGCATTTGTTGACGGAATCACTGCTGCGGTAGTTGGCGCTTTAGTTGGTGCAGTAATTGTAATTGCTACACGTTCCATTGTAGACTTACCTGCTGTATTGATTGCCATTGGAACGGTTTTGATTCTGATTTATACTAAAAAAATACAAGAACCTCATATCATTGGCATTGCAGCACTTTTGGGTGTGTTGTTGAAACTGATAGATGTCTAGTCCTAAATAAACGATACAAATTTTGGTAGATTAAAATATTTCATTTAAAGTCCTTTTTAGAAGATAAGTATAAATCTATCCCATCATTTTTATAGAGTTTGTGTAAATTTGCCAAAAATTGAAACAAACTTCATGAAAATAACCAAAATCCTTTTCTTATTCTTAGTCTGCTCTATATCACGAGCTCAAACCGAAAAAAATGTAGATCATCAAAGTATCCTTTGGACACGATATAATAACCAATTGACATTAAACAACAAATGGTCTTTACATTCTGAATTTGATAATAGGCTTTTTCTAAAACCTGTTACCGAAAATTTATATGTAATCAGAGTACAAGGGCGCTATAAAATCAATGACCATCTGGAAACTGGAGTTGGTTTTGCTCATTTCTCAGTTGCTACGCAAGAACCTGAACTAAATTATGATTTTAGCATACCGGAATATAGAGGACAACAAGACATTACGTGGAAACAAGATGTGGACAAAATCACTTTGAATCAGCGTTTTCAACTGGAAGAACGATTTATTCATAATGCCAATAAACAAGAATTGTTATCAGGAACTACTTTTTCCTGGAGATTTAGATACCGCATCCAAGGTGATTACACTTTTTGGAAAAAAGAAAACCAGTTTTTAAAAGCAATAGTATCCGATGAATTACTGATTAATTTCGGTAAAAAAATTATCAAAAACACTTTTGATCAAAATAGGATTTATGCCGCTGTACAATATGGTATTAACAAAAATTTCGCTGTAGAACTTGGCTATTTAAACAGTTTTCAACAACGGGCCAGCGGAGTAGATTATTTTAATAGAGACATAATCCGATTCAGTATTTTCCACAAAATAAGATTACAAAAAAAGGTTAAAACTATTTAGCTACTATATTTAAGTAACAATAAATCATTGCTCTAAATGGATAAAAATCACAATGACAAAAAAATTAAACATTGATTATTAGATAATTAACTAAATATTTAACTTTTCTGGCGTAACTTTAGTCAAAAGATATAGCCATGAAAAATTTCGCAATCAAACTCGTGTGGTTTACCACTGTTTATGTTTTTGTATTTGCCGGTTTATGTCAAACTAATGTTGCCCTGCCGGTAATAATGACCCTATATTGCATTGGTATACCATTAATCGTGTTTATGGTTTATACTGTACTGCATGATGATTACAAAACATCTAAAACTTTCAAGGATTGGTATGAAGACCATCCTATGGAAACTTTAGAAAAAGAAGAGAATTAGAATTATTCCATTTTCTATCAAATAATAATTTAACCAAAAAAAATCCCGATTGCTCGGGATTTTCTATTATTTCTCTCTGATATAAATGTCGATTGGCACTCCTGAAAAGTCCCAGTTTTCTCTAATTTTATTTTCCAGATAACGTTTGTAAGGCTCTTTAACATATTGTGGCATATTGGCAAAAAACACAAATTGTGGAGTTGGTGTTGGCAACTGCATGCAATATTTAATTTTCACATATTTCCCTTTTGTTGCCGGTGGTGGGTATGCTTCAATCACTTTCAACATAAATTCGTTGAATTTTGAAGTAGCAATACGTTGTTGTCTGTTCTCGAAAACCTTTACAGTAGCTTCCAATGCTTTCAACAAACGTTGTTTCGTTAAAGCAGAAACAAAAAGAATAGGCACATCCGTAAATGGCATTAATTCTTCTCTGATTTTAGCTTCATAATCACGAGTTGACATCGTTTCTTTTTCGACCAAATCCCATTTGTTCACTAAGATTACAACTCCTTTACGGTTTTTTTCAGCCAACCAAAAAATACTTTGATCTTGTCCTTCAAAACCACGAGTGGCATCTATAATCAAGATACAAATATCAGCATGCTCAATCGCACGAACCGAACGCATTACCGAGTAAAACTCCAAATCTTCTTTCACTTTCGCTTTACGACGGATTCCCGCGGTATCAACTAAGTTAAATTCGAAACCGAAACGGTCAAATTTTGTATCAATAGAATCCCGGGTAGTTCCCGCAATATCAGTAACAATATATCTGTCTTTACCAATCAAGGCATTGATAAAACTAGATTTTCCAGCATTAGGACGACCCACAACTGCAAAACGAGGCAATACAACTTCTTCCTGAGTTGGCTCCGGTTTAATAGGAAAAGCGTCAATCAACGCATCCAATAAATCCCCAGTTCCACTTCCAGAAATACTGGCAAACGTATAATATTCTCCTAAACCAAGGTTATAAAACTCAATCGCATCTTTCTCACGCATCGCATTATCCACCTTATTTACTGCAAGTAAAACCGGTTTCGTCACTTTACGCAACAATCTCGCAACAGCATCATCCATTGGAGTAATCCCTTCTTCTACATCAACTACAAAAATGATAACATCAGCCTCATCTATAGCAAGTTCTACTTGTTTACGAATTTCGCCTTCAAAAACGTCATCCGACCCACGCACATAACCGCCCGTATCAATCACAGAAAATTCCTTTCCGTTCCATTCGCTTTTTCCATAGTTTCTATCACGGGTCACTCCCGAAACCGAATCTACAATCGCTTCTCTTCTTTGTATCAATCGATTAAAAAGCGTCGATTTTCCTACGTTTGGCCTTCCTACAATGGCAACAATGTTATTCATAATCCTAATTTCAAATATTTTGCAAAGGTATGCTTTTTTTAGTTTGCAGTGGTCAGTTTTAAGTATTCAGCTAAAAAGCACGCTAACTGCGACTTCAATCTAAATTTTTAATGCTTTTTTTAGGAGCTATTTCCAGCTGTCCACTTTATCTTTCCAGTCCTGAACTTGTTTCAGGATCCTGAAACAAGTTCAGGACTGGAAAGGATGCCGTTCCCATCTGGGCTAGGGCATTTCGAATTCTAATATCATTTATCGTAAAGTTTAGAGCTGAGCACTAAGAAACTGAACACTGAATACTTCTCTTATTGGTTATAACCAAAACGCTTCAACATATTAGCGTTGCTTCTCCAGTTTTTATTCACTTTCACGTACAACTCGATATGTATTTGTTTTCCAAAGAATTTCTCTAAATCAACACGGGACTCCATCCCTACTTTCTTCAAAGCAGCACCTTTATGACCTATAATGATTCCTTTTTGGGTTTCACGCTCCACCATAATCAAAGAACGGATTCTAATGATGTTTTCATCTTCAAAAAACTCTTCGGTTACAATTTCTACTGCATAAGGAATTTCTTTGCTGTAATTCAACAAGATTTTCTCACGGATGGTTTCATTCACAAAGAAACGTTCCGGTTTGTCTGTCAATTGATCTTTCGGGTAATAGGCAGGAGATTCTGGTAATAATGAAATTATTCTTCCAAAAACTTCTGGCACATTAAAATTCTGTAATGCTGATATTGGAAAAATTTCTGCATTAGGAACTTTCGCAGTCCAAAAAGCCACTTGTTCTTCCAACTGAGCCTGATTTGAATTGTCAATTTTATTCAATAACAATAAGACAGGGATTTTGGCATGGATTATTTTATTAAAAAACGCTTCGTCTTTCAACTCTTGTTCTCCAATTTCCACCATATAAATCAGAACATCAGCATCTTCAAAAGCGGACTTCACAAAATTCATCATCGATTCCTGCATTTCATATGCTGGCTTGATGATTCCAGGAGTATCAGATAAGATCATTTGAAAATCTTCCCCGTTTACAATTCCAAGAATTCTATGACGTGTTGTTTGTGCTTTTGAAGTAATAATTGACAATCTTTCTCCAACAAAGGCATTCATTAATGTTGATTTCCCAACATTTGGATTTCCTATGATGTTTACAAAACCTGCTTTATGTGACATTTTTATTATAATTTATTTTGCAAAGGTAGACATATCAAGTCAATAGACGAAATAAAACATTTTTTAAAATTTTCGTTGGAAATACGGAAATTCGTCGTACATTTGCACCCGAAACAACGCGGGATAGAGCAGTAGGCAGCTCGTCGGGCTCATAACCCGAAGGTCACAGGTTCGAGTCCTGTTCCCGCTACTACCAATTTTATTGAAATTACAAACGCACATCGCGGGATAGAGCAGTAGGCAGCTCGTCGGGCTCATAACCCGAAGGTCACAGGTTCGAGTCCTGTTCCCGCTACTAAAAAAGCTCCAGAGAAATCTGGAGCTTTTTTTATGAAATAAATCTAAGGCTTTAGAAACATGGGCTACATATAAATCTCTATAAAGCGCTACTTTGCCACAATTAATTGTTGCTAGTACGATTATACCTATATTTTAGTACAAAACTGAATTTTACCAGACCAATCCCTTCAAATATATGTGGTTTGGGATGATTCTGTCAGACCTACACATACCAGTTGCATCACAATTTAAAAACACACAAATACAATAACTTAAAGCAACAGACAACCTTTAATAAAATCAAAACTCAAACAAACAATAATTACTTTATCATAAATACTTAATAAACATATATGTTCAAACAATTATTATTAGCTGCTATACTAATTGCGCTATCAACAGGATGCTCCGATGAATGTACCAAAACAATTGTAAGACCTGCATACCAAATAGGTGGCGGATATTATCCTGAGGAAAAATATAAGGTTCCTTGTGATTTTAACCCTGGTCAAATTGGAAAATTACGAGACAGTATTAAATTTACCATAAAATAAATAAAAGAAGTAGTGTCTAAAGATCTTAAAAAAAGAGCATCCTATAAGAAGTACACGAGCAAACCTGTTGAATAAATGCAAACTAAAAGCTGGACGTTAGGCACAAACTAAATTAAAATTATGCTAACATTTAATAAAAACTACTTTGGCTTCGCAATTTTAATTTTTTCCATTGAGGTATTAATTGCCTTTTTTGTCAATGATGATTTTGTCAGGCCATATCTTGGGGATGTTTTGGTTGTTATTCTTCTCTATTGCTTTTTAAAATCTTTTCTCAAATTGCCAGTTTTAATTGTTGCACTATTTGCATTGGCTTTCTCTTTCGCCATAGAATTTCTTCAATTTTTAAATATTGTCGAAAAGCTAAGTTTAGAAAAATCAAAAATTGCCAGAACTGTTATCGGAACTTCATTTTCATGGATTGATTTATTAACTTATATTGCTGGAATTGCAATAGTTATTGTTGTCGAAAAGTACTGGTTTAAAAAAGAAATAAAGACAGTCCCTAAAAGCGATTTTAAGCAGGTGGGATTTTAAAGCTAAACCAAAACTTCTTTTTGTATAATTGACTTGGGTAAAAACGAAAACCCTAGTTATAAAAATCCTCACCTGCTTAAAGCCTTTGAACTTAAAAAATAACTCATTCAAGATATTCTTTTAAATTATAAGCTACTATATACAAAAAATCCCTAAATCAGGTTTTAAATCAGCTCAATAACACAATATTATAGCGTACAAAAAAACCTGTGAAGCAAGCCGCACAGGTTTTCCCAACTAAATTTAATAAAACTAACTTATTTTTAAAAAAACTAAACTCATTTTTTTTAAAGCATTAACCCATTTTTTTTATTTCATGGATATTAATCTTCCGAAACGATTGCTGAATTTTTATCGGTAGTCACATCCAATAAAACGGCAATTCCTTTATCATTCACCATCGTCATATTTAATGTATCCAAAGCAGCTAAATCCTTAGACACTAACCCATTAAACATGTTATAAGAAATATTCATTTCTTTCAAGTTATTCAATTTTTCCAACTCCAATGGCACTTGACCATTCATTTTATTATCAAACAAACTAAGATTTTCAAGAGAAGTCATATTTACCACTTGACGGCTTAATTCTCCTGTCAGTTTATTACTACTTAGAAGTAACGTTTTTATTGTTTTAATATCATAAAGCGAACTCGGAATTTGTCCTGTAATTTCATTGTTAAATAATGACAGAACTTCTAATTGTTTTAAAGCTCCTATTTGCAAAGGCAACTCTCCTGAAAGAGTATTCATGTAAAGTTCTAAATCTTTTAAATTACTCAATTCACAAACAGAGGAAGGAATTGTTCCTGACAATTTATTGAATGAAAGGTTTAACACTTTTAAATCTTTTAAATTCCCGATAGAAGAAGGAATCACTCCAGATATTTTATTTTTGTGTAAATCCAACTCTTGCAGATTAACCAAATTGGCAATCGCCGTTGGAATTTCGCCAACTAAATTGTTGTTAGCTAAATTTACTGAGACTACTTTTTCGTCTTGCAACTTAACTCCATGCCAAGTAGAAACTGGTGATGATAAATCCCACTTTACAATCCACTGACTTCCATTTGTAGATTGATATAATTTCACTAATGCATCTTTCTCAGATTGAGATACATTAGCCAACATTGAAAATGAAAACAAAAGGGTTAAAAATAGGGTAGTTATATTTTTCATAACATGATTTTTTTTACTTTTTACACACCTAAATCTACATACATTATGGCTAATCAACAAATAAAATCGATGAAATGCAATGTTTTATATTTATTATAGAGTTATATCTTACAAATAATACCTGTTATTGTTAAATAATATTTTATTAAATTTGATTCACTAATCTTTAAAAATCAATTTTATGGAAATGAATTTTCTAGCACTTTTAGTTGCCGCATTGTCTACGCTTGTAGTAGGATTTATTTGGTACAACCCCAACGTTTTTGGAACTATTTGGATGAAAGAATCAGGAATGACTGAAGAAAAAATGAAAGGAGGAAATATGCTTTTGACATTTGGAATTTCATTTCTTTACGCCTTTTTCATCAGCTTTGTTCTTCAATTCCTCACAATACATCAAACTGGCGCCTTAGGGATGATTGGAGGCGACCCAAGTATTGCAAAACCTTCATACATCACTTTTATGGCAGATTATGGATTATCATTTAGAACCTTCAAACACGGGGCATTACATGGTTTTATGACTGGACTATTTTTAGCATTGCCAATTATAGGAACTAATGCCCTATACGAAAAAAGAAGCTTCAAATACACCCTTGTAACTGGCGGTTTCTGGATAGTATGCTTTATGATTATGGGGGGAATTATTTGTGCTTGGAAATAATTATCAAAATAATCTGAAATAAATTTCGCCTTGTCATTATTACAAGACGAAATTTATTTTTATTGTATTTGTTCTATGGCTTTTGCTAAATCAATATCCTTATCGGTAACACCATTTGCATCATGAGTAGTTAACCGAATCGTTACTTTATTGTACACATTGAATAATTCCGGATGATGATTTCTTTTCTCCGCCATTACCCCTACCTGAACAATAAAACCTAATGCTTGGGTGAAGTCTATAAACTTAAACTTTTTCTCCATTCCATTATTAATAAATTGCCAGTCTTTTAGCCCTTTTAACTCTGATTGAATTGATTCCTCTGAATAGGTTTTCATAATTTCCTTTTTTATTTATATAAAGTTAGTTAATTTAGAAACATAGAGAAATACTTTAACTTTATTAACTAATTTTGGTAAAACATTAAAATTCAATTTGAGTACACCTTATTCTTTCAAAATTTATAATTCTACAGCTCAACTTCCAAAAAACTGGAATGATTTAGCTGTTTCTACCATTTTTTTATCCAAAAAATATCTGGAAGTTTTAGAAAAATCATCTCCGGGAAATATGGTCTGTCATTTCATTGGAATTTTCGAAAATGATATTTTAGTTGGCATTGCACTTTTCCAATTTTTAGATTTGAACAAATTGGAATCTTTTGGGGAACGCGACAAATGCATCAAAACTGCTGTACGGAATTTTGTTTTCAGAAACTTTGGGTCTCACGTACTAGTCATTGGTAACAACATGCTGACTGGCCAAAACTCATATGCGTTATCCGATACTATTGATAAAAAGAGAGCTTTACAAGCATTAAATTCTGCTACAACTGAATTGAAAAAAATGTTTAAATCTAAAGGTAAAAAGATTCATATTACCACATATAAAGATTTCGACAAAGAGGAAATTAATCATTTCGCCATTCCAGAATTCGAAAATGATTATCAGTTTTCCACACAACCCAATATGGTTTTTGCAATTAATGGAAATTGGAAATCAGAGCAAGATTACATCGACTCTCTTTCAAAAAAATACCGAGATCAGTACAAAAGAGCCCGAAAAAAAGCGGATGTGATTGAAAAAAGAAAATTACACCTCGAAGACATCATCGCTTTAGAAGATACTATTTATGATTTGTATATTCATGTCGCTAAAAATGCTCCTTTCAATACTTTTTTTCTACCTAAAAATCATTTTAGAACTTTTAAAGAAATCTTTAAGGACAAATTCCTTTTTTACGGTTATTTCATAAATGAAAAACTAATTGGTTTCAACACTTTGATAAAAAATGGTGCCGTAATGGACACCTATTTTCTGGGGTATGACGAAAGCATTCAGCGTGAAAAAATGTTGTATTTGAATATGTTATACGACATGATTGCCTATTCCATTAATAAAGGTTTTAAGGAAATTGTTTTTGCCAGAACCGCTTTGGAAATCAAAAGTTCTGTAGGAGCAAAACCTGTGAAAATGTATGGATTCATAGCGCATAACAATCCAATTGTCAATTCGTATATGCCAAAAATATTCAAATATTTAGAGCCCGAAACGATTTGGCAAGAACGAAATCCATTTAAATAATCTCATTGTTTGGATTGGGTATTGCAACTTTCATCTGTTTGGGTAAAATTTCGATATTCAGTTTTGTTTCTTTTCCGAAATATTCTCCATCAATTTGAAAACTAACTGGTACATTTGTCGTTATTGTTGCATTATCGGTTGAAATTATCTCTATATCTTCGGAATCTATTGGCATATTTCCAGTAATAATTTTCCCAAGTACAACTAAATCCAAATTTTTCAAAATAACTAATTCAAACTTTCCATCATTCATAACCCCATTAGGATTTATAGAAACTCCGGTGCCATATTTTTTGGAATTAGCTATGACAATCATTCTTGCCAAACATTCTATCGTTGAAAAATCACCGGTAATCGTGGCCGTAAAAGGGTCCTCTAAATCAATCAAAGTGGATACCGTTTGTAAAACGTAACCCCATTTACCCCGAATGGTGCTTTTTTCATAGTTCTTAATCATTTCCGCATTAAGGCCCAAATCACTTAGATGAATACTTTTTTTTCCATTGATGGAAATCATATCTATTTCCATATAATCATTATGAAAAGCGATTTCTAAGTTTTCTTCGATTGTTGATGGCAAATTCAAATCTACAGCTAAACCATTGGCGGATCCAGCCGGTAAAATCCCAATAATAACATCATTTTTTTCCATTGCCTCTGCAACCATTTTTATTGTTCCGTCACCACCCGCTACAATAATCCTTTTTGGTTTATATGTTTTATAAAGTACTTTTATATTTACAATATCTGATACCCCGGAAGTATTATAAATCACCAGATTCAAATTTTCCTTTTCAGCAAAAATTGTTGTTGCTTCAACCAACTCTGATTTATCAATATCTCCAGAAACAGGATTTACAACCATTAGAATATTATTTTTCAAACTTTATCTTCTTTTATTGATTAAAAATAATTAATTTCAACTCCAATCAAAAGTACTGCAATAAATGAAACCAATTTTAAAATTATACCGAGGCTATGCTAATGAGCAGGAATTAATTGTCATGGGACATGTTTTCAAACCAACATCGATTGAGGAGTATAATTTTCAAAAAAAGAATCTCAAAAATGCTACTTCAGTAATTAAAATGTTTCAAATAAAAACACAAGCAAACGCCGATGTCTATTTGGAACACAACAAAACCAAAATTCATACCAAAACACTTAATGACGGTTATTTTAAGTTTTGTGTTCCATTAGACCAAGACATTAATTATGGTTGGATTGACTATGAAGTGAGTATTGTTCACGAAAACAAAACCCTAACAAGTAGAGACAGTTACATCCGTCCTCACAAAGGTAATTTAGGAATCATATCCGACATTGATGATACTTTTTTAGTTTCTCATACGCTGAATCCTTTGAAAAAATTATATGTTTTGTTATTCAAAAATATAAATAAGAGAAAAATTTATGAAGATGTTGTCTCACATTATCAGGCATTGAGCACAGCAGGAAGAGACAATAAAGAGGAATTCAATGCTTTTTTCTATGTTTCCAGCAGCGAATGGAATTTATATCGTTTTATTACAAATTTCACCGAAATTCATCAACTACCAAAAGCGGTTTTATTATTGAAAGATATTAAAACGAGTCTTACTGATTTTTTTCTGACGGGCAGAGGCAATCACAACCATAAGTTTGACAAAATAAAACACATTTTAGAATTTTACCCCAATTTAGAATATGTCCTTCTTGGTGATGATTCGCAACATGACCCTTTTTTATACGAAGCCATTTGTAAAATTTTTCCAGTTACGGTAAAAGCCGTTTACATCCGACAAACTGGTGAATCTAAAAAGGAAAAAGTAATCACAATTTTAAAAAATCTAGAAACCCTAAAAGTTTCTGTTTGTTATTTCAAAAACAGCAGCGAAGCCATTGCGCACTCAAAATCAATTGGAATTATTGTATAAAAAAGAGTCCCAAATTGGAACTCTCATTTTTTATAAATTATCTATTTCTTCCTGAACAATTTCCCAATCTGAAAGAAGTTTGTCCAACTCCGCTTTTTTCTTGTTGTATGCTGTGAAAAATTTAGCATCCTCAATGTGTTTGTCATAATTAGAAGCGAGCATTTTGTCATCGTTTTGAATGTCTTTTTCCAATTGCTTGATTTGACTCTCCACTTTGCTCAATTTATTTTGCAAGGCTTTCCCTTTTTTCTGATCTTCGTAAGAAGCTTTATTGCTCTCTTTTGGCGCTGCCGCTTTTTGAGCATCTTTTTTCTCCACTTCACGCATATTCTCCATATTGCGTTGTTCCAAGAAATAGTTGATATCGCCTAAATATTCTTTTATTTTTTGGTCTTTGAATTCATATACTAAATTTGACATTCCCTGCAAAAAATCCCTATCGTGAGAAACCAACAATAAAGTACCGCCAAATTTTTGAAGTGCCGCTTTCAAAACATTCTTGGATTTGATGTCCAAGTGATTCGTAGGCTCATCCATCAGTAAAACATTAATGGGCTGCAGTAATAATTTACATAGTGCTAAACGGTTTCTTTCGCCTCCAGAAAGGACTTTTACTTTTTTCTCGACATCATCACCACGAAACAAGAAAGAACCCAGCATATCGCGTACTTTCATTCGGTTCGTATCAGCTGCCGCATCTTCCATGGTTTGCAACAAAGTAATTTCACCATCCAGATATTCAGCCTGATTTTGGGCAAAATAACCCAACTGTACATTATGGCCTAACTTTATATTTCCCTTATATTCAAATTCGTCAACAATAGCCTTAATGAAAGTCGATTTTCCTTGTCCGTTTTGTCCAACGAATGCGATTTTGCTTCCGCGTTCTACTAACAGATTGATTTCCTTTAAAATCGTCTTATCCCCGTAGCTTTTGGTTACATTTTCAGCTTCGATAACTACTCTTCCCGGCTCTTTTGAAACTGGAAAAGTAATATTCATCACCGAATTGTCGTCTTCATCCACTTCGATGCGTTCTATTTTATCTAGTTTTTTAATCATCGATTGTGCCATCGAAGCTTTGGAAGCTTTGGCACGAAATTTCTCGATTAACTTCTCGGTCTCTTCAATTTTTTTGGCTTGATTTTTTTGCGTTGCCAATTGCTTTTCACGAATTTCATGACGCAATTCTAAATATTGGGAATACGGTTTGTTGAAATCATACGCTTTTCCAAGAGAAATTTCGATAGTTCTATTGGTCACATTATCCAAGAACATTTTATCGTGTGAGACAATCACAACAACACCAGGATAATTACGAAGGAAACTTTCTAACCAAATGATACTTTCAATATCCAAGTGATTCGTAGGCTCATCCAGCAACAAAACATCATTGGCCTGCAATAATAATTTGGCTAATTCGATACGCATTCTCCATCCACCAGAAAAAGTTTCGGTTTGATTGTCAAAAACTTCCCTTTTGAAACCCAAACCAAGAAGAATCTTCTCAGTATCTCCAACATAATTATATCCACCCAATAATTCAAAACGATGTGTATAATCGGATAAGTCTTCAATGATTTGACTGTATTCTTCACTTTCATAATCAGTTCTGGTAACTAACTGATGATTTATTTCTGCTAGCTTTTTTTCTACGATTTTAATATCCGTAAAAGCTTCATATGCTTCTTCAAGAACTGTCCTCCCTTGTTCAAAATCAATGTCCTGACGCAAAAATCCCATTCGAAGATCTTTCTCTTGAGAAATAACCCCTGAATCAGGAGCAAAATCTTTTGCCAACATTTTAAGCATGGTCGATTTTCCGGCCCCGTTTTTCCCAACAAGACCCACACGGTCTCCAGCACCCAATCGAAAGGTAACTTCTTCAAATAAATAAGAACCTCCAAACGAAACGGATAAATTATGTATATTAAGCATGTATTGTTATTTTATTCCTTTTCGAATATGTAAATTTGCAACTCTAAAAAAGGAAAAATTAAATTTTTTGCAAATGTTAAAAAAAGGATCCAAATTATATAGCATTTTAACAGGAACTTGTCCTAAATGTCAGAATGAGAGTATGTATTTGGATAAAAATCCGCTGCATTTAGACAAAATTTTAAAAATGCATGAGAAATGTAGTCATTGTGGTTTAAAATATCAAATTGAACCATCCTTCTTTTATGGCGCTATGTATGTAAGTTATGGATTGAATGTTGCAGTTGCAATTGCTGCCTTTATAATCTCTTTTTTGATTTTTGGCTCCAGTCTGAAAGTTGCTTTCATTTCAATAATTGCCTCACTTATTGTCTCATTCCCATTTGTTTTGCGTTTATCAAGAAACATATACATCAATATGTTTGTTTCATATGATCCAAAAACAAACCTAAAATAATACTATTTTTTTCCTTTAGGCAGAAATCGGTTAATATCAATTGCTGCATTTAAAGGAATTTGATATTCTATGTTGTCAAATAATGCTTTTGCCATTGCTGGCCCCAGCATAACTCCTCTTGTACCCAAACCATTGAGAATATGTATTGATTCATACTTTTGATGTGTTCCTACTAAAGGTCTTCTGTCTTTTACAGTTGGCCTAACTCCCGCAAAATGCTCCACAATTTCAAAATCACAAGTAATAATTTCTTTTATTCTTTCTATTAATTCCGTTTTTCCATCTTCTGTAGGCAAGTCGGTTTTATCTTTCCAATTATAGGTTGCACCAACTTTAAATAAATCATTCCCAAGTGGTAAAATAAACACGCTCGTATTTACAATTACATCTAAATCCAACTCAGGTGCTTTTATAATAAAAAGCTCGCCTTTTGTTCCGTCTAAAGGCAAATGATTAAAATAGGGATTGGCATGCATGCCAAAACCTTCTGCAAAAATGATATGTCTGGCTTTTAAATCTTTATAACGAATGCCATCACTTTCAATTTTTAAAGCATCATAATCAAAAGATTCTTCCAGAAACAGATTATTTTGTTTAAGATATTCCCTGTATTTATTTAATAACAAAGCGGTGTCTACATAGCCCGTTTGTAAAACTTCGCCATACCCATAAGGAGAATCAATTCCTAAATACTTTTTGGAAATCAATTGTGTAGATAAAAAAGGAGCTAACGTTGCTTTATCCGAAGCAGCAAACCAATTATTTTGTTCTTCTATGGAGAAAAATTTTCTTAAAATAGGTCTTTTAAAATCAACTTTGCAATTTAGTTTTTTCTCCAAAAAAGTATAAAATTCATTCATCAACACCAATTGTTCTTGAGCTTTCCACACTTCACTAAAGCGTTTTAAAATTACCGGATTATACAAACCACCGGCAATTTTGGACGAATTTTGAGAATTATTATCCAAAACTAAAATCGACTTGTCGCTTCGCAAAGCAAATTCTGCAAATGAAATACCCGCTAAACCCGAACCTACTATTAAATAATCAATCATTTTAAAAACCTCTTTTAAACTAAATACAAAGTAAACACATTAAAATAAAAAAACTCTTACCATTATAGTAAGAGTTTATCATTATATTTTTGAAATTGAAATTAATAATTCCACATATCTTGTTCGAAATTGCGAATTTTTTCTTTCACTCTTTCTGATTCCAACAATTGATTTTGAGCATTATCTTTCATATATTCATCAATAGCTCTGTCTCCGTAAACATTTTCTTCTTTGTAAATAACACTATTAAAACGTCTTGAATTTAATATTTGATCAAAAGAAACTGGCATTGCAGAATTTTTATCATTGAAAGCCTTAGCTTCATGTAAAACTTCTCTTGCAGCAGGAAAAAATACCCAAAACAACTCAATATAATCTTTTTCGTCGCTGTTCATAGTATAAACATCCGGCGTAATAGGACAAATACCGAGTAAACGATATTTCAATTCGCTTTGACGTTTGTCAAAATACCAATAGCCCTTAATTTTATACTTCGATACATCTTGAGCTGTAAGATCTTGTTTTAAGATATACTCAGGCGATATTTGAGCACCTGCGTTAATTTGTTCTCTTCCAGCATCAGTAGTATCGATACGGGTCAATGAACCTTGAATATCTTCTATAGATTTTTTGGTATTAAAATAACTATCCGTATATACTTCAGTAATTTTACCATTTCTCATTGCTTTAGTCAAAACATCATACAAGGATCTTCTATCCGAGCCAATATTTGCTGTATCAATTGGAAAATACAATGCGAAATTTATCTTTTCACTTAAATCGATTATTTCCCAAGTGGTTTTTCCCATTAAAACATCTCTGTCGTGTACATAACCATAAACTAATGGTTTGTCATTATCAGAAATCAGCTGTGCAGCTGTCTTAAGCCCAATTTGGTCTGGTGTTTTAGCATTCAGCAAATTAGATTGTGCTACAGATGTAAAACTCCACATTGCAGAGACAATAACTATTAAAAAATTTCTTACATTCATCATGGTATCATAATAAGATATTGAAGTAGGCTTTGTCTAAAACTTACTTATTGTGTTATTTCAAAAATTACTGGAGCTGTTCTTGGCAATAAATAACTACCGGCACCAACAAGTTTTGTTTTAATTTCAGAAATGGTAACCTGATCACCTCTAACTGCTTTAGAAAGAACAGCGTTACACTGCGCATTTAATTTATTTCCTTGAACTACAACGGTAGGCTGACCTGTTACTTTCAAGTTAAAGCCAACTACATTCAAACCAACTTCAAAATCAAAATCAACTAATTTAGCTCCAATTGTAGCAATTTGTAAATTTGATTTAGGTCCTTTTACCACGCCCATCTCTCCTCTAATAGTTCCAGTAGGACCTGGAATACCTTTTATTCTAAAGGTTTTCTTATCAGAAACTTTAGAACCATCAGGAAGCGAACCAGTAACATTAATAACTACTTCAGAACCACCACCCGGACTCATATTGTATTTACCACCACCCGCAGAACTTAATCCTGGAGCAGAGGCTGTAACTTTATCAGCTGTAACACCAGCAAAAGAAATCGTCATAGGATTTACGACACCTCTATAAACTACATTCATTTTATCAGCAGAAATTGTAGCCGATTTTGGTCTGGCAACAACTACATATTTGTCTTTGATAGGTAAACTAACTACTTTTCCATTTTCATCGAAATTGAAAGAACCTCCTATTGCATGTTCTCCTATATTACCTGCTCCAAAAGAAAATTTAGCTTGACCCGCTTGAGCTTGTACACTTGATCCATTAACAATAACTGATTTTGCCTTCAATGAAGGATCAAATTTTCCTAAGATAATTTTACCCGTTACTGCTTCCCCTTGAAAGAAAACAGATTTATCAAGAACTACAATTGGTTGATAAGCAGTAAGAGAGGCTGCAGCAACTAAATCTGATTGAAACATACCAGACATTACATCACTTTCTGTTGTTTTGATGTCTGCTTGTAATTGTGATAATTTAGTTATAGTTGCTATAAGAGGATATCCTTTATAATTATAATCAATCCAATCTAATTTAGCACCTGCTTTTTCAGAATAAACTGGTTTCGTAGCAAATCTTGCTTCAATTTTTTTCATTTCTGAATCAGCAATTGAACTACCGCCAATTTCTTTTATTTGACTTGAAAAATTATTAATTTTATCTAGAAACTCTTTTCCTTTTTTAGAAACTCGATCTCCCGTAAAGAACATTCTATCAATCAAATCTCCTTTATCCATTTGCTCATATGGCAAATTTCCTTCAGTATCTCTTACGAACTTTTTAGTAACCGATGACTTAATGTTTTCAATATAGTCGTTAAACTCTTTAGACAACGCTCTTATTTTTTCAACCTTTGCTTTTTTATCACCGAATTGTCCTGGTTGATCCACTGCTTTTTGAGCTAATTGTTGAAATGAGCTTTCATTTCTAATGTCTGTTATAGAGTTGGACTCTACAATTTTATTATTTAAAATTCCAAAAGCTGACAACACTTCTTTGGACATATTTAATGCTAACATTGCGATAAAAACCAAGTACATCAGGTTTATCATCTTCTGTCTAGGGGTTAGTTTTCCTCCTGCCATATTTTCTACTAATTAGTTTGTTATTTTTATATAGTTTGAAACTAATTATCCTTTATTGTTCATTGCAGAAAGCATTCCTCCGTATACACTGTTAAGTGATGACAAATTAGATGTCAAAGACTGCATTTGGTCTTTTAATTTTAAGTTATTTTCAGCCACTTCTTCGTTTATCTGTGCATTTCTTGAAGCGCTTTGTAATTGAATTTTATATAAACTATTTAAAGATTCCATTTGGGCAGCAGCCAATGTCAATTCTTCGCTATATTTTTTAGTGGAAGCAATAGAATCTATAGTAGGTGCGATACCTTTTGCAGCTGATTCGAAATTTTTAATGCTATTTCCTAAACTAGACATTAATTCACCATCAATTTTAGCATCTTTTAACATTGCATCTAATTTTTGAGATAACAATCCTTGAGCATCAGAAGGAGTTTCTACTTTTGCCTTTTTCTCCCCTGTAGCTTTACCATTAGCCAGTTCCGGATAAACCAATGTCCAATCTAAATCGTCATCAACTGGTTCAAATGCAGAAAGAGCAAAAATTCCAGCTTCTACAACAAGTCCAATCGTTAGCATTAAATTTCCAGTTATAAAACCGAATTCAAGGTGCGTAATTTTAAATAATGCTCCGATGATTACAACTGCCGCTCCCATTCCGTAAGCGAAATTCATTGTTTTTTTGCTAAGTAATGCCATAATAATTTTTTTTTGGGTTAGTCATTTAAAGATTTGGTTTCTTTTGTTTATTTATTATTTACCTTTTTTGTTACTTCCGGTAGTTTGTAATCCCATATAATCCTGAACGGTTCTAAAACCAATAAAGCTTCTTGCAGAATCCGCATATTCGAAATCCCTCGTGCTTACTTGTAGGAAATAAGCGACATCTTTCCAAGAACCTCCACGAACCACTTTACGTTTATTTGAAGCATCCAGAACATTAGGATTCATTGAAGACACATATTCGTATGCATTGGGGTCATATGATGAATCCGTCCACTCAGAAACATTTCCTGCCATATTATAAAGATTATAACCGTTTGGCTCATAGGATTTTGCCTCTACAGTATACAAGGCTTCATCCGCTGCATAATCCCCTCTATTAGGCTTGAAATTAGCAAGAAAACAACCTCTGTCATTTTTAGTATACGGTCCTCCCCAAGGATATGTTGCAGACTGTAAACCTCCTCTGGCCGAATATTCCCATTCTGCTTCTGTAGGTAATCTAAAAGAATTTATTAAATCGTGACCTTTCTTTTTAGATTTAATATAAGTGTTTTTATTTAGGGTTCTCCAAGCGCAAAAAGCTTTAGCTTGAGTCCATTTTACACCCACAACAGGATAATCACCGTATGCTTTGTGCCAAAAATAATCATTATGCATTGGCTCATTATACGAATACGCAAAATCTTTAATCCAAACAGTTGTGTCAGGATATACGTTTACTTCTTCTGTTTTAATGAAATCTTTTCTCTTCCCTACCTTAGCTTTGGCAGCAGCTTGAATGTCCATCCAAGAATAACGGAATTTTAATTTATTTACATCTATTGTACGTAATCCATTATATGACGCTTCTATTGGCAAATACATGGAATCCATAACTTCAGTGTAATACTCATCCGGATACAACTTAGTATCTTTGATTAATTTCACTTTTTTATTAAGCTTTCTACCAGCATAAGGATCATCAGCAGTACCTACACTATAATAATTATCGTACATATATTTATCATATGCAGTCATCTTTTCTGGATCTGAATCATTAAAAGCAAAATCACCAATGCTACCGGCATTTTTACCTTTAGCATTTGTAGCTCCAGCTTTTTGTCCGCTTTCATCAGCAAGTATAGCTAATCGAACTCTCATTGTGGAGTCTTTTACCCATTCTACAAATTGACGGTATTCACTATTTGTAATTTCCGTTTCATCCATGTAAAATGAACGAACAGTAACAGTCTTTGTAGGAGCATCTTCAACATCAGCCAAATCATCATCTGATTTACCCATAATAAAAGCACCACCTGGAATTAATGCCATTCCGTAAGGTTTCTCAGGATGCCATTTCCCTCCATTAATTCCAACTAATTCTCCTTTGTCGCTTGATTTACCGCAGCCAATTAAAAGGATCAAAATTGACGTATATGCAATGAACTTCTTCATATAAATTTGATTATCTATTCATTATTTTTAAGTGTGTAAACCTATTTATTATTTATTAATAAAACAATATTTTTTATTACGAAACATAATTTATGCTTCAAAAATAATGTTAAATAAAATACAAAAAAAATATTTTGTCGATAAAATGCCAAAAAAATCGATAAAATACACAAAAAGCTTTTTTTTTATGAATTTTATAATATTAAGCTTATAAATTACATTAATTAATTACCTGTTTTAAGGATTTTAATATAAATATCAAATAATTAATTATAAAATATTTTTACGTTGTGCTTTCCACCATCTTTCAGGTAATTCTTGATTGCATGCCAATAAATACTCATCGTAGGAACATGGTAATAACGTATTTCTTTTTAATTTATTATTCCCGTTTGAAATAAATGGTATTTCTATCCACCATCTGTCCGTTTTATCACTTTTATAAAAAACAAGTTCTTCCTCTTCTTCTTCCAGTGGAACTATATATTTCAAATAATTTTCCTTGCTTCCAAAAGGATATTCATTAGAACGATAATGAAAACCCTCTATGAAATACCAAATAATCTGTGCTATAATGACTGATTCTTGCGCGGAGTTATTATGGTTAAATATCCCAAAAGAAGACACTTTATCACTTATCCCTGCATATCGCGACAAAGAACAAATTTCTTTTCCATTAAAGCCATTAGGTGCAAACGAAATAAAATTCCCTGAATCAGATGATTTAACCGAATTCAAATCAATACTTACCAAATCCGCATCCCTGAAAACAGGTTCTGAAATGGATATATTATTAGAAATTTCGCCTAATCTGTACGCATCAAAAAATAATTTTTCTATCAAATCTATTTCTTCTTGTGAATTAAAATACGTTTGATACCCTACATTACAATAGTTAAAAAGATTATTGGGTTCGTCTATAATTATTTTTGTCAAATATGAAGAAGCTGATATTTCTTCATTTTCTTTTCCGAAGTCAAATTTATTATCAATGGAAACTAAATTGACCATCTGTTCCAAATCATCATAAGCTCTGTAAAGTGCATACGTCAAATCTTGAGAACCTCCAATAACAATAGGTATAATCTTTTTCTTAATTAGACTTGCAACGACTTTTTTTAATGCAAAATAAGTATCCGCAGCAGAATTTCCTGCAAGAATATCTCCTAAATCTGCAATTGAAGCATCCCAGTTTCCAGGAAACAAACCATATAACTCTTTCCTTAGTGGAATCAAATCAACATCAGAAACCGCTTTTTTATCTCCTCGATTTTCTAAAACGCCTATTACAGCAATTTTAATCTTATTTAAATCAGGAAAATGTTGTTCTGTATGCAATACAATTTTACTTCCCAATTGTTGAGAAGTCAATCCGTTTATATAACTAAGGATTTCATCATCTACGGGTTTCAGAAAATCAAATTCCATTTTATTTATTTATTTTCCTGTCCCCAACCCTTTCCATAAGAGCGACAGCGGACTGGCGAAGCAAAGAAGAGGGAAACGAAACCGGAATTAATTACTATTTATTTCTTTTTTGCTACAGGTTTCTTAGCAACAGTTTTCTTTGCAGGCGCTTTTTTGGCAGCTACTTTTTTAGCTGGTGTTTTCTTGGCAATCATTTCCTGAACTTCCGCTAATGTTAATTTCGTAGCATCAACATCTTTACTCAATTCGATTTTGATTTTTCCTTTGGTAATAACCGAACGTCCCCAACGGGCTTTTTCAACTAAAATTCCTTCGTCTTCCCAATTGTGTAAAACCTTATCAATATTTTTCTGCAATTTATCCTCAATCAATTCTTCAACGTCTGATTGTGACAAATTATCAAAATTGTATTTCTTGCTTACATTTATAAACAAACCATTCCATTTGATGAAAGGACCAAAACGACCAACACCTTTCTGAACACCTTCTCCTTTATAAACTGCAATCGGCGCATCAGCTATTGCTTTTTCGTCAATTAATTCTTTCGCTCTTTCAAAATCTACATCTAGAGGGTTTTCTCCTTTTGGCAAAGAAACAAAAGCTGCACCATGACGAATATAAGGACCAAAACGGCCATTACTCACCTCAACTTCCTCGCCTTTATACTGTCCAAGATTTTTTGGCAGCAAAAATAAATTTAAAGTTTCCTCTAAAGTAATGTTTCCAATATTCTGGTCTGCCATTAAACTGGCGAACTTTTTCTCTTCATCGTCTGCAGCTCCAATTTGGGCCATTGGTCCAAATTTCCCTAAACGCACCGAAACTGGCTTCCCTGTTTTTGGATCTGTTCCTAAAATTCTTTCGCCACTTTCTCTATCCGCATTGGCTTCAACATCTTTTACTGTTGGATGAAATTTATCGTAGAATTCTTGCATCATTTTTGTCCAAACAATATTTCCTTCTGCAATTTCATCAAAATCCTGTTCCACTTTTGCGGTGAAATTATAATCGAGAATATTTCCGAAATTCTTAACCAAGAAATCCGTAACAATAGTTCCAATATCTGTAGGAACTAATTTTCCTTTATCAGAACCTGTATTTTCTTTCAGCAACTTCTCCCCTACTTTTCCAGATTGTAAAGTCAATTGTGTATAATTTCTTTCTTGTCCGTCTAGATTTCCTTTCTCGACATAATTTCTGTTGATAATCGTAGAAATCGTTGGCGCATAAGTAGAAGGACGACCAATACCCAATTCTTCTAATTTTTTCACCAAAGAAGCTTCAGTATATCTTGCAGCAGCACGAGAATATCTCTCGGTTGCTGAGATATAATTGTTTTGTAATTTTTCGTTGACTTTCATCGCCGGCAACATTCCTTCTTGCTCTTCATCGTCTTCATCATTACCTTCGAGATATACTTTAAGAAAACCTTCAAAAAGTAAAACTTCTCCAGAAGCAGTAAATATTTCGCCATGATTGTTAGCTTCAATTTTCACATTAGTACGCTCCAATTGTGCATCACTCATTTGCGAAGCCAAGGTTCTTTTCCAAATTAAATCATACAAACGGGCTTGATCTCTATCTATATTTACCGTGTGGCGTGACATATCCGTAGGACGAATTGCTTCGTGCGCTTCCTGTGCTCCTTTACTTTTATTGACAAAAGTTCTAGGCTTAGAAAACGCTGCACCGTACGATTTTATAATTTCAGCTTCGGCAGCTTCCATCGCATCTTTAGATAAGTTCACACTATCCGTTCTCATATACGTGATAAGTCCGGCTTCGTATAAGCGTTGCGCCAATTGCATAGTAATTCCAACAGGCAAATACAATTTACGAGCCGCTTCTTGTTGTAAAGTTGAAGTCGTAAATGGACCGGTTGGTGCTTTTTTGGTAGGTTTAGTTTCTAAATCGGCTACCTTATATGTAGAACCTATATTTTTATTTAAAAAATCTTCGGCTTCTTTTTTAGTATTGAAATTTTTAGGCAGTTTGGCTTTGAATGCTTTTCCTGCTTCGTTAGTGAATTCTGCCACAATAGAATACGTTGCAATTGCTTTAAAATTCTGAATTTCTCGTTCCCGTTCCACAATCAGACGAACTGAAACCGATTGAACACGACCTGCAGAAAGTCCTCCTTTTATTTTTCTCCAAAGTACAGGCGACAATTCATAACCAACTAATCGATCTAATACTCGACGCGCTTGTTGTGCATTAACTAAATTATAATCGATTTCACGTGGATTATCAATGGCTTTTAGAATTGCTGTTTTCGTGATTTCATGAAAAACAATTCGCTTGGTTTTCTTTTTGTCTAATTTTAATTCTTCGGCTAAATGCCAAGAAATGGCTTCTCCCTCGCGATCCTCATCACTTGCTAACCAGACCATTTCGGCATTTTTGGCTAAAGTCTTTAATTTGCTTACCAATGCTTTTTTATCGGCAGAAACTTCATATTTGGGTTTGAAACCATTTTCTACATCTACACCAATTTCCTTGGAAGGCAAGTCGGCAATATGCCCATAACTTGACTCTACTTGAAAATCACTTCCTAGAAATTTCTCGATTGTTTTTGCCTTTGCAGGGGACTCAACTATAACTAAATTCTTTGCCATTGCTCTATTTTTCTGGGACAAAAGTAGAAGTTTTTTTTAAATATTGAGCTTTTGGAAATTTTAAAAATAATTTTTATCACTAAACAGTATCAAAAAAACAATCTAAATATCAAATATTAAAAACCAAAAAATTGAATTATTTAAGCCCCAAACTAAAATAAAAATTTACATTTTATCAGCCACAACAACATAAATTCCTATTTCTTCAAGCTTAGTTTTTGTCTCGGGATCAATTCCGCTATCCGTAATCAAAACATCAATTTTATCTAAATTACAGATTTTCCCAAATCCCTTAATATTCATTTTTGTAGAATCTGCTAAAACAATAATTTTCTCAGAAACATCTATCATAGCTTGATTTAAATGCGCTTCTAAAGAATTTGATGTACTTAAACCAAAATCCAAATGAATCCCATCTGCTCCCAGAAATAGTTTATTACAAGAAAACTGACTCAAAGTAGCCTCTGCAATTGGACCTACAACTGAAGTTGAACTGTTTCGAACATCGCCCCCCAGTTGTATCGTATCTATTTTAGTTTCTTTACTAAGCTCCAATGAGACCCTCAACGAAGGAGTAAGTACAGTTAACTTTTGAAATCCGGTAATAATACGAGATAAATAATGGATGTTTGAACCAGAGCCTAAAATTACATAGTCATTATTATCAATATATTTTAGAGCTTCTTTCGCAATCTGTTTTTTTTGTTCTACCTGCAACCCTTCTTTATCATTCACATCTCTTTCAAATGCATAAATAGGTTGCTTACTGGCCCCACCATGCGTGCGATGTAATAGCTTTTCATTTTCTAAAAAATTCAAATCCTTTCGAATGGTTACAGTCGAAACGTTATGTATTTCACATAAATCAACAACATTTACATAACCTTTTTGATTTAACTCTTTAAGTATATCTTCTTGCCTTCTATTTATAATAGTCATTACAGCTCTTTATATGTTTCGATTTTCAGTTCTTAAATATACAAAAATACAACAATGAAATAAATTTCACTTTATTTTATTTAGTTTCATTTGATTTCACTAAGTTTGTTTTTCGAAAGTTTTTAAACACAAAAAGCAACATATTAGAAACATAATGAAACGTATAGAACAATTATCAAAACTAAAACAAACACAAGAATGGGATATAATTGTGATTGGCGGAGGAGCTAGCGGACTTGGTACAGCACTGGATGCTGCCAGCAGAGGATACAAAACAATACTGCTCGAATCTGTCGATTTTGCAAAAGGAACCTCTAGTCGCAGCACAAAATTGGTTCACGGAGGCGTACGTTATTTAGAGCAAGGTGATATTTCTTTAGTAAGAGAAGCTTTAAAAGAGAGAGGACTAATGGCTCAAAACGCAGGTCATTTAGTAAAAAACCAATCTTTTATTATTCCTAATTACAATTGGTGGGGAGGCTATTTCTACACTATAGGATTAACGATATATGACTTGCTAGCCGGAAAACTAAGCTTAGGAAGATCAAAATATATTACAAAGAAAAAAACTATCGAATTACTACCTACTGTTGAGACAAAAGACCTCGTAAGTGGCGTTATATATCAAGACGGGCAATTTGACGATTCCCGTTTAGCCATAAACATAGCTCAAACAGCGGTAGAAAATGATGCATGCTTATTGAACTATTCCAAGGTAATTAATCTATTAAAAAATGATACAAACCAAATTATTGGCGTACTGATAGAAGATCAAGAATCAGGAGAACGATATGAAATAAAAGGAAAAGCTATAATTAACGCAACAGGAGTTTTCACTAATGCGATAATGAAACTAAACGATACTGTATATAAAAAATACATAGTTCCAAGCCAAGGAATTCACCTTGTATTTGACAAATCCTTCTTGCCAAGTGATCACGCCTTGATGATTCCAAAGACAAGCGATGGAAGGGTTTTGTTTGCAGTCCCTTGGCACGATAAAATAGTAGTAGGAACGACCGATACTTTAATCAAAAAACACAGTCTAGAACCTATTGCATTAGAATCTGAAATAGAATTTGTTTTAGAAACTGCACAACGATTCTTAGCAAAAAAACCAACTCGGGCAGATGTATTATCTGTTTTTGCAGGATTAAGACCATTGGCCGCCCCCGAAAAAGAAGGAAAAAGCACTAAAGAGGTTTCTAGAAGTCATAAAATAATTGTTTCTGAAACTGGATTAATTACAATAACTGGAGGAAAATGGACCACTTACAGAAAAATTGCCGAGGATATTATAGACAAAGCAATTACAGTACGCCATTTAGAAAAAAAAAAATGTAAAACTGAACATATTGCAATTCACGGAAACAAAAAAACAAATACTTTAGACCGAGAAAATCATTTATACATATATGGAACCGACATTCCTCAAATAATTGAATTACAAAATACAGAACCTGAATTAAGCGAAAAATTGCATCCAAATTACAACTACACTATGGCAGAAGTAGCATGGGCAATACGTCATGAAATGGCACGAACAGTAGACGATGTTTTAGCCAGAAGAGTACGTTTGTTATTTTTAGATGCACGCGCCGCTATTGCTTCATGCGAAAAAGTAGCACAATTATTAGCAAAAGAACTAGATCATGACGAGATTTGGATTCAAAACCAGATATTAGAATTCAAAACTATTGCCAAAGGATTTCTTTTGAAAGAGCTATAAAAACCAATCAAAATCTATAAATATTAACCATGCAAAACAAATTAATTTTAGCGCTAGATCAAGGAACAACTTCTTCCAGAGCTATCGTCTTTAACCATGACGGAGAAATCGTTAACATATCTCAAAAACCATTCGAACAAATATTTCCCAAACCAGGATGGGTAGAACATGATCCAAATGAAATATGGTCTTCGCAAATTAGTGTCGCCGCAGAAGTAATTGCTAAAGCAGGAATCTCCGGTAAAGAAATTGCAGCAATTGGCATCACCAATCAACGAGAAACAACAATAGTCTGGGACAGAGAAACTAGTGAACCCATTTATAATGCAATTGTTTGGCAAGACCGTAGAACAGCAAAATATTGTGATGAATTAAAAGCGCAAGGTCATGCAGAAATGATCCAAAAAAAGACAGGACTGGTTTTAGATGCTTACTTTTCCGGAACTAAAGTAAAATGGATTTTAGACAATGTAGCAGGAGCCCGTGAAAAAGCAGAACAAGGAAAACTGTGTTTTGGAACCGTAGATACTTGGCTAATATGGAAACTTACAAGAGGGGCAATGTTCATGACAGATGTTTCAAATGCCAGTAGAACTTTATTACTAAACATTCATACTTTAGAATGGGATAATGAATTATTAGAATTGTTTAATATACCAAGAGCCATGTTGCCTAAAGTAAAAGAAAGCAGTGAAAGATACGGAGAAACCTGCACAACACTATTTGCTACAAAAATCCCAATCTCAGGTGTCGCAGGAGACCAACAAGCAGCGCTTTTTGGACAACTATGCACTGAACCCGGAATGGTAAAAAACACCTATGGTACCGGCTGTTTTATGTTGATGAATACAGGAGAGAAACCCGTTTATTCTACTCATAATTTATTAACGACGGTTGCTTGGAAAATAAATGGAAAAACAACTTATGCTCTAGAAGGCAGTGTTTTCGTAGGTGGTGCAGCAGTACAATGGCTTCGAGACGGTGCGAAAATGATAGATTCTGCCGAAGAAATAGAAACTTTAGCGGCAAGCGTACCAGACAATGGAGGTATTTATTTTGTCCCTGCGCTAACAGGTTTAGGAGCGCCTTATTGGGATCAATACGCAAGAGGTGCTATTGTGGGTATTACCAGAGGAACAACAAATGCACATATTGCTCGTGCCACTCTGGAAGGAATTGCCTATCAAGTGTATGATTTAGTCAAAGCTATGGAAGCTGATTTTGGAAAAAAGGGAAAAGAATTAAGAGTTGATGGCGGTGCAGTAGCAAATAATTTATTGATGCAATTTCAATCAGACTTGTTTGACTTTAAAGTAATCAGACCAAAAACATTAGAAACAACAGCTTTAGGAGCGGCATACTTAGCCGGATTAGCTATAGGATATTGGAAAAGTGTAGATGATTTACAGGAACAATGGTCTGTAGATCGCATATTTTCACCCGAAATGCCAAAAACTGAAGTAGAAAAATTAGTAAAAAACTGGGATAGAGCTGTTGGTCGAGCAGTTAACTGGATTGAAGATTAATCTCTAAAACTATATATTATGACTCCATTTATAGCAGAAATCATTGGTACCATGCTAATGATTTTATTAGGCAACGGCGTTGTTGCTAACGTAGTACTCAAAGAAACCAAAGGAAACAATTCAGGATGGATCGTAATTACTGCTGGCTGGGCATTTGCAGTTTTTGTCGGTGTTACTGTTGCTGGTCCAGTAAGTGGCGCCCATTTAAACCCAATCGTAACACTCGGCTTGGCTCTTACCGGGAAGTTCGGATGGAATCAAGTTCCAATTTATATTATGGCGCAAATAATTGGCGCTATGTTAGGTGCTTTTTTCGTTTGGCTTTCTCATAAAGACCATTTTGCAGCAACTGATGACGAAGGCAAAAAACTAGCTTGTTTTTCTACAGGACCTGCTATTAGAAATACTTTTTCAAATCTGATCAGTGAAATTATTGCAACTTTCGTCTTGATTTTTGTAATTTTCTACATCTCAGGCCCCGAAATAATCCTACATTCAGATAGTACCGCAAAAATTGGTCTTGGCACAGTAGGCGCCTTACCAGTAGCCATTTTAGTATGGGCAATTGGTCTTTCTCTAGGCGGTACAACTGGCTACGCAATAAATCCTGCGAGAGATTTGGGCCCCAGAATTATGCATGCGCTCTTACCCATTAAAGGAAATAGTGACTGGGGTTACGCTTGGATTCCAATTATAGGGCCTATAATAGGATCCAGTTTAGCGGCGGCCTTATATATGCTTTTGTTCTAAAATAATAAAACACAACATCAAAATATATCATATTTAACAGTTTCAATCCGTATTTCTGGATCCAGATAAATTAATACTATTGATTTTATTAAAGCAAATCATTTATCAAAGAAACTGCAATTAGTAAGACCACTAAAGGAGATGTTATTAAAATCTCCTTTTATAAAAAAATTTAATTTGTTTGTTTTTACTTAAAACTTTCTTTTAGTCATAAAAGAAAGTTTTTTTTATTTAGGGTTATAAATCCAAAAACATTGTTAATTCTTCGTCTGACATCTTGTCATATTTATTTGAATTGCGTTATCTTTGTGCTTTGAAATTACATGATGGAAAAGATTATTGAAGAAAGCAAACAAGGCGAAAGTCTTGTTTTAGAAAATAAACCTGAGAATACTAAAAAACTCTTTATAGAAAGTTATGGTTGTGCAATGAACTTTTCGGACAGCGAAATCGTGGCTTCTATTTTATCCGGAAACGGATACAATACAACACAAGTTCTGGAAGAAGCCGATTTAGTTTTGGTCAATACCTGTTCTATTCGGGACAAAGCAGAACAAACTATTCGCAAGCGTTTGGAGAAATACAATGCCGTGAAACGCATCAATCCGAAAATGAAAGTGGGTGTTTTGGGCTGCATGGCCGAACGTTTGAAAAGTCAGTTTTTGGAAGAAGAAAAAATTGTAGACCTAGTTGTGGGTCCTGATGCTTATAAGGATTTGCCGAACCTTTTACAAGAAGTGGAAGAAGGCCGTGATGCGATTAATGTGATTTTGTCGAAAGACGAAACCTATGGCGATATTTCACCGGTGCGATTGATGAGTAACGGAATTACTGCTTTGGTTTCTATCACCCGTGGTTGCGATAATATGTGTACGTTTTGCGTGGTCCCTTTTACACGCGGACGTGAGCGCAGCCGCGAACCACAAAGTATCATGAAAGAAATTCAGGATTTGTGGGACAAAGGCTTTAAGGAAATTACGCTTTTGGGACAAAATGTGGATAGTTATTTATGGTACGGAGGCGGATTGAAAAAAGATTTCGAAAACGCTACCGAAATGCAAAAAGCAACGGCAGTAGATTTTGACCAATTACTAGAAATGGTGGCAGTTGGTTTTCCTAAAATGCGTATCCGATTTTCGACTTCTAATCCGCAAGATATGCATGAAAGCATTTTGCATGTTATTGCAAAACATTCTAATATTTGCAAACACATTCACTTACCGGTTCAGTCAGGAAGCAATAGAATCTTGAAGGAAATGAACCGTTTGCACACGCGTGAAGAATACATGACTTTGATTGATAAAATCAGAACTATTATTCCGAACGGCTCCATTTCGCAAGATATGATTGCTGGTTTTCCAACAGAAACTGAACAAGATCATCAAGACACAATGAGCTTAATGGAATATGTGAAGTATAATTTTGGTTATATGTATTCGTATTCCGAACGTCCGGGAACTTTGGCGGGAAGAAAAATGGAAGATGATGTAACCGAAGAAACAAAAGCAAGAAGATTACAGGAAATTGTTGATTTACAACAAAAACACGCTTGGTTGCGCAGTGAAGAATTCATTGGTCAAACCGTGGAAGTTTTAGTGGAGAAAGTATCCAAAAAATCGACCGAAGAATTTTCCGGAAGAAATTCGCAAAGTATTACTGTGGTTTTCCCAAAAGGAAATTATAATATAGGGGATTTTGTGAATGTGAGAATTTTGAGCTGTACCAGTGGAACTTTGAAAGGAGAAGCAGTTGGTTTAAGCGAAATGAATTAAAAAAGTTAGCCACGAATTTCACGAATTAGGCACGAATTTCTTCAATTTTAAAAATGAATTTCTTTAAAAATTTAATTAGTGGGAATTCGTGTAATTCGTGGCTAAAAAAATTGAAAAATATGGATTTATATAAAAAAGAGGAATACTATAAAATCGTAGGATTGTGTATGGAAGTACATAACGTTTTAGGAGGAGGGTTATCCGAAATTATATATAAAGATGCATTAGAAATAGAATTCAAGAACAATAATATCCCTTACGAAAGAGAAAAACCTTATTCGATAAGCTATAAAGGACATAATATAGCACATAAATATTTCGCAGATTTCGTTGTTTATGATGAGATTATTTTTGAAGTAAAGGCAATAAAAGAAATTATAACCGACAACGTTACCCAAACTTTGAATTACATGAAATTAGCTGATAGTCAAGTCGGAATAATTGCAAATTTTAATATTAAAACGCTACAGCATAAAAGAATTGTTATTTGAAATTAAAGAAAATTTAAAACTAGAAAAATGTCAAGAAAAAATATAATAATTGGTTTAGTTACTTTTATAATTGGATTTTGTGTTACATTCTACACCATTAGAACTTATTTCCCAAAACATAAAGTTGAAAAAACAGTTCCTTTAAAAGACACACTTACAAAACCAAAGCAATAGGTTATTACGAATAGAATACAATTATTTAAACGTAAATTAGTTTTAATAATTCGGAAATCCGATAACTATCGGGAGTGGTTAAAAAATAATATTAATGAGATTGCTTCGTGCCTCGCAATGACAATATGGAAACAGTTCAAGCTATAAAACAACGATTTGAGATTATTGGGAATGACCCAAAGCTCAATCGTGCGATAGAAAAAGCCATTCAGGTTGCTCCTACTGATATTTCGGTGCTGGTAGCGGGAGAAAGTGGTGTTGGGAAAGAGAATATTCCCAGAATCATTCATTCACTTTCGCATAGAAAACACGGAAAATATATTGCCGTAAACTGTGGTGCTATTCCTGAAGGAACGATTGACAGTGAACTTTTTGGACATGAAAAAGGAGCTTTTACGGGTGCAACAAACACACGTGAAGGATATTTTGAAGTGGCTGATGGCGGAACTATTTTCCTTGATGAAGTTGGCGAATTGCCTTTGACTACTCAAGTGCGATTGCTTCGTGTTTTAGAAAATGGCGAATTCATAAAAGTTGGTTCCTCACAAGTACAAAAAACCGATGTTCGTATCGTTGCAGCTACCAATGTAAATTTGTTTAATGCTATCGAGAAAGGAAAATTCCGAGAAGATTTATATTATCGTTTGAGTACGGTAGATATTAATTTACCTCCATTGCGAGAACGAAAAGAAGATATTCATTTGTTATTCAGAAAATTCGCCTCTGATTTTGCGCATAAATATAAAATGCCACCATTGAAATTAGACGAAAGTGCCGTTGCTGTTTTGCAAAAATTTCGTTGGAGCGGTAATATCCGTCAATTGAGGAACGTAGCAGAACAAATTTCGGTTTTGGAAACGAACCGTGAAATTTCGGCAGCGACTTTACAATCCTATTTACCTGCTGAAGGTACCAATTTACCATCGGTGATTAAAGACAAGAAAGGCGAAGGTGATTTTAATACCGAAAGAGAAATTTTGTACAAAGTGCTCTTTGATATGAAAAGTGATTTGCATGACTTGAAGAAACTTACTTTAGAATTAATGCAAAGTGGTAGTTCTAAAGTGCAAGAAACAAATCAAAATTTGATCAAAAAAATATATGGTTCCCAAGAAAATGACAGTGAAATAGATTTTGAAGAAGAACCAAGAACAGCTTTGATTACAACTCAAAATAAAGAAGAGCGTTATCAGGAGAATGACGATAGCTACCTATTTGCAGAAACAATCGAAGAGGAAGAGGAAATTTTGAGATTAGAACAAAAAGAAATTGAAATGATTAAAAAATCATTGGAAAAAAATAAAGGAAAACGAAAAGCAGCTGCAGATGAATTAGGGATTTCCGAAAGAACTTTATATCGAAAAATTAAACAATTTGATTTGTAGTTTTTGCCACAAAGACGCAAAGACGCAAATGGTTTGATTGAAAATGAATATCTTTAACCCGAGCGTTAGCGAACTGGCGAAGCAATTTTTAAAATAGAAAATGAAACACATTAAACTTATTCTTCTTTCAATAATTATATTGAGTATTAATAGTTGCTCGGTTTACAACTTTACAGGAACAGGGAAAATTGATGCAAAAACCTTTCAGGTGAATTTTTTTCAAAATAATGCAGAATTGATTGAACCTGGAATTGACAGGACTTTTACGCTGGCACTACAAGACATTATTCAGAATCAAACCAATTTAAATTTAGTAAAAAGCGGTGCTGATTTAACTTACGAAGGAGAGATTGTAGATTACAGAATAAGCCCTATGACCGCAACCGCCGATCAGCAAGCTTCTCAAAACAGACTGAAAATAAGAGTAAATGTTCGGTTTACCAATAAAAATAAAGAAACAGATGATTTTGAAAAACAATTCGAGTTTTATTATGATTATCCGGCTGAGCAACAACTTGTAGGTTCTACTTTGAATAGCGCATTGAAAGAAATCTTCGAAAGAATAACCCAAGATATCTTTAATGAATCTCTTGCTAAATGGTAAATGAAGGAGTATTCAGTTGGCAGTTTTTAGTATTCAGTTAGCTGCACTAAAAATTGAACACTGATTACTGAACACTGATTACTGAACATTGAACACTCAAAAAATGAACGTAACCGATTATACTTATTTAATAAACAGACCAGATGCTATCAATGAGAAGCAAACGGAAGCATTGGAAAATGTGTTGGATGAATTTCCATATTTTCAAAGCGCCCGAGCTTTACGTTTAAAAGGACTTTATAACCAAAATAGTTTTAAGTATAATTTTGCTTTAAAAGTCACTGCCGCACATACAACCGACAGAACGGTATTGTTTGATTTTATTACTTCGGATACTTTTACTGCGATTCAAAAAGATTTATACGATAAAAAAATAGTAGAGCTTCTTGACATTACTGTAGTTGATAGTGAAATAATTATTCAGGAAGAAAAACTGGAGCACAAGATAAATACTCTGGAACAATCGATTCTTACTTCTATAAAGGAAGCTTTGCCTTTAGAATCTAATGAAAATTCGAAAACTCCAGAAGAGAAATTAGCTATTGGAACTCCTTTGGATTTTTCCATAAGCGAAAAACATTCCTTCCAAGAATGGCTTCAATTATCAAGAACGCAACCAATAGAAAGAAATACAGATAGTATAGATACTTCTAAAACCCAGCCAATAGATGACGACAAAAAGAAAAAAGCAGCGTTAATCGATAAATTCATAGAAACCAGCCCGAAGATTTCACCTGTAAAACATGGTGTACCATCAACCGTTACTTTTGACCTTAATAAAGATGACAATTCCTACTTGATGACAGAGACTTTGGCAAGAGTCTATTTGGAACAAAAAAAATATCAAAAAGCGATTCAAGCTTATGAAATATTAATTTTGAAATATCCAGAAAAAAGTAGTTTCTTTGCAGACCGCATAGCGGATATTAAGATTTTACAACAAAACAATAATTAAACAATGAGCACATTTTCAATTTTTTTAGTTTTAATAACAATAGTTTGTTTCCTATTAATCGTAGTAATAATGGTTCAAAACCCTAAAGGTGGTGGATTATCTTCTGCTATAGGTGGTTCTCAAATGCTAGGTGGTGTACAAAAAACAACAGATTTTTTAGACAAAAGCACTTGGACACTAGCCACTATTTTAATTGCACTTATACTCCTTTCAAGTTTAAGCTTTACTGGAGCATTAAGTGATACTGATTCTAAAATTATTGAACAAACAGAAACTACAGCTGCACCAGCATCTCCAGTTCAAAATACACCTGCTGCAACAAATCCAGCAAAATAAAATAACATTGCTTATTCTGAATGCCAGCCTGTCAAAGCTGGCATTTTTTATAAGAAAATATGTCAGTTTTAATAGGATGGCATAATTTCTGAAATCCTAAATGCAATCATAAAAATAACAAAAAAACATAAAATCATGGCTTTAAACATTAAACCACTTTCGGACAGAGTTCTTATCGAACCAGTTGCAGCTGAAACTAAAACTGCGTCAGGGATTTTTATTCCAGATACAGCTAAAGAGAAACCACAAAAAGGAACTGTAGTTGCAGTTGGAAACGGAACAAAAGACCACACAATGACTGTGAAAATTGGAGATTCTGTTCTTTACGGAAAATATGCCGGAACTGAATTGAAACTAGAAGGAAAAGATTATTTGATCATGCGTGAAGACGATATTTTAGCAATTATCTAAAATCCCCCCCGACCTCCCCGAAGGGGAGGAGACGAAATAAACTAATAAAATATTTAATAATATTTCATCTTGGCTCCCTCTCCTTTGAGAGGGCTGGGGTGAGGAAAATAAAAAAAAATGGCAAAAGATATAAAATTTGATATTGAAGCACGTGACGGATTAAAACGTGGTGTAGATGCATTGGCAAATGCAGTAAAAGTAACTCTTGGACCAAAAGGTCGTAATGTAATTATTGGAAAAGCTTTTGGTGGACCAAATGTTACAAAAGATGGTGTTACCGTTGCAAAAGAAATTGAATTGAAAGATCCATTAGAAAATATGGGTGCTCAGATGGTTAAAGAAGTGGCGTCTAAAACTAATGATTTAGCTGGAGACGGAACTACAACTGCTACAGTTTTGGCACAAGCTATCGTAAAAGAAGGTTTGAAAAACGTTGCTGCAGGAGCGAATCCTATGGATTTGAAACGTGGTATTGACAAAGCAGTTGAAGCTATTGTAGCTGACTTGGCTAAACAAGCAAAAGTAGTAGGAAGTGATTCTGAAAAAATAAAACAAATTGCTTCAATTTCTGCTAATAATGACGAAGTAATTGGTGAGTTAATCGCTACTGCTTTCGCAAAAGTAGGAAAAGAAGGTGTTATCACTGTTGAAGAGGCTAAAGGAACAGATACTTACGTTGATGTTGTTGAAGGTATGCAATTTGACAGAGGATATCTTTCTCCTTATTTTGTTACCAATTCAGAAAAAATGGAAGTAGAATTGGAGAATCCTTACATCCTTTTATATGACAAAAAAGTTTCTTCATTAAAAGAATTATTACCAGTTCTTGAGCCAGTTGCTCAATCTGGAAAACCATTATTGATTATTGCGGAAGATGTTGATGGTGAAGCATTATCTACATTGGTTGTAAATAAATTACGTGGAGCTTTGAAAATTGCTGCTGTAAAAGCACCTGGTTTTGGCGACAGAAGAAAAGCAATGCTTGAAGATATTGCTATCTTAACTGGCGGAACAGTAATTTCAGAAGAAAGAGGTTATACTTTAGAAAACACAACTATCGAAATGTTAGGAACTGCTAAAAAAGTGACTATCGATAAAGACAATACTACAATTGTAAGTGGTGCTGGCGAAGCTGACATGATCAAAAATCGCGTAAACCAAATAAAAGGTCAAATGGAAGCTACAACTTCTGATTATGACAAAGAAAAACTACAAGAACGTTTGGCTAAATTAGCTGGTGGAGTTGCTGTACTTTATGTTGGTGCTGCTTCTGAAGTAGAAATGAAAGAGAAAAAAGACAGAGTTGATGATGCGCTTCACGCAACTCGTGCTGCTGTTGAAGAAGGAATTGTTGCCGGTGGTGGTGTTGCCTTATTAAGAGCTAAAAATGTTTTAAGCACTATTAAAGCGGACAATGCTGATGAAGCAACAGGAATTCAAATTGTATCTCGTGCCGTGGAGTCTCCTTTGAGAACTATTGTTGAAAATGCAGGACTTGAAGGTTCAGTTGTTGTTGCAAAAGTAGCCGAAGGTTCGGGTGATTTTGGTTACAATGCAAAAACTGACGAATATGTTGATATGCTCAAAGCAGGTATTATCGATCCTAAAAAAGTAACGCGTGTGGCATTAGAAAATGCAGCTTCGGTTGCAGGAATGATATTAACAACCGAATGTGCTTTGATTGATATTAAAGAAGATCATGCAGGTGGAAACCCAATGGGTGGCGGTATGCCAGGAATGATGTAATTCATTCTCTTTTTAAAATAAAAAACTCCGTTTCGTTAAATCGAAACGGAGTTTTTTATTTACTTGTCTTGTCAACTTTTTCAGGACAGGGCAACTAAAATTAATTTTTATTTTATATGCACCCTTTTTTTCAAAAGCTTGAATAAAACGGGAACCGTGGTAATAAGAACAATTATTACTATAATATATTCGATATGCTCTTTCAAATCAATTCCAAAATTTTCCAAAAAGACACCATACAAATAATGACCGGAAAAAATTAAAATAAAAGCCCATAAAAAAGAACTTAAAATATTGAAGAACATAAATTTGCTTTTATCCATAGATACTATTCCAGCCACAATTGGCGCAAAAGTTCTGAAAATTGGTAAAAAACGAGCAAATATTATGGCTTTCCCACCATACTTTTCAAAGAAATCTTTTGACTGCAACAGGTATTTTTTCTTGAACCAAAAAGTATCTTCTTTTTTAAATAAATAATACCCGCTTTTTGCTCCAAACCAATACCCTACCATGTTCCCAAAAATTCCTGCAACAGCAACCATTAGTGACAATAAAGTAACATTTATAAATTCACTTTCTATAGACACCATATTTTGAACCAAATCTTTACTGTAAATTCCTGCAAGGAAAAGCAAACTGTCACCTGGAAGGAAAAAACCTGCAAAAAGCCCAGTTTCAGCAAAAACAATAAATAAAACTATGTATAAACCTATCTGAACTCCTGCTATTTTTAAGGTAATATAAAACTCTGGATCGAGTAATTGTGTCCATTCGAAATTATTCATAAATCAATTTGTAATTTAATATATTCGTGCGTGAAAGTAAGAATAAATTACCTTAACCACAATTTATTGCGGTATTTTAAAGTTTAATTAACTCTTTAAAAATATAATGATCTCGATTGGAAATGCTTTCATGCAACACTGTTTTTTTCAATAAAAGTGTGTTTTTATTTGGTGTTTTCATTTGGCATAAATGAAGATTTTTCTTTAGCGAAAGAAAAAATTAAACCCAATCTATTTAAAAAGCCCAAAATTTTCACGAGGGCACTGAAAAAGTATCTCTTTTTAGTAATTAGACATTTTAAGGCGATTAAGGAAAATTCGAGTTTTGCTTAAGTACTTCATTTTCAGGATAAAAAAAAAGAGTAGAAAATCTTATTTTTCTACTCTTTTAATGAAATCTAATTCTTTAAGGACTTTTTCAGTGCCCTCATTTTCACTTTGGGCTTTTTAAATTACAGTCGTTCATATTTACAACAACTATGGAGGTTGTCATAATCCTCTTTTGTCGCTTTGATCCCATCTGTGTCATGCCCTATTTTTGCAATGGCTTTTTTCACATCTGGCAGAGTGCCTTTTTCTTCATTTAAAATCAAACTCAATTGATGTGTCTCAATACTCCAATTTGCTGATTTAACTCCGGAAACTGAAAATGCCGCTTTTTGAATTCGTTTCTGACATTGTTCACAATTGCCATTTACTTCAGTCGTATAACGTGCATTTTTATTCTTTTTTTGCTTTGCCTGTTCGCTAATGCTCGAATCTTGGGCTTGAGCCGAGAATCCTGCAAAAGTTACTAATAATACTAAAATTATATTATTACTCACAATTTTAAGATTATTTTTTTGGTGTTCGTGAATCTTTGATTTCATATTTTCTGTTTTTTATTGTTATCGCTTTTTGATTTTTTCATTGATAGTACGATTGATTTTTACCACTGAAATTATTTTATTTTGAATCGAAACCCCGCATAATACATTTGCCCAAAAACCGGTGCATATGCAATTGAAGTGTCAAAAGTGGAGCCAAAAGGATTATCAGAACCAAGAATAGCTTTTTCCTGAGTATAATTTCCAATGTTCTCACCACCTACATACATTTCAAAAATAGAAGAAAAAGTTCTTGTAATTTGTGCATTCATCAAAGAATACGATGGTGAAAATTCCGGTAGTCTATCATTTATTGGATTTGAAGCCGTATTAGGCAATTGTTGTTCACCAACCCAATTGAAAGTATAATCAAATTTCCATTGCTTTCCTTTCTCCCCTATGTGGGTTTCATATTCTAAATTTCCAAAAAACCGATGTTTAGCCTGTAATGGCTTTTGGTAATTCCCCGAAATATAATCGGTTCTTACATCATAGAATTTATACGCTGAGCGCAAATTAAAATGGTTTAAAATTTCATAATTAAACTCTAATTGCAAGCTATTGGCAACTGACTTTCCGTTCAAATTATAAAACAAAACTTGTTGGGGACTTTGCAATACATCGACAATAACCTGATTTTGAAAATCAGTTCTGTAAAGATCAAACCCAATATCGGCATTTTTGCCAAAGAGCAAAAACTTTTGCGCAAAGCTTAAACCATAATTCCATGCAATTTCGGGATTCAATCCATAAATTTTTCCATCATTATCCAAAACATCAAATGTTCTGGAACTTGCAAAAAGCTGTTGGTTCTCGGCAAAAATATTCGCACTTCGCTTTCCTCTTCCTGCTGAAAATCGCAGAACACCTTTTTCCCAAGGATTGTATCGCAGATGTAATCGTGGCGTAATGAATGTCCCTAATCGGTTGTGATTATCAATCCTTCCTCCCAAAATAATACTAAAATCGTCCTCATTATCGTAAGTATATTCGAAAAAAGCACCTACAGAATTATCAGTTCTACCGTAATCATTTACATTGACAAATTCTTGGTATTTATCGTATGTGAAATTCAAACCCGCAGCAAATTTATTCATCGTGTTGTTAATAATCGAATTAAAAATCAAGTTCGAATAATAACTGCTTTGTTTGATATTGTATTGGTTTAAACCGAAATACGAATGTTGATTGTGACTGTTAAAAGCATTTTGAAATCCAATACTTTGATACGGCATTTCCGGAAAAACGTAGCCGACTTTTGTAGAGACGTCCAATCGTTCTGTATTGATTTCAGAACCCCAATAATTTGTAGTTCCTCTATCTTTGTCCGGATCAAAGTCCAATTCTCCAGTCTGTTTTTTATCATTCATATATCTGAAATTGATAAAACTCACCCAACCTTTTTCGGCGTCGTAATATTGGTATCTATTGAGAATATTAATTTGTTTTGCCAATGGATTATCCAAAAAGCCATCGTTATTCATATCGTTCTTAGCAACTCTTGTATTACCATGAAGAAACAGACTACTGCTCCATTTATCGGATATTTTTTTATTAAAATGCGTATTCAATTCAAAACGAGAATCTGTCGAACCATACACATTTAGGAAAAACGGAATGTCATTGATGGGTTTCAATAATTCAGTATTGATTTGTCCTGAAATACTTTCGTAACCATTCACCACGCTTCCTGCTCCTTTAGTGATTTGGATGCTTTCGACCCAGGTTCCAGGTGTAAATGACAATCCGTACGCTTGAGAAGCGCCACGGACTGATGGAATATTTTCTTCGGTAATCATCAAGTACGGGCTTGTCAATCCCAGCATTTTGATTTGTTTTGTTCCTGTCAAAGCATCTGAAAAACTCACATCAATCGATGGATTCGTTTCAAAACTTTCGGCTAAATTACAACACGCGGCTTTAAGTAATTCTTTACTCGTTATGAGTGTCGTATTACCGGTTACCGTAAATGATTTTTGAATTCCTTTTTGCTTTTTGACAATTTTGACCTCTTCCAGTTTTTCTTGAGAAAAAACGGGAATCGAAAGCAAAATCATAACAATAAGCGTTATTATTTTTTGCATAGCAAGGATTTTAATGTTTATAAGATTTATTTCAAACCACAAAAAGAGGTTTGACTTTTAAAAAACATTAAAAATCAGGCGTAGAAAATGTATTGATTGTACAGTTTAAAAAGTGGTCGCGCATGAACATCGCAATAAAAAGAGGTGTTTTCAAAACTTTTGAAATTTGGTCTTGGACAAAACACAATTGGGTTCCATTCTTCGATTAAAAAAGTAAAATCCGCATTTAAAGAAAATGCTTTTGTAATTAAATTATCTGATTTTTTTTGAAAATGAACTACTTTATTCTTGCAACAACTCTCTTTTTTTGCAACTTTTTTTTCGCAACACCCTTTTTCAACTGAATTAGGAGCTTCTCCAGATTTCCAATAAGATGGTTGGATGGAGGCTACTTTGTCTCCACAATAATGCACATCAAATGCGAATCCCACATTGGAAACCAACAGGAAAAATGCGAGAAAAAAACTGATGTGCTTTTTGAATTTCATTTTGCAAAATTAGTGATTTAATCAACCCGTAAAATCAAATTTCTGTTAAAAATTAGAGCTCAAATTCTTGCCCCATCAAAGGAACTTTACAATCAAAACCATATTTCTCCTGAATTTTTATCCGAAGTACATCTAGCGGCTGATTTTCACCATGAACCAAAAATACTTTTGTTGGTTTATTTTCCAATTCAGATAGCCAATTGAGTAAATCCTTTTGATCCCCGTGAGCCGACAAGCCTTCTATTTCAAGAATATTTGCTTTTACATCATAATATTTACCATGAATTTTAATTTCATCTGCACCTTCTAACAATTTCCTTCCACGCGTTCCTTCGGCCTGATAACCAACAATGATAACTGTCGTTTCGGGTAAACCAATATAATGCTCGAGATAAGTCAAAACTCTTCCGCCAGTAACCATTCCGCTGGCAGCAATTACCACTTTGGGTTGTTTATCAAAAATATGTTCAATTGTTTCCTGATAATCAGAAACCAGCATGAACATTTTACTCATTTCGGCACAGTCTTTCAATGATAATTTATGCCATTTTTTATTATTGATAAAAATTTCCAAAGCATTAATCCCCATAGGTGTATCAATTATATAGGGAATATTTGGAATTCTATCTTCTTCTTTAAGTCGCCATAGCAAATACATAATCGTTTGGGCGCGCTCTACAGCAAAACTGGGAATAATGATGGTTCCGCCTTTTTCAACTGTATTGTTGATATACATTTCCAGTTCTAATTTGGTATCCGTATCGGGATGAAGACGATCACCGTACGTACTTTCAAGAAATATATAATCGCCTTTTTTAGGTTTAGTTGGCGGATACATTAATACATCATTATCACGCCCAATATCTCCTGAAAAAACCAAAGTCTTATTTTCGAGTTGCAATTCAATTGTACAAGCTCCAATGATATGTCCTGCATTAGTATAAACCGCAGCAATTTCCGCATCTAAAGGAATGGATTCATTGGTTTTAATAACCCTAAAATAAGGAAAAACTTTTTGGGCCTGTTCCACTGTATAAAGTGGTTCAGCAACTTCGTGTTTGGAAAATTTACCCTCATTAGCAATTCTAGCCTCTTCTTCCTGAATTTTAGCGCTATCCAGAAGAATCAACTTGGCAACAGCGGCAGTGGGACTGGTACAATAAATTTTGCCTTTAAAACCTTGATTGACCAGTCTGGGCAACCAACCACAGTGATCTAAATGTCCATGAGTCAACAAAACAAAATCTATCGTTGAAGGTAAAATGGGCAATGGTTCCCAATTAAGTTCCCGCAGCGGTTTAATCCCTTGAAATTGACCACAATCTATCAAAATCCGAATACCATTGCTTTCAATTAATGTTTTAGAACCGGTTACAGTGCCTGCTCCGCCAATAAATTTAACTTTCATTTGATTTGAATTTAAAAATTAAACAATCCAGAATCCATTATTTTTAAATAAACCCACACAGTTCAGATGCTTCTTTCAACACATTTTTTATCCGATTTGAACTCAATCCAATTTTCTCTAAACAATCGGAATGGTTTATTATTTCTTTTACCAAAATCACATCCAATATCAACAACTTATCTTTTTCGGCAATGGACAAAGTAGTTAAACAAGTTACAGGATAAAGATAATGTGTATCATTTTTCGTTTTTAAATTATTGTCCTCAGGGTAATTCCAACTTAGCATATTCAATCCGGAACAGTTGGCAAAATCAATAGCATCTGATGTAAATCTATTATTGGTAACTATCCAACATTTTGAAACAACATCATTATCAGAAAAGATAGCATGTTGATTGACTTTTAAATCATTAAAACGGGACAAAATATACATTGGAACTTTCACATCAGAAGCAGCATCTCTACCTGCATGATATTTACACTCAATCATGGCAATACTATCACTCTTCTTTATTAAAACATCTATTTCATGAGACACACATTTACCCTGTAATGTTATGTTTGTTTTAGTTTCATAATGCTCCGAAGCAAAAAGCCGCCCAATATATTTTTCGAAAAAAAAACCTGCCGGACCTAACAATCGTATTGCTTCTCTTAAGTTATAACGTGCTGCATGAGAATTAGCCGTTTTTTTCAATAAACCAAAAGCCATTTTATAGATATGCTTCGTAGAAATCCCCTCGTACATTTGTTTTTTAATTGTTTGCAGAATATTTTCTACAACAACAGCACTTGCTCCCGATTTTAAAAGCGAACTCTTCAGCTTATCAGCACTAAATTCTACAATATCTCCTGAATGTTTTATTATTTTCATACCTTTAGTATATTGACAATTAACGAATTAAATCCAACATTAAAGATATAAAAAAAAGATTACTTATTTTGTTTTTGATAGTAAAATGCCGGAACAAATAACAGAACGAAAATGGGTTGAATCAAAAACCGACGAATATAAAAAAGAAATAAATTATGATGTCCCCTAGTGAAGTAAATTATATAGAAAAAAACAACAATTAAAATCATAAAGAAAAAATAATACAGAACAAATGCAAATTTCACCATCACTATATCTTTGAAAAAGACATAAATGATGCCCAATGATATAACCGTATTTAATGTATAACGAAACAGCAATCCTAAAGACAATTGAAATGAATTGAAATTAGGCAACGGTAAATTATTAAAATCGTTTTTAAAGTAATCCAAAAAAGGGTCATAAAACAATTGGTTTTCAAATGCACGAACAAGCACTAACAATGCAACAAAAAAAACAAATTGCATTAATCTAACTTTATTATTTAATATCTTTTGAAGCATATCTTGAAAAATTACGTACCCAAATTAACCACAAAATGAAAACCACACCATAAATATACAAAGGAAAAAGCACGCTGTGTAAAAATGACTCCTGTTTTGGAAAATGAAACATCAGCACACTTAAAATTGCTATCCTTAATACGTTTAACAGATAAATAAGCAGGCTTCCGCCAAAAATAAAAAGCAGAGTCGGTTTTAACTTTCCTGAAAAAGCAACTATAAAAGATATGAACAAGATAATTACACTAATGGCATTACATCCCTCAATAATTCTTGCTACATATTTTTGATTATAAATCAACTTTATAAAAGACTGTGATTCATTTTCTTCAATTCTAAAATTAGCACCAAATAATTGAAACAATTGATCTGTATTTTCTACAACCATTCTAGTTATAGTGTCCAACTTGTTTTCTCCAAAACTATTAAGATATGCCTGATACAAAACAGTAAGAACGATATAGGTCAAAAAAAAGGTAGCCAGAAAAAACAAAAAAGGTTTGTAGAGAATAAAATATTTTTTCAAAATCTATTTTTTAACAAATTTATATAATTTTTAAAAACTGCTTTAAATACTTTTGCATAAATATAAATAAAAACCATGACATTTCAAGAATTACAACCAAAAGTAACCGAAATCACACTAAACACAACGCTTTCCAGAGACGAAAAACTTTTGTCTATTTGCCAGCTTCTAAGTGATTCAATTGAATATTACAATTGGGTAGGATTTTATTTTGCAAATCAGGAAACCAAAACCCTGCATTTAGGCCCTTATGCAGGAGCAGCAACAGATCATACCGTGATTCCTTTTGGAAAGGGTATTTGCGGACAAGTGGCGGTTTCTAACGAAAATTTTGTCGTTGCTGACGTTGCAGCACAAGACAATTATATTGCCTGCAGTTTTACGGTAAAATCAGAAATTGTTGTTCCTCTTTTTGTAAACGGAGAAAACATAGGGCAAATTGATATTGACAGTCATGCTATCGATCCATTCACCCAAGATGACGAACGTTTTTTGGAGTTTGTAAATGAGAAAGTGGCAAAATTATATACTGTTTAATATACTGAATATTAAATTCTTAAAGGTTAAACAAAATTTACCTTGCCGATTCAAAAATAAAGATTATCTTTGCACCCGTCTTACAATGGATGTACGACATACATAAAAATCATTAAACAAATATTGGAATGTATTTAACTAAAGAGATTAAAGAAGAAATCTTCGCTAAACACGGAGAAAAAACAAACACAGGAAAATCAGAAGCTCAAATTGCTTTGTTCACTTTCAGAATTAGCCACTTAACGGAGCACTTGAAAAAAAATCGTCACGATTATAATACAGAGCGTTCATTAGTATTACTAGTAGGAAAAAGAAGATCTTTGTTGGATTACTTGAAGAAAACAGAAATCAACAGATACCGTGAAATTATCAAAGTATTGAATATCAGAAAATAATCAATATAAAAGAGGTGCGAAAGTGCCTCTTTTTGTTTTTATATACAACAATAAAAAAGTTTGGTTTTTCATTGGGTTTTAGGCATTAACTACGCACAACAACAACTACAACACAACTAGAACCCATTGTTTAATCTAAAGAGAATTCAAATTATGATTCCAAAAGTTTCAAGAGAAATTATCGATTTAGGAGATGGCAGAAGCATCTCAATCGAGACAGGAAAATTGGCCAAACAAGCCGATGGTTCTGTAGTAGTACAAATGGGAGATGCCATGTTGCTTGCAACAGTTGTATCTGCCAAAAAAGCAAGTCCAGGAATTGATTTCTTGCCTTTAACATTAGATTATCGCGAAAAATTTGCTGCCGCTGGACGTTTTCCAGGTGGTTTCTTCAAAAGAGAAGCAAGACCAAGTGATAGTGAAATTTTAACCATGAGATTAGTTGACCGTGTATTGCGTCCGCTTTTTCCAAATGATTATCATGCTGAAACGCAAGTGATGATTCAATTGATGTCTCATGACGAAAATGTTATGCCGGATGCATTAGCAGGTTTAGCCGCTTCGGCAGCTTTATCTTTATCTGATATTCCATTTTCAACATTAATTTCTGAAGTTCGTGTAGCTAGAGTTGACGGTAAATTTATCATCAATCCAAGTCGTACACAATTAGAATTGTCTGATATTGACATGATGATTGGTGCTTCTAAAGATTCTATCGCAATGGTAGAAGGTGAGATGAAAGAAATTTCAGAACACGAAATGGTGGAAGCCATTAAATTTGCTCACGAAGCAATCAAAATTCAAATCGAAGCTCAAGAAAGATTAGTTGCTGCTTTTGGTAAAAAAGAAGTAAGAACATACGAGCAAGAAAAAGAAGATACTGCTATTTACGATAAAGTGAAAGCGGCATCTTACGATTTATGTTATGCTATTGCAAAAGAAGGAACAGCCAAACACGAAAGAACAGCCCAATTTGCTGAAGTAAAAGAAGTAGTGAAAACTTTATTTACAGATGAAGAATTGACTGAACACGGTGATTTAGTAAGCAAATATTTTTCTAAAGCACAAAAAGAAGCGGTTCGTAATGTAATCCTGGATTTAGGTTCTCGTTTGGACGGAAGAAAAACTACCGAAATCAGACCAATCTGGGCTGAAGTAGATTATTTACCATCAGTTCACGGTTCTGCAATTTTCACAAGAGGAGAAACGCAAGCATTGGCTACAACCACTTTAGGAACTTCTAGAGAAGCGAACCAAATTGACTCTCCATCTCAACAAGGTGAAGAGAAATTTTACTTGCATTACAACTTCCCTCCTTTCTCTACAGGAGAAGCAAAACCTTTAAGAGGAACTTCAAGAAGAGAAGTAGGTCACGGAAACTTAGCACAACGTGCTTTGAAAAACATGATTCCTGCTGATTGTCCTTACACTATCCGTATCGTTTCTGAAGTTTTGGAATCTAACGGTTCTTCTTCTATGGCAACAGTTTGTGCTGGAACATTATCTTTGATGGATGCGGGTATCCAAATGATCAAACCAGTTTCCGGTATTGCAATGGGATTAATTTCTGATGAAAAAACAGGTCGTTTTGCTGTATTGTCTGATATTTTAGGTGATGAAGATCACTTAGGAGACATGGACTTTAAAGTAACCGGAACTGCTGACGGAATTACTGCTTGTCAAATGGACATCAAAATCGAAGGATTGGCATATAACATCATGGAAGAAGCATTAGCTCAAGCTCGTGATGGTCGTTTGCATATCCTTGGAAAAATAACAGAAACTTTGGCTACGCCAAGACCAACTGTTAAAAAATATGCTCCAAAAATTATCAAAGTAACTATTCCTGGTAACTTTATTGGTGCGTTAATTGGACCTGGTGGAAAAGTAATTCAAGAATTACAAAAAGCTACAGGAACAACTATCGTTATCAACGAAGTGAACGAACAAGGTGAAGTTGAAATTCTTGGAACTGATCCTGACGGAATTGAAGCAGTTTTACGTAAAATCGACTCATTGACTTTCAAACCGGTTGTAGGTGATGCTTATGAAGTGAAAGTAATCAAAATGCTTGATTTTGGAGCGGTGGTTGAATACCTTGCTGCACCAGGAAATGAAGTATTGCTTCACGTATCTGAGTTAGCTTGGGAACGTACTGAAAACGTTTCTGACGTTGTGAAAATGGGTGATGTTTTTCAAGTGAAATACTTAGGTATGGATCCAAAAACAAGAAAAGAAAAAGTGTCAAGAAAAGCACTTTTACCAAGACCTGCACGTGAGGAAGCAAGACCTCTACGTGAGGAAAGAAAAGAGTAATCAGATCTTAGTTTACTAAAGGTTTATTTATAGAAAATCCCGTTTCAAGTATTTGAAACGGGATTTTTGTTTTTATTTAAATTTATTTTCAGAACAATTTATACGCTTAAGAATCAATTAATTTTCAACAATCTTAATTGTAGAGTTGAATATGATCGCAAAAAAAATTACAAAATACTAAAAATATTAAATATTTAATCACTAGCGTAATTTCACAGAAACATTACCTATATTTGCAGCAACATGCTTACCCCGCTTCCCGTTAGACCAGCGCGCTCAGGGTAAGCTTTTTATTTTTATAAGATGCCGCTACTTCCTTATAACAAACCTGCACTTACTTACGCTCAACAAATCCAACAATTACAAGAACGAGGACTAACAATAAATAATAGCGCCAGAGCCAATCATTTATTGGAAAGCATCAGTTATTATCGTTTGAGCGGATATTGGTTTCCCTTATTGGCAGATAAAACGAACCATCTTTTCAAAGAAAACTCTAATTTCGATACTGCTTTTAATCTATATTGTTTTGATAGAGAGCTACGAGTTTTGGTTATACGAGAACTTGAAAAAATAGAAGTTTCTATAAGAGCGAAGATGATTTATGTTTTATCGCATCAATATGGAGCCTTTTGGTATCAAAACCCAACGCTGTTCAAAAATCATATTAGCCACAGTAAAAGTCTTGGAAGTTTAGAAGAAGAATACAACAGAAGTGATGAAGAATTTATAAAAGCATTTAAAAAGAAATATTCTGATGACTTGCCGCCTAGTTGGATGCTTTTGGGATTAACTTCTTTTGGCACGCTTTCTTTTCTTTTTAGCAATTTACAATCGAACAGAACCAAGAGAGATATTGCTAATTATTTTGGTTTAAGTGATACTATTTTTGGTTCATGGATGCATAGTATTGTTTATCTAAGAAACGTTTGTGCACATCATTCAAGATTATGGAATAGAGTTATGAGCATTCAACCAAACATACCGCAAAGTCCAAAAAAAACTTGGCTAAATAACACTGCCGTTCCCAACAACAAATCCTATTTTATTTTATCAATGATTTTATATTTGATGCAAACCATCAATCCAAAAAATACAATTGCTTTTCGATTTGCAGCGTTGCTTAAAAAATATCCTAATGTTGATGTTTTCGCTATGGGCTTTCCGAAAGATTGGGAGAAAGAAAATCTTTGGAAATAGACTATTTGTCTGGTGTTTTTGCATTAGGGATAAAAGCAATTGTTTGAGCTCTTTTTGTGTAATGCAATGAAACAAAAAAGCGAGTGCGGATGAGCCCGACCCAAAGGGAAATGCCCAAATTAGACTTCGTTCAGAATTATAATAAAATATGACAGTCCGCAATATGTTCCAAAGGATAAAATATGGCACACAGATTGTACGGATTATACGGATTTTGCACAGATTTAAATAAACAGTTTGATTCACCAAGTAAAAAAATCCGTGTAAATCGGTATAATCTGTACAATCTGTGGGCTAATATTTATGCTTTATAAATGTACAAACGACGAAAATTGTATTCGAAATGATTTTAGTCCGCATTACGGATAGTCATATAATAAAATTTATTTTCAAAACTATTGTAACTTTTTAGCAACCCCATACGTATAATCATTTGTACACTTAAAATTTAGGAGACAAAAAAAACATGAGACAACTAAAAATCACCAAGCAGGTAACCAATCGTGAAACTGCTTCATTAGACAAGTATTTACAAGAAATTGGAAAAGTTGACCTTATTACCGCTGACGAAGAGGTAGAATTAGCACAAAAGATTAAAGCCGGTGACCAGAAAGCATTAGAGAAATTGACAAAAGCCAATTTACGTTTCGTAGTTTCGGTAGCAAAACAATATCAAAATCAAGGGTTAACCCTTCCCGATTTGATTAACGAAGGAAATTTAGGATTGATAAAAGCAGCACAACGTTTTGATGAAACACGTGGTTTCAAATTCATTTCGTATGCCGTTTGGTGGATTCGTCAATCTATTTTACAAGCTTTGGCTGAACAATCCCGTATCGTTCGTTTGCCTTTGAACAAAATTGGTTCTATCAACAAAATCAACAAAATGTACGCTTTATTAGAGCAATCTAACGAGCGTCCGCCATCTGCTGAGGAAATTGCAAAAGAACTTGACATGACCGTAAATGACGTAAAAGAGAGTATGAAAAACTCCGGTCGTCACCTATCAATGGATGCGCCTCTTGTAGAAGGAGAAGATTCTAACCTTTACGATGTATTGCGTTCCGGTGAATCTCCAAATCCAGACAGAGAATTAATCCACGAATCATTGCGTACTGAAATCGAGCGTTCATTAGAAACATTAACTCCAAGAGAAGCTGATGTTGTTCGTTTGTACTTTGGTCTTGGTGATCAACACCCAATGACATTAGAGGAAATTGGAGAAACTTTCGACCTAACTCGTGAGCGTGTACGTCAAATCAAGGAAAAAGCAATCCGAAGATTGAAACACACTTCCAGAAGTAAAATATTAAAAACCTACTTAGGTTAATTTACAATATTCCCCAATTAAAATCTTTAAAACTTAAATTTTTTAATTCAAAATGAACAACAGTTTGATTGACTGTTCGTTTTTTGATTGATGATTGAAACTCCGGCTGATTACCGGAGTTTTATTTTTTAATCTGAATTCATTTCAGATTCCCTTGAACCTATTCCTGTTTAAAATCATTTGGGCGTAACCCTCCGTAAAAACTTCGGGTCGGGCTTTTCGTTATAATCTTTTTATTTAAAAAAAAATAAAAAGGATTTCCACTTCAATCCCTTACGCAAATCGCAGGATAACTCGCGAGTTGTCCCTTCCCAAAAAAACTTTCGCCAATTGCTCTAAAAAAACTACTTTTGCACAAACAACAACTTAAGAATCTGAAATAAATTCAGATTAAACAACTACACAATGAAGAATACACTTATTGCTCCATCAGTTCTTGCTGCTGATTTTGCTAATCTGCAACGCGACATCGAAATGATCAACAACAGTGAAGCCGATTGGTTTCATATTGACATCATGGATGGCGTTTTTGTTCCAAACATTTCTTACGGAATGCCCGTTCTGGAAGCTATTACCAGACATGCAAAAAAAACAATCGACGTTCACTTAATGATTGTAGATCCAGACCGTTATATTAAAACATTTGCTGACTTAGGCGCTAATATTCTAAGTGTACACTACGAAGCCTGCACGCATCTTCACAGAACACTACAAGCCATCAAAGCAGAAGGAATGAAAGCTGGAGTCGCCATCAATCCGCACACAAATATTGATTTACTGGAAGACGTTATCAATGATATTGATTTGGTTTGCATCATGAGTGTGAATCCTGGTTTTGGAGGACAATCCTTTATAGAAAACACTTATTCGAAAATTGAAAAATTGAAAAATTTAATCACTCGAAAAGAGGCAACAACAATTATAGAAATTGATGGAGGCGTTACTAATAAAAACGCAAAACAACTTGTTGAAGCCGGAGCTGATGTTCTTGTGGCGGGAAGTTTTGTTTTTAAAGCGGAGAATCCAACAGTAACGATTGCCGATTTGAAGAAATTGACTTCTTTTTAGTCTTCACACTATTTTGCATAAAAAAGCCAAAGACATTGCTTCTTTGGCTTTTTTATACATTTAATTGTATGCTTAAACTATTTTGTCAAAGCTTCATGAATTTGCTTATTTCTTTTTCGGAAATTTTAGGATTGGCTCCTTCATGACCAGCCACTAAAGCGCCAACAGCACAAGCATAATTCAACGATTTTTGTGGTGATTTCCCTCTAAGCAATTTGACTATCAGGGAGGCTAAGAAAGAATCCCCTGCACCTACAGTATCAACTACTTTTATAAAATAACCACTGTTGTAATAAAATTTATCATTGTAATACAAAACGGCTCCAAATGCCCCTTTGGTAACACAAACATGTTTCGTATTCGTTTTTTCAGCGATGAATTTAATGTTCTGCTCAAAGGAATTATAAGGTGATTCCAATTGCTGACTTATCTCATATAATTCTTCATCATTAAGCTTAATAAAATCAGCTTTTAACATCAACTCATTAAGTACGTCTTTGGTGTAATATGGAGCTCTTAGATTCGCATCCAAAACTTTGTATTTTGCCTTATCCAAAAGATTATATAAAGTGGTTCTAGACACTTCGTCTCTGCATATCAAACTTCCAAAAACAAAAGCATCAGCTTCTGAAATAATTCTATCCATGAGTTCAGTTTGCACTATTTTATCCCAAGCAGATGGATATAAAATATCATAAGAAGCATTCCCTTTCTCATTAATCATCACATTTACGACTCCAGTTTTATATTCGTCTGCTATTTGAATTAAATCTGTACTAATATCATGATTATTAATAAAAGTCATAATTTCTTTTCCGTCTTCATCTGCTCCAACACGACTTATAATAGTTGTTTCAGCACCTAAAGAATTCATTCGAAGCGCAACATTCAATGGCGCTCCTCCAATTTTTTTATGCGTTGGAAAAAGATCCCATAAAACCTCCCCAAAGCTAACTACACTTAGCATGTATTTTGTATTCATCACTAAAAAATTTAAAAATTAAAGGGCAGGAAAAACCTGCCCAATAAAACCACAAGCTAAACAAATTATTATTTTGTACCTAAATAATCAATCGAATTTCGATATATCCCTTGTATATTAGATGCATATACATTAGTTCTTCCATCATTCATAGCCCATTCCATGCCACCAACACCTATTGCTATAATAGTACCCGCATAAACTGAATTCGATTTAAACTCAATAATACCCGGACAACATTCATCTCCTACTCCAGCCCAAACAGCAAGTACTTTGCCTCCATAAAGGTTTTCAAATTCTGCAAACTGTCCTTTTTGATGGCCTGGTCCAAGCAAAGATCCTAAATCCCACAGATTGTTATGATCTTCTTTGTATCCTCCATTAATTACTGGAAAATACCCATTTGAATCAGTAGAAATTACTTGAGTAAAGTTATAAATAGGATTGTTTCTTTGATCATTTTGGAAATTAACGCCACCATCAATGGCCCAAGTTCCTGCATCAACAAATCCAATACCATTTCCTTTTATAGTTAAAAGTCCACTTTTATCACGTCCTATTACTTCTGCATAACTAGTTGCCATTCCTCCTAAAAGCATTTTACCTCCTTCAACAACATATTGAATCAATATATTCTTTTTATCTAGGCTTTCTTGTGGCAAAGCAGATGTTCCTTGTGTATCATAAAAAAAGAAAACTACATTAACTGTTTTTAAAGAATTTAAAGTTAAATCAGAGAAAGGAATAAAAACAAATCTACTGCCATAAGTATCTTTAGCCCATTGAGCAGCAGCTTTTACGTCTTCGTCAACAATATTATCAATCGATGTTGCATCACTAACAAAAGCTATTTGATTAGGCAGTACACGTGCATTAATAATATAATGTCTGGTTTTACCCCCTGATATTGCAGTTACTTCAAGAGGGTTTGTCAAATCAACAGTTGTTCCTGATGCAGGATTTATAGTTACACCTTCTGGGGTTTTAATATCCAATACAACTGAAGCTAAATTTGTTTCAGAAGGCAAAACAAAATTAACAACTCCAGACAAATTATCTATCGTAGCACTTGTTTGACCTATTTTAATGGATTCAATTATATTCAAAGTACTTGGCAATTGATCGTCATAATTCAGACGTTCCTCACATGAGTATGTGATTGTTGCTATTACTAGCAACAATACATACTTAATGTAAAATACATTTTTCATTTTATTTTTCATTTTTCATTTTTTTTATAATTAAAAAATTCTGTTTAAAAATTACTAATCATTATTTAGATTATATAAGTGATCCAGAATATTCTTGGTGAAAACTTTTATATTGTTTTGATAATCATTTGTAGTTCCATTAGAATTCCATTCATAACCTACAATTGTATTTGAAATTGTAAAAATATGTCCTTTATAATCTGTTGATATTTGAGAATCAAATGCTGCATTATTAGCCAAGTCAGTTCTTTTGAATTCAACTGCACCATAACCAAAAGCATCACCAATATGTCTTAATGTTCCATATTTTACTGCCGTTAAAGTCTTTTCAAACTGTGAAGCAGCATCAGAACCACAACAGCTTGGATTAAGAATTCCATCAAAGTGTTGCCACCATATTAATCTAACTTCTCTATTTGCACTATTTTGTAATGGCAAGTATTCGTTTCCAGCTCCTCCTTCAAAAGTTAGGCCATCAAAAATTGCATCATTACGTCTGTTTCCAGAATTGTTTGTGTCTCTCATTCCTAATCCCCAGATATCATCTGAAGGTTTACCTGTGTCATAACATCCTGTTTCAGTTGCACAACCAAATTCAGAGAAAACATAATTTCCTGGTGCTCTTGCTGCTCCAAAATTTGCTGGAACTCTCCCTAAAGAAAATATAAATGGACTAGGGTCACCTGCAATCAGCATATCTCCTCCACCTTTTACCCAAGATTTAAGTACCTGAGCTTGTGAACCGCCCGGTCTTAAACCAGCAGGCAGCATATTAGAAACATCACTAGAAGTAGCAGAAAAACCTTGATTTTCTTTTGGAGTTAAATAATACAACATAGCAACCTTTACATCTCCAATATTTAGTGCTGAAATATCTGCAATTTTAATGTATTTAAAATCCGCACCGTATGTACTTTGCATCCAAGTTGCAGCAGCTTTTGCATCATCATCAACTAATGAACTTATATTATCTTCTAGTCCCAAAAAGGCATATTTTGTTGCTGCTATTGATTCAACTTTTACATTGTAAACCTTTGTCAGGTTTTCTTTGTTCTTAACTGTGTAAGTAACTGAACCATTACTGAAGTTTTGTGCAGCCCCAGAAGAAGGAGTTACTGTTTGTTCTGCAGGTAACGTAATAACAGGTGCTAAATTAGTTAGGTTAGTTCCCGGCGGTAAAATTACCACAATTGAATTTGCAGCATTATCAACAATACCAACTGCACCATTAACCACAAACGATTCAATTCTAGGCGCTTGTATTTGCGTAACCGTCACCGTATATTGTTTAGCTGTGTATCCATTATTTGACAAAACAGTATATACTTTAGGGGAAGTAAAATTCCTGGCAACTCCAGAAGCAACATCTACAGTTGTTCCTTCAGCAATTACAAATGAAGGTGCTAAATTACTCAAGTCTCCTCCTTGACTACCAATCTCAACTTTAATTGTTTTATTTACTTCATCAATTATACCCAATTTATCCCCAATAGAGAATGATAATATCTTAGGATCACCATAAGCTGCTATACTAGCAGTATAGGTTCTATGAGCTCCATTTGTTGAAACTACCTCAAAGGTTACTGGACCATTACTAAAATCTATTGTAGATCCTGAGGCTGGTGTTACTGAAGCAGATTCTGGAAGTCTAATTTCAGGTTTAACATTTTTCAAATCAGTTCCAGATGGTAATGTCATTGTAATCGTACCAATAGTATGATTAATATCGGCATATTTATATCCTACTTTAAAAGATTGAACAATAGATTGTGTATAATCAGGAACATTATCCGAAAAATTATCCTCTTTTGAACATGAGATTACAGCAAAGATAAGCATCAAAAAGGCTAATGTCATTTTATAAATAGACAGTTGATTTTTAATTGTTTTCATATTTTTTAATATTTGGTTAGTTTTTTATTAGTATCCAGCTCTTTGTTTATATACCCCTGCACTTGCATCAATTTCAATTTGCGGTATAGGTAAATATTGTTCATGAGATTGTAATGAAGCACTTTGTAAATAGGTACGACGTGTTTTTTCAACCTGAATATAATTGCTAACATATTGTTCAGCAATACCCCATCTCACTAAATCATAGAAACCATGTCCTTCGTTAGCTAATTCTAATCTTCTTTCCATTCTAAGGGCTTTTCTTGCGGCATCTTGTGACAAACTCAAAGGATATAGATTTATCAAATAATTTGCTGCATTTTGAGATGGATTATTGAAATCTTTCACATAAGGTGAATTTTTTGCTCTATTTCTTATTTCATTAATTATGGCAACCCCACCAGAAACATTTGAACTCGACTCGATTAAGGCTTCCGCTTTCCATAACAATAAATCACTGTATTTAATAATAGGAAAGTCTAAATTACCTAGTGCCCAAGGAAACCCTGTAGGATTTGAAGCTAAACCGTTTGAATTTGGAGAAATTACATTTTTCTTACCTTCGAAATAACCGTAAGTTGCGGGATCTCTACTCCAGTCTGGTTGTTGTGGTCTAGCTGCCCAATCTTTCCAAGTAATACCTGGTCTTCCTATTTCGTGATCTAATCTTGGATCTACTAAGTCTGTTGGAATTACATTTGCATTATTATAACTGTCAAATAGCGGAAGCCCATCTGCGCCAACTTTAAAAGCATTTACAAGATTTTGTGAAGGTTTATCAAAACCATCCCCATTTAAATAAGGGTTTTTAATATCATCTCCAGGACTATCAGGTGCATTTAATAAATTTCCAAAATTTAGATTTCCAAATTGAGAACCATCATTTATAGAATACTGAACTGCAAATATGTTTTCACGATTTCCGTAACCTGGTATTGAATATAATTTTTCGACATCGGTTACCAATCCATATTTTCCAGAATTAATAACATAGTTTGCGCTTACAATTGCCTCAGTCCATTTTTTTTGAAAGACTTGTGCTTTACATAAGTAGGCATAAGCCACCACTTTGTTTACTCTGCCTAATTCTGTTTGTGTATCTGGTAAAAGAGCAATCGCATCGGTTAAATCACCTTCAACTTTAGACCACATAAAGCTAAAATCAAAAGAATTTGGTGTCTTGTTAATGTCTGCAATTGGAGTGTTTTCATCATACCAAACTATAGACCCAAAATTTTTAATTGCTTCAAAATAAAAATGAGCTCTTAAAACTTTTAGTTCTCCTATTCTTGCTTTCTTATTAGGAAATTTAGCTTCATCTATTGTATTAATAGTTCTTAAAGCCGAATCCACCCTTTTAATTCCAAAATAAATCGCTCTCCAAACATTGTAAGCATTTTCACTTGAAGGGAATAAATCGTGTGTTTCAAGCTGATGCATTCCTCCTCCAGGATTATCACCAGTTCCACCACCACCTTTATAGGCATCACCACAACGAATATCGCTTGTTGCCCAATTGGATGGCGCGTGGTCAAAAGGCCATAAGTCTCTAAATTCTCCTGTATTATATCGATAATCAAGTGCGCTATATGCCGCTATTACTAATTGTTCAGGATCAATATTATCTGCCGATAATACATAATTCTCCTTTACATCTAAATCACTGTCATTTACGCAAGAAAGCAATTGAATGCTTATCATTAAAGTAAATACTATTTTAAATTTTGTTTTCATACTGTTGATATTTATTGTTTTTCATCGGTCATATGTAATTCGCATATCATCATTGGTTTGCGACCAATTTGCGGTTATGCTCATTTCATATTTAAGATTTTAAAAATTTGCGTTAATTCCGAAAGTCATCGATTTTGTATGAGGAATTCCATAACCTGCCACACCAATTCCTCCAGCACTTAAACCAGAAACCTCATAGTCAAAGCCCGTAAAAGAAGTTAGTGAAAACAAATTTTGTCCCAGTAGATAAAATCTCAATTTATTCATTCCTAACCTTTTTGATAAAGCTTTATCAAAATTATACCCTAATGTTATTGTTTTCAGTCTGATATAGGAACCGTCTTCAACATAATAACTTGAAGGTTGCAACTCATTATTACTATTTAATGTTGACAATGCTGGTATATTTGAATTAGCTTTACTTGGTGTCCAAGCGTCTAGAGTATTTGTGTTATGATTAAAACTAAAATAATCAAAATCACCTATTGCACGCTGTGCATTATACAAATCATTTCCTTGTTTTCCGTCAAAAAACAGTGTTATGTCGAATCCTTTATAAGAAGAATATAAGTTTATTCCATATATGAAATCGGGATGTGGGTTGCCAATGATTGTTCTGTCAAATTGGTCAATTTTTCCATCAAGATTTACATCTCTGTATCTAATTTTACCTAATGCTTTTCCAGGTTGATCTGCATGAACAGCAACTTCTTCAGGAGTTCTAAAAAGACCATCAGCAATTAATCCGTAAAAAGAAGCTATTGGCGATCCTTTTTTAGTTATTGACACTCCATTTAGTAAAAAATTTGACTCTGTATCTAAACTTTCTACGTTATTTTTATAAGTTGAAAAATTCAAATCAATCCCATATTTAAAATCATTTGCAGGATTACTTTTGTAGCTCAGCACAGCTTCAAAGCCTTTATTACTTACCGAACCTGCATTAATTAATGGAGGTTGACTTTCTCCATTTACAGATAAAGCAATTGGTCTTAGAATTAGGTCATTGGTTGTTTTTATATAGAAATCCGATTGTAACGAGATTCTTTCATTAAAAAACCCTAAATCAAATCCTACGTTGTATTGTTCTGTTGACTCCCATTTAAGATCAGGATTAGCCTGACGAGATTGCAAGACACCACTTGCAGTACCTAAACCTGTTCCACTAATGTTGTAATCTGAAAACTCGACTACATTGCCTACAGTATTATCTACATAACTTGAAAGATAGGAGTAGTCTGCTATTTGGTCATTTCCATTTACGCCCCAAGATGCTCTTAATTTAAAATTAGAAACGTATTTATTTTCCATTAAAAATTTCTCGTTTTTTGCATTCCAAGCTAAAGAAGCTGAAGGAAAAATACCGTATTTATTGTTTTCTCCAAAACGTGAGGATCCATCTCTTCTCACAGTACCCGATACAATATATCGATCATCAAAGACATATTTAAGAGACCCAAATTGTGAAATCTTAAATGCTTCTACCTTTCCTACTAATGTTTTATATTGTGCATTATCATTAATCACATAGCCTGCAGGATCAGTAATATTTACTCCATTAATTTGGTTATTATTAAAATTTTCTTCTCTTGCTGAATTTTCTATACCAGCCAATATTGATACTCTATGTTTGCCAAAACTTTTATCATATTTTAAAGTATTAGTGAAAATGGTAGCCAAATAATCATTGTCCACATCATCAGTAGTAATTTTCTGAAAGACAGAAGGGATTGTCCCATTTGTAGAAAAAGCTTCAGTTGCAGTGTTAAATTTATAAGTTCCTTTATCAAAATTTAAAGTCGTATTGAAAACCAAGCCATCAATAATTTGAAAATCCAAATAGGCATTCCCTAAAAACCTTTGATTCTTTTGTTCATTTTTTCTATTACTCCATAAATTTGCTACGGAGTTTGGTTTGTCTTGCATACCCCCAGTTATAATTGAGGCGTAATCCCCTAGATTAGAATATACAGGGAGCATTGGATTTTGAAGAATGGCATTTTCAAACTCGTTTGCTTTTACCTCATTAAATTTAGAGTACAAGAAATTTTCACCAATGGTAACTCTGTCTTTAAATAATTTATAAGAAGTGTTTATTCTGGCATTAAACCGATCATAACCAGTATATCTTTGAATACCATTGTCTTCCGAGTAACTCAATTGGGTGTATAAACTTAAGTTTTCTGTTCCTTTACGATATCCAAAATCGGTGTTGTTTGAAAATGTATCGTTTGTAATTTCATTTACCCAATTCGTATTAGCCGCTGTTTGCAAACCATTTGGATCTAAATATTGAGGTATGGTAAAACCCGAACCATTATTAATTAAAACCGGATGAGTTGGAGAAGCAATTCCAGCACCTTGTTGTGCCTGGTATTCCACATCCGCCCATTGTTGCGAATTAAGCAAGCTGATTTTATCTCTTAACTTATTGACAGTTACTTCGGATTTGAAACTAAATTCAGAAACTCCTTTTTTACCTTTCTTGGTTGTAACTACAATTACTCCATTTGCGGCAGAAGTCCCATAAATAGCTGCTGATGCGCCATCTTTTAATACTTGAATGGATTCAATTTCTTCAGGATTTAATGAGGAAGAACTAGTGGTTTGAACTCCGTCGATTACCCATAGCGGAGCAGAACCACTTGTCACAGTAGTTAATCCTCTAATTAATATTTGAGTGTCATTTCCTCCAGGTGTACCTCCAGAATTGATTTGCAAACCAGCAACTCTACCTTGTAAAGCTGTTAAAATATTAGGAGTAGCCTCTTGAGAAATATCGGCAACTTTGACAACCGAAATAGCACCAGCTATATCTGATTTTTTTTCTTTTGTATATCCAACAACAATAACTTCTAAAAGATTATTTGAACTAGATTGTAATTTAATGCTGTAAGTAATTTTTGAAGTTACTTTTATTTTAGCTTCTAGGTAACCAATAAAAGAAACTATCAAATTTGCTCCTTCATTAGCAGAAATTTTAAATTTACCATCTATATCTGAAGTGGTCACATTTTTTGAGCCCTCAACAAGAATATTAGCTCCTGGTAATGGTTGACCGTCGTCTGATAAAACAGACCCGTTAATTTGTCTTTGTTGCCCTGAAGCAATAAACACCAAGAAAAACAAACATAGTGACAATATGTTTTTCTTATTTTTAAAATACTTAATTTTCATACATTTATAGTTTTAGTTGTTGGTTTATAAATTTATCTTCATTCTTCAATCTGCTTTTTTACATCTATTATTTACTATTTAGTTGGTTTATCAATACATTTTTAAGTTCGAAATCAGAATTTGCTTTAGCTATTGAAAAAGAATCCATTGGTTTATCCGAGAAATAAATTTCAGTCATAACCGTTTTTCCATTATCATAAAATACTTCGATTGAGGTCTTATCGATAACCACTCTCACTTCGATTGAATTAAAATCTGTTGTAATGGGTGCTTTTGATATTTTATTGGCAAATTCATCCGAAAAGGTTGTTTGGCTTACATTTTTTCTATCAATATAGAAATACTTGTCTTTTTTATTAATTCCAAAATGAATGGCATTATTTTCTTTATTGGAAAGGATAAAATCATAGTTGTCATCCTTTAAACCATTCATAGTAAAATGAATATCTAATCTTGACATATCTACAGTAGATTTGTCAACAATTACAGTAGTTTTATCAATGGCAAGAAGATCCTTTTTAATAGTCTTTGAAATATATTTTTCCAATTCCTTTACTGGCTGAGAAACAATTCTATAATGACCCTCAGTGTTTATAAGTTTCAATTCTCTTGGAATGGTCATAGCACTTCTCCATTTTTCAGTAGGAACTTTATCAGCATATTGCCAATTGGACATCCAACCTATAAATAATTTACGACCATCAGAATCCGGAATATTTGACCAAGTAACTCCTGCGTAATTATCCTTGCCGTAGTCAACCCACAAAGCTCCAAATTTGTTTAAATCTTGGGTAAATGAATCATCTAGTGTAAAAGTTTTTCCGTCGAAATCACCGACAAAATATTGAGTAGCCGATCCTCCATTTGGACCTCCGGGATTAATACTTTGTAAAAGCACCCATTTCATTTCGGTTGAGCCTTCAACTTTAATAGGAAAAAAATCCGGGCACTCCCAAGGCGCTCCATGCGCTCCAAGATTCTTGCCAAATGCAGAAGCCAATTCCCAGTCAATTAAGTTTGAAGAACGATATATTTTAGTTTCAACATCGGCAGCAAGAACCATTATCCATTGATTATGAATTGCATCCCACGTCATTTTTGGATCTCTGAAATCTTTAATATTTGGGTTTTTAATTACCGGATTATTCTTGTATTTTGTCCAAGTCATTCCTTCATCTAAAGAATAAGCAATAGCTTGCGATTGAAAATCAGTTGCTCCAGCTTTTACTTTTACTGCATCATGATAAGTAAACATTGCTACAATTGGCGGATTTTTTAAACTTCCAAATCCAGAAGTATTATTTACATCAACTACTGAACTTCCTGAAAATATATACCCCATCTCATCTGGATAAAGTGCAATTTTTTCTTCCTTCCAAGTTATCATATCTTTACTTGTTGCGTGTCCCCAATGCATCGGCCCCCAAACATTATCATTTGGATAATGCTGAAAATATAAATGATACAAACCTTTGTAGAAAAACATCCCATTGGGGTCATTCATCCATCCACTTTTAGGTGTGAAATGAAAATTGGGTCTATATAATTCTTCATTGGTCACTACTTTTTCATTACTTGTTTTAGTAGAACTACAACTATTCATTACAACCAGTATTAGCATAAAAAATATTCTTTTAAAAATTCCAAATTTTACTATATTCATCATAATTCTTATTTATTAATTAATCCTTTACTTACCTCTTCCAAAGAAATTCCTTTGGTTTCCGGCATCATAAAAATGACAAACAGCAATTGAAAAACCATCATAAAAGCAAAAAAGGCAAATACATTCCCAACACCAAAACTTGTAAAAAGGATGGGTACCATCGAAGGGATAATAGCTGCTAAAACCCAATGTACAGAACTACCAAAAGACTGTCCGGAAGCTCTCAAATGATTGGGGAATATTTCAGAAATAAATACCCAAATAACAGCTCCTTGTCCAATTGCGTGAGATGCAATGAAGAGAAATAAAAACCCGGGCACTGCCAGTCCAGTCCAGTTTAAGTAAAAAGAAGTTGCCACCATTGAAAGTGAGAAAATATAGCCAATAGATCCGAAGATCATTAATTTGCGTCTTCCTAATCTATCAATAAGATAAACTCCAATTAGTGTAAAGATTAAATTTATAAAACCGATACCTATACTACTCAACAATGCTGTTTTTGCACCTAATCCTGCTTCTTCAAATATTCTGGGAGCATAATATAGAAATGCATTAATTCCTGATAATTGATTAAAAGCTGCAATCAAGAAAACCAATATTAGTTGAAAACGGTATTTTTTTATAAAAATATTTTCGTCCAAAGGAGTACCATTACTATTATTACTTAGATCATCCATAATACTTTGAACGTCTTCTTTTGAACCAATTTTATCAAAAATAAGTTTTGCTTCTTCAGTTCTAAGCATTGAATACAACCATCTTGGACTTTCAGGAATACTAAATGCCATTAGAGTATAAATTATGGACGGAAAAACCTGAACGCCAAGCATCCATCTCCAAGCATTTGGTCCTATATCACTTAAAAGATAATTTGATAAAAAGGCACAAAGTATACCAAATACAATATTAAATTGATACAATCCCACTAAACGCCCTCTATCCTTGGCAGGTGCGATTTCAGATATATAAGCTGGTGCCGCAATTGTTGAAGCCCCAATTCCTAAACCTCCCAGAAACCTAAAAAAAGCAAATACAAACGGATCATTTGAAAGCGCTGACCCAGCAGCAGAAATAGAAAATAAAACCCCTATAATTAATAACGTATTTTTTCTACCTAACTTATTTGTTGGAATTCCCCCAAAAATAGCACCTATAACTGTACCCCAAAGTGCCATCGCCATCACAACAGAACCGTGAAAAACATCACTTGAATTCCATAACAACTGTAACGTTTTATCTGCACCTGAAATCACTACAGTATCGAAGCCAAATAGAAATCCTGCGAAAGACGCAATGATTGACCATCTCAAAATTTTATTATTCATAAATCATGTTTTTAATTATTATCAAACTTATTATTAAACAGTAAGATAACGTTTTCGTAATGTATCCATTTACTTCAAATTTGTTACACAAAACATAATGTATTGATCTTAAACACTTTAAGATACATGCGAAATATGATTCTATAGTATTGTAACATGGAATTATGATTTCGAAACAAAAAACAAATTAAAAAACAAGTTTTAAATAATTTAAGTGGCTTAAAATTGCAGATAGTGATTTTTTTTCTAATTATTTACACTTTATATCAATAGTATCGCTCAAAAAAATACAAATAGTGGGATTATCACTTTAATAATTTACTAATTTGACTATCCCTAACGTGTCCCAATGTTTATTTTTGCCACGGATTTTTTCAGATTATCACAGATTTGAGAAAGAAAACCAAAAAACACGATGGTTCAGAATTTAATAACATACTTTATAATACCTTAAAGCAGAATTTCGCCTTAAACCTCTTATGCTACTGAATAAAATATCCAAAAAAAGGCACTAAAAAATAGATTATACAATACTATTTTTAAATATCATTGTATAATCTATTCAAAATGAGAGATGGTATTCACCACCATAGAAGATTATTTCAATTGGATCATTTATCCAATTTTTTCTAATGTAGAATGCAGTTTTAGTCTAAAAATTTTCATTTAATTTAGTTGCTAATTGCTGCGATTGTACTTAATTTATAAACAAAAAAAGACAAACAATAATAAACTACTAATTTTAATTTCTCATTATTATTCCACGATTATTTTAGCATCAAACAATTCATTTTTCAATAGACCCTTAATTATGTAAACACCCCTGATGGCTTTATTTCCATTATCCATAATACCATCCCAATTAATTATTAGATCATTGGCATCTACTATTTTTTCAATCTTTTTAACAGGAAACCCCGTTATGTCAAAAATATAAGCATAAACAGGAGTCGCCACAGTTATATCACTAAATTTAATGTTGAAATTATCACTTGACGGATTCGGAAAAACAACTGGATGAATTATTTCATTTTTTTTTTCGATACGCTTTGATGCAGATGCAACTCCACCACCTTGAATATTGTATATTTTTAAGTCAGTTGCAGTTGCAGCACCGCCCTGAGCATATAAATCAATTAAATTATTCCCGGTTGAAGGAAAAGATCGTGTTGCAAAAGCTAATTCTTCATTAACAAAAACCTCTATTACAGACGCATCGACAAAAATCCTCCAATTACTATTTCCTGCCGGCAATACATAATTAGTAGATTGATTAGATAGCGGAACCCCTGTAAGAATTGAAGATTTACTTCTATCCACAACAAAACTACTTGTTGTAAAATCATAGTAAATTAATGTTTGTTCACCAGTTGCGGTATTTTTATTTAGAGAAAAACCAACTTTTGTAGCAGTTCCAGGATTAATAGTAGCAACGATTTCATATTGAGATCCTGTTGAATTATTTAATACATTTGAGCTGTTTTGGTCAAAAACTACATTTGTGAAATTTTTAGAAGCTCCTCTAAGGCTTAATACATTTGGATGTGGAACTTGTTTTATTTTACCATTAACAAGTGTCCAAACTCTAGGCAAACTAAATGTGTGCGCCCAGCCTTGCTCTTTGTGTTTTGCAGAAGTAACGCCATCTGGAATAATTCCTATTGCTGTTAAATTACCATTTGCATCAGGATGAATAGAAGGCGATAATAATTGATTGATTACATCTAATCGTTCAGGAACGGGATTATCCCTAACGAATTGGGATCCATTAAAATTCCCTGTCCAATATAGTGCATTTGCATTAGGAAGCTTATTAATTAGTACGATTGATTTCGTACCAAAATTATAATAAATGGGCATTTCCCAAAAATCTCCAGTTCCATCTACTGAAGGATTTCCCTCTAACATTGTACCTTGAGCTGACCATTGTTTGAAATCTGAAGAAGTAGATTTATACAAATACAATGCTCCTCTTGGCGTTCCACTTCTTAAACCGGTACCAATCATCAAATACCATTCTGAATTGTGTTGAAATACAAAAGGATCTCTAAAATCCGCGTTTGCAGAAGAAGTTGGCGCATTTGGTATAATAGCAGAAGAATTTTTTGTCCAGGTATCGTAAGGAGCTGTTGAAGTTGCAAGTCCTATTGCAGCTTTAGCTTTATTTACACCAGTATAAAAAATAAAGGGTTGACCATTGCTTATTATTGCGTGTCCTGACCAAATCCCTACTTCGTCAAATCCAGGCTGAGGCCATAAAATTTGTGTTTTTTCTTCCCAGCTTACTAAATCACTACTCACATAATGTCCCCAATTTATATGCTCTAAATATGGCCCATTGAAATTTCTTTGACTAAACATATGGTATTTATTGTCAATATATAGCAATCCGTGCGATTCATTAGTCCAACCCGCAGATGGAAGTAAATGATATTTTGGTCGATGAATATCATTGGCAAATCGAACCGCAGTCGGGATTTTAAGATCCGGATCTGATAGTGTAAATTTATTGTACTGACTTAGTATCTCGGCAGCTGTTAAGTCTTTATTCCAAAGTGCTACTTGATCTATTGCTCCTGTTAAACCATTGGTGTCAAATCCAGCGATTGTTTTAGATTTTGATTCTTTTCCAATATAAATGGTGGCGTTATTATCCCATAAAAGTGTCCCAATATCAAACGTGACACTTTTTATTTGAACACCATTTAGATATAATGAAGCCGTTCCGCTTGAAGCATTTATATTTAATGCAATATAACTCCACTTTTTAAGCGCTACTTCTTGATCAGAAATAATTTGAATCACATTTGTCCCAACTTTAAATTGACCAATAACTTTTCCGTGATGATTTATCCCTAAGGCAATTCCAGAACTATTGGATGTGTTTACATTTGAAAAAATAGCAGCGTTTGTATTTTCGGTAATTGGATCTAAATCTTTTCTTTGAACAGGAAAAGCTGCTGGTGCAATCCAGCCAGAAACACATACTTTTGATGTAGGATAAGTTACACTTGCATTTCCGGTAGCCCATCCATAAAAGCCATTAACTCTTAATGAATTTCCTTCTACGCCGACAATTCGTTCAGCTGAACCAGAAGGCCCATTGATAGTAAAACTGGCATTCGTTTTAGTTTCTGATAGTGTTTGTCCAGAAGTCTCATTAAAATTAAATGATAAAAGTTCTGTAGCCAAATTAGGGTTCGGATTTGGGTTCGGACTCGGATTCGGACTCGGATCATTCTGGGATTTACATCCAATAAGTATAAGTCCTGACAGGATAATTGTTATGCACTTTTTCATTTTATACTATTTTTTTTTATAAAATTACTAGAATACTCTAATGAACTAATTAAGTATTGTTACACATGCCCGGTAATTTTTTTTAAAAAAAATAACTCCCATAAAACAAGGAGTTAAGAAAAAATAATTCTACAAAATCAATATAAAAAGACACTAAAAATCAGTATATCTATAAAAATGTTACATTGTTTTAGCACAATTAATTATTTCTAAAGTCTTTTGGGGGTATTCCGTACTTAGTTTTAAAAGTAGTTGAAAAATAATTAGGAGAAGCAAAACCGCAAGAATAGGCAATCTCAGAGATGTTCATTGTTGTGGTCATTAATAGCTCTTTTGCTTTCTCTAATCTAAAATTATTAATATAATCTCCAACACCTATACCCAAAACTGCTTTTACTTTTCTATAGAGTTGCACTCGTGAAATATTTAATTTACTGGCAAGATTTTCAACAGAAAAAGAGGAGTCATCAATGTTTTTTTCTAAAATCAAATTAATCTTATTCAAAAATTCTCTTTCAATTAAGCTGAGTCCATCAGTTTCAATTTTATTTATATTGTTAGTATAATAATACCGTAACTTTTCTCTGTTAAACAGTACTCCTTTTATGGATTGCTTTAATACTTTCAGATTAAAAGGTTTTGTTAAAAACAAATCTGCTCCAGCTTCTAATGACTTTATATAAGTATTATTATCATCCATTGCAGTTAAAATGATTACAGGTATATGGGAAGTAATCATATTCGTTTTTAAAGCTTCGCAAATTTCAAAACCATTCTTTTCTGGTAAATTTAAATCACAAACTACAATATCTGGCATTAACTCCAAGGCCATTTCTATTGCTTTAGTTCCGTTGCATCTGCTAACTATGTAATCTTCTTTTAATTTTGCAGCAATAAAATCCAGTAAATCAACATTATCCTCAATAATTAAAAGAGAAGGTTTGTTTTCCGTAATTAGGGATTCCGTACTAGGTGTTAATTCAGTTTCCAAATACTCATATCCATTTTCACTATCTGAAAAATAACTACTTTCATTAATAATTTTTGATTTATCGATATGGTCATCTCCTAATTTTAAATAAACAGAAAATTCGGCACCATTAACAGAACTTACTTCGATAGATCCTTCGTGCAAATCAACAAAGTTTTTAGATAAATTCAATCCAATACCCGAACCGTTTCTATAGTTATTAGAACCTTGGAAAAAGGGACTGAAAATTTGATTTATTTCCTTTTCAGGAATGCCAATACCGGAATCTTTAAAATTAATTTTAACAAGCCCTTTGCCTTTTTCTTGACTTATTTTAAGTTCAATTTTACCTCCATCCGGAGTGAATTTAAAACAATTGGACAATAGGTTATAATAAACCTTATCTATCAAATTGGCATCAAAATAAACTTCTAAACCCTCATTATCAGTTTCAATTGTATAATTTATTTTTCTTTTTTTGGCCTCTCTTTTAAATTCCTTAAACATATTAACCGAAAATTCCCAAAGATTGTTTTTGGATAGTTTCAGAGTGAATTTTTTATCCTCAACCTTTCTAAAATCCAACAATTGATTAATCAATCGAAGTAATCTCAAAGAATTATTATACATAATGTCTAAATCTTTTTTAACAGAATAACTTTTATTTTTAAATTCATCGTGTAAAGATTCAACTGAACTTAATATTAGGGTTAAAGGGGTTTTAAATTCATGTGATATCCCCGTAAAAAAATTAATTTTGGATTCATTACTTTCTTTAAGTTTCTCAACAAATTTTTCAATTTCATTTCTTTGTTGAATGATTTTTGTATTTGTTTCCTCTAATAACTTTTTTTTCTTTTTTATTGAAAATACGGAATTAATACTAAAAAGACCTAAACAGAAAATTACTACTAGAAGAAAGGTCAGCAATTTAATTAAATTATATAATGTTAGGTATTTCTTTTCTTGTTCTTTGATTACATTCTGTTGTGTTTCAATATTAGATTGTTGTTGAGTCACTTTGTCAAATTGATTGCTCATTATATCAGCATTTAAGGAGTCAATCAAAATTGTGTTAAGAATATTATTCTTAGCCACTATTTCTTTATTTGCAAGTTTAATTGCCAGCTTTATCGCTTCGCTACCGCCAGTTGGATATAATATAGTTGCAGTTAACTTACCATCTTTAACCGCTTGTATTCCTCCATTTGGATCATTCAATCCGTCTATCCCTATAAATTTTATATTTTTTTCTCTACCTTTTCGTTTTGCTGCTTCCCATGCTTGAAGCGCAATAATATCATTAAAAGCAAAGACATAATCTATTTTTGGCATACTGTCCAAGACCTTACTAAAATTATTATTTAGTGATGCCAAATTTGGAGCAGTTATACTTATCTTTTTAATGTTTGGATATTGGTCGATAATTTGTTTAAATCCTAAACTTCTCTCCACGCCAGGTGAAATATCAGTCGTTGCCTTAATTTCAAGAATATTGGCATGAGCTTTAGACATAGAAACAATATATTTTCCTGCAATATGTCCGACTTCAACATTATCAGCTCCTAAAAATGAAGCATAATTTGATGTATTAACTTTTCTATCAACTATAATTACAGGTATTCCTTTTTTATTTGCTTTTTCGATTACTGGCACTATAGAATCTGAACCATATGGAGCTACTATTAATACATCCACTTGGTTTTCAATCAATTTTTCAATATCTTTAATCTGTTTTTTTGTACTGCCATTTGCATTGTAAATGGTTAAGTCTATTTCTGGATGAAGCGAAGCTTCGACTTTCATTGTATTATCCATAGATTTTCTCCAGCTATCATCTTCAGAGATACTTTGTGAAAATCCAATGGAAACTTCTTTTTTATCTTCATCAGATGATTTGCAGGAATTCAATATATATAAGAAACTTGCCAGCAGTATAAAACAAACTCTTCTTGACATACGATTTATGGTTTATTAATATAGATATTTAGAGTAATTAATAGCTATTCTTGTAGTTGATTATCTGAATTCTTATGACTGCAAATAATTTACAGAATTATAATACAGAATTCTTGAAATTTCAAAAATTGTTCCTGATTTATGATAATTTCAATGGTGTAGTAATTGTTCTTTTTTTGTTGAACTAATATCATTTTCTTTTGAGTATAAAATGATTTCTACAATTATAGACAAATATATAAAAATATGGCATTACTATTTCATTTTACATAACGATTTTCTTTTTAAGAACTGATCGGCAGTTTTTTATCGAAAAGTACTTATTCGAAAATTGAAAAATTGAAAAATTTAATCACTCGAAAAGGAGCAACAACAATTATAGAAATTGATGGTGGCGTTACTAATAAAAATGCAAAACAACTTGTTGAAGCCGGAGCTGATGTTCTTGTGGCGGGAAGTTTTGTTTTTAAAGCAGAAAATCCAACAGTAACGATTGCCGATTTGAAGAAATTGACTTCTTTTTAGTCTTCACACTATTTTGCATAAAAAAGCCAAAGACATTGCTTCTTTGGCTTTTTTATAAATTTAATTTTATGCTTAAACTATTTTGTCAAAGCTTCATGAATTTGCTTATTTCTTTTTCGGAAATCTTAGGATTGGCTCCCTCATGACCAGCTACTAATGCCCCAACTGCACAAGCATAATTCAACGATTTTTGTGGTGACTTTCCTCTGAGCAATCCTACTATTAAAGACGCCAGGAAAGAATCTCCTGCCCCTACGGTATCAACCACTTTTATAAAATAACCACTGTTGTAATAAAATTTATCATTGTAATACAAAACGGCTCCAAATGCCCCTTTGGTAACACAAACATGTTTCGTATTCGTTTTTTCAGCGATGAATTTAATGTTCTGCTCAAAGGAATTATAAGGTGATTCCAATTGCTGACTTATCTCATATAATTCTTCATCATTAAGCTTAATAAAATCAGCTTTTAACATCAATTCATTAAGTACGTCTTTGGTGTAATACGGAACTCTTAGATTCGCATCCAAAACTTTATATTTTGCCTTATCCAAAAGATTATATAAAGTGGCTCTAGACACTTCGTCTCTGCATATCAAACTCCCAAAAACAAAAACATCAGCTTCTGAAACCTTTTCATCCATCTCTTTGGTTACTATAATTTTATCCCAAGCAGACGGATATGAAATATCATAAGAAGCATTCCCTTTTTCGTTAATCATTACATGAACAACTCCCGTTTTATATTCGTCTGCTATTTGAATTAAATCTGTACTAATATCATTGTCATTAATAAAAGACATAATTTCTTTTCCTCCTTCATCTGCACCAACACAACTTATAATCGCTGTTTCTGCCCCTAAAGAATTCATTCGAAGTGCAACATTCAACGGTGCCCCTCCTATTTTTTTATGCGTTGGAAAAAGATCCCATAAAACCTCCCCAAAGCTAACTACACTTAGCATGTATTTTGTATTCATATTATAAAATTTAAAAATTAAAGGCAAGTATAAAACTTGCCTTTAACCTAATTTAAAACACTAACCCAAACAAACATTATTATTAACCTTATTTTTAATACCCGGGATTTTGTTTGTATAATCCTCCTGTGAAGTCAATTTCTCTTTGAGGTATCGGATAATATTCATCTCTACCCGCTGTGAACTTAGCATTTGAAAGGAAATCTTTTTTAGCTCTATTTATATCTCTTTCAACAACTAAATAAGCATTCAAAACCTGTTCTGCAATTCCCCATCTTACAAGATCAAAAAATCTAGCACCTTCCATTCCAAACTCCAATCTTCTTTCAAACATCAGTGCTTTCATAGCATACTCTTTTGACGGAAAAGAAGCGTATTGAGCAATTTTATAAACATCTGAAGCTCCTGCTGCCAATGGCATCGTTGTACTGGCTGCAGCTCTGGCTCTAACTTGATTAATTATAGGTAATGCTTCAGTATATCTGTTTAATTGTATTAATGCTTCTGCTTTAAATAATAACACATCAGCATATCTTATAAAATCAACATTTTTTGAAGTACCAATGAATGGTCCGTTTTTCACATAACAAGAACAGTCCGGAGATTGTTGCTCTTTCATATTACCAAAGTAACCATAAACCCCCGGGTCTCTAGCCCAACTGAATTTGTAAACCATATCACCCGAATTTTTCAGGGTATTTTTATATTTAAATGGTCTTCCCGGAACGCCCACTGTATGGTCAATTCTAGGGTCAATTGTAACTCCAGAAGCTAAAGGTGCATCCCCATTGCTGATAGTATTAAAAATATCTGAATCGTTAAAAGTATCCAACAACGGCAAACCACTTGTTGCATCCGTTCTAAAGGCATTTACCATATTCTGGCTTGCCATGTGAAAACCACAACATCCGTAAAGTGGGGTACCGTGAGGAGAATTCAATCCTGTTACAAAACTTACTCTACCGGTATTGGTACCGTCATTGATAGAAAATTGTACTGCCCAAATAGATTCTGGTCCGTTATCATGACCGTCTAAAAAGTTATTCCCAAAGTCCGGTTCTAAACTTCCGGTTACTTTATCCGCATAATCAATAACTTCCTGTAATCTAGATGCATTAATATTTGGGCTAACCTGATGCGTATCATTTTGTTCGTAAGCCTGATACAATCTTAATTTTGCTAAATAGGCAGCTGCCGCATTTTTATCAGCTCTACCAACTTGCTCTTGTGATTGCTCTAAATTATCGAATGCAAAAAGAAAATCATCTGCAATTTTATTCCATAAATCCTCATTTGACAAATCATTAGAAGTTTTCAGAATCTGTTCCTGAGTTAAATCTTCGGTGATGTAAGGAACTTTTTTAAACAATAATTTCAACATAAAATGAGAATGTGCTCTTAAAAAACGCAACTCCGCTTGTCTCACTTTTTTTAGTGGATAATCCGCATCAGGAATCGCATTGATTACAGATAGAGCAAAATTGGCTCTTGAAATAGCCTTATAATGATTGGTCCAAGTTCTAGGCAACATCCAATCTCCATAATCTGGGGTAGTCAGATTATATTGCTCGTAACGATCCACGACATCAACATCTCCTCGACCCCCTCCGCCTTTGTAAGCATCGTCTGACCGTACACTTCCATAAACCCATTGGTGTGTTATTGGCCCCACCATTTCGTCATTTCCAATTGCGGCATAGGCCGCATTAACAAGGGCGTCTGCATTTTCAGCTGTCGCCACATTTCCGGATGATAATACTCCGGTAGGTTCATAATCTAAAAAATCTGAGCTACATGATGCCAAAAATAGGATTGACAAGAAGCTGATAACTATTTTATTATATTTTTTCATGAGAATTAATTAAAAATTAAAGTTTACACCTAATGACAAAGTAGTAGGCACTGGTATTCTGTTAACATCTGTGCGTTCTGGATCTGAACCTATATAGCCCTTTGGAGTAAACCAAAATAGATTTTCCCCTTGTGCATACACTCTGCATCTGGTTATGAATCCTGTTTTACCAACTAAACCTTCAGGAAGAGAGTATCCAATTTGTAGATTTCTAATTTTAAAATAAGAATTGTTTCTAAAAAGATAATCTGAAGTCTGGGTGTCATTATGTGCTAATGATAGAGAAGGCACATCCGTATTTGTATTCGTTGGTGTCCAAGCGTTAAACGTTCCTGGCCCTGCATTTTCTCTACCTTGAACAAAATTGTTCCAGTAAATATAAGGATCAACTCCAATTCTTCCTGCTACTCCGGAACCAAAAACGGAGAAGTCAAAATTCTTATAGGCTAAACTAATATTAATGCCATATTCTAATTTTGGAAGTGTTGTACCAATAAAAGTTCTATCATCAGAATTTATTTCGTCATCACCATTGATGTCAACAAATTTTATACCTCCCAGTCTAGAACCAACTTGAGTCGCATGAGAATCGATGTCTGCCTGACTTTGGAATAATCCATCCGTTTTAAAACCAAAAACTTCAAACTGCGAATGACCAATGATGGAGTTTGCAGCTGTCCCTGGATATGCTGCCCTAACTTCTTCCGGTAGATCCGTTATTTTATTTTTTGTTGCACCAAAATTTGTGGAAACATTAAAATACAATCCATTATCTAATTTATCAGCATATCCCACTGTAAGTTCCCACCCCTTATTTGCAGTAGAAGCTCCATTTACGAAACGTTGTTGCCCTTCTCCGACAGCAGATGCAACGGGTGGTTTAATCAAAATTCCCTCCGTGCGTCTTGAAAAGTAATCAAATGAACCCGATAATTTATTTTCAAAAAAACCAAAATCAAGACCTACGTTAACCTCTTTGGTAGTTTCCCATTTTAACCCTGAATTAGCGGCTTGTATCGATACAAAACCGGAAGGTAAATTCCCGGTATTACTACCATTTAAATCATAGGCAGTACCTACATTATAATAGATATTAAAGAAATCAGGGAAAAATACATTTTGATTCGGTCCGTATCGAGCTTCATATAGTCCAAAACGAGCATTATCCCCAATAGATTGATTCCCTACTTCTCCATAACCTGCACGCAGTTTAAGGGTTGAAACCGCTTTTATGTTTTTGAAAAAATCTTCATTGTTAATCTTCCAACCTACAGTAGCGGCCGGAAAAATTCCATACCTGTTGTCTTGTCCAAATCTTGACGAACCATCTCTTCGGATAGTAAACGTAGCCAAATACCTGTCTGAAAACGCATAGTTGATTTTACCAAACTGAGAAAGCAGCCTGCTACCTGTTGAAATACCATTATTTGTTCTGGTTCCTGTAGCGGCAGAAAGTGTAAAATAAGATTCTGACTCCACTGCAAATCCTTCAGCACGAGCATATAAGGTATTCAAATCAGTTTTGGTCGATTCAGTACCTACAACTACTCCAATTTTATGATTTGAAACTTTCAAGTTATAGCTTAACGTGTTTGAAATTGTTAAACTTGAGTATTTATTGGTGTCGAAAGCCAAACTATTTGTACTTCTGTTAACAAACCCATTTTTTACAATTGGTTCAATGTCTTTCCTGTTGAAATCATTAAAATCCATTCCGATACTATTTCTGAAAGTAAGATTTTTCAAAATATCAATTTCTGTAAAAACATTTCCATACAAAGACATTCTTCTGTTGTTATCCCATCTGTTTAGATATTGCATCAATAAAGGATTATTTCTATCTGAATATCCCGATCCTAACGGTCCGGCATACTCACCAGAGGCTGTAAATACCGGAATTGTTGGTGCTAAGGTTATGGCTAAACCTGGTGTTGGTGCATTTCCTACATCATTGGCGGCATTTGTTTCGTTTGATTGGGTAAATTGAGAATTTACACCAAATCTAACTTTATCATTGAACAACTTAAAATTGGCATTAAGTCTCGCTGAATATCTTTCATAATTGGTATATTTCAACATTCCGGAATTATCTAAATAACCCATATTCAATACCGCATTTGCTTTATCAGATCCACCGGATACCGATAAATCATTGTTAATTAGCAATCCCGTTTTGTATACAGTATCCTGCCAATCCGTATCTCCGACAGGCACATTGGTATCGCCACCTACGAAAGGCTTAACGCTTACGCTGTTTAATACTGGATTATTAAAATCATTATTCCAGTCAAAATTATATATTTCGCCATATCCACCGGCTGGATTTGCATTATCATTTACTGATGCCTGCCACAAAACCTTACCTCTGTCCAGTGCATTAAGCATTTTATACCGTTGCTTTTTCTCAGAAAGCACTGAGACATTAGTACTGTAAGAAACGCTCGTCACCCCTTTTGCAGCATTCTTTGTTGTTACAATGATAACACCGTTTGCAGCTCTGGAACCATAAATAGAGGAAGCAGAAGCATCTTTCAATACTTGAACAGATTCTATGGCACTTGGATTTAAACTGGCAAATACTTCCGGTCTTACAGTAGGAACCCCATCAATCACATACAATGGATCTGTATTTCCCAGCGTACTTACCCCCCTGATTAATATTCTGCTGTTCGCTCCACTTGGGTCACCAGATTTTTCAATAGTCAATCCGGCAACTCTACCTTGTAAGGCCTGCATAGCATTTCCAGAGCTCATACTTTGACCTGTTATAGGTTTTAAATCTACTACAGTAACGGCTCCTGTTACATCTACTTTTCGCTCTTTTGAATATCCTACTACAACAATTTCGGTTAAACTTATTGACTCCGGTTTTAAAACAACATTGATGGACTCCTGTCCGTTAACTTTAATTGTCTGAGTTGTGAAACCAGTAAAACTAAATACCAAAGTAGCATTTTTATCTACATTGTTCAGTTGATAATGACCATCGAGATCAGTTGCAGCCCCAATTTTTGTACCGGATACTGTAACAGATGCACTAGGGAGTGGCATTCCGTCATCGGAAGAGGTCACCACTCCTTTTATTCCTATGTTCTGGGCCGTAAGTGAAAAAAAGGAACCCATTAAAATTAAATAGAGGATGATTTTTCGTTTCATAATTTAGATAGTTTAGTTAAAATTTAGTTGGTTAATTGTTAAATTTTCAATAGTGAAATTGAAATTTTCTTTAGTGACTGAAAATGTTTCCATTGGTTTTTCCGGGAAAAATATTTCGGTCATAACTGTTTGTCCGTTATTGTAAAATACTTCGATTGAGGTTTTATCAATTAGTACTCTTACATCCATTTTATCAAAATCTTCGGTAAATGGTGCTTTAGAAATTTGCTTTGCAAAAACATCTGAGAAAGACAAATCCCCAGACTTCTTTCTATCAATAAAAAAGTACTTCTCTTTTTTATTGATACCAAAATGTATAGTGTTATTAGAATTATTGGAAAGTGAAAAAGTATAGACCTCTTTTTTCAAGTTCTTCACTGTAAATTGGATATCTAATCTTGATAAATCAACCAGTGACTTATCAATTAATACGGTTTTTTTCTCATTAATTTTAAGCACCTCTTTTTTTATAGTCTTTGAAACATAATTTTGTAATTCTCTAACCGGCTGAGAAGAAACTCTGAAATGATCTCCTGCTTTTATAAGTTTTAATTCTCTTGGTAGCGTCATGCTCCCTCTCCATTTTTGGGTAGGAACTTTATTCGCATATTGCCAATTGGACATCCAACCCGTAAACAACTTCCTACCATCTGTCTCTGAAATATTTGACCAAGTAACACCCGCATAATTATCTCGGCCATAGTCAATCCAAAGTGATTTATGCTGTTTCAAATCCTGAGAAAAGGATTCATCCAACGTAAATGTCTTACCATCAAAATCTCCAACAAAATATTGAGTGGCTGAACCTCCATTAGGACCTCCAGGGTTTATACTTAGCAAAAGCACCCATTTATATTCATCAGAACCATCTACAAGCATTGGGAAAAAATCTGGGCATTCCCAAACACCTCCATGAGCCCCAATACCTTTTCCAAAATCAGAAAGCAATTCCCAATCTTTCAAGTTTTTTGATGCATAAAAAATGGTTTTATCCCCTGCCGCCAAGACCATTAACCACTGCTTGTGAATATTATCCCAAATCATTTTTGGGTCTCTAAAATCCGGAATATTTATATTCTTGATAACTGGATTATTCTCATATTTAGTCCAAGTCAATCCTTCGTCTAACGAATAAGCAATCCCTTGTGATTGTGTATCGATCTTACCCGCTTTCTCTTTTATAGGATCGTGATAGGTAAACATGGCTACAATGGGCGGGTTTTGCAAACTACCAAAACCAGATGTGTTTTTTAAATCAACTACAGCACTTCCCGAGAAAATATACCCTTTTTCATCTGGATAAATAGCTATTGGCTTTTCTGTCCAAGTGATAAGATCATTACTTATAGCGTGTCCCCAATGCATTGGTCCCCATACATTTGAATCCGGATAGTGTTGAAAAAAAAGATGGTAATATCCATTATAATAAAACATCCCATTGGGATCATTCATCCATCCTTTTTTTGGTGCAAAATGAAAGTTTGGTCTGTAAAGTTCTTCCTCTGTATATACTTTTTTATCCAAAAGCGAAGATTCTTTACAACTAAATAAAGTCAGTAATCCCATTGCACAACATATCGACAAGAAGTATCTTTTTTTAGTTACTGTAATCATAGTTTTCTTTTTTTATTAATTTTTTACTTAATTCCTCTAAAGAAATTCCTTTGGTTTCCGGCATTAAAACTGCTACAAACAAGAGTTGAAAAACCATCATTATAGCAAAAAACAAGAACACAACTCCTGGACCTATAGTGGAAAATAAAAATGGAATAAGAGATGGAATTATTGCTGCTAAAATCCAGTGTGTCGTACTCCCAAAAGCTTGTCCGGATGCTCTAAGATGATTTGGGAAAATTTCTGAAATAAAGACCCAAATTACTGCTCCCTGACCTATTGCATGTGAAGCAATAAATAAGAACAAGAAGATTGGAACTGCCATTCCTTGCCAATGCAAGAAGAAAGCCATAGCTACAAGGCTAAGGGAAATAATATATCCAACTGAACCAATGTACATTAAGACTTTTCTACCCAGTTTATCAATTAGAAAAACACCTATTAGGGTAAAAACTAAATTAGTTGCACCAATACCGATGCTACTTAACAAAGCGGTACTTTCTCCTAAACCAGCTTCTTGAAAAATTCTAGGCGAATAATACAAGAATGCATTAATCCCTGACAATTGGTTAAAAAAGGCTATAAAAAAAGCCAGAATTAAAGGAGTACGGTATTTTTTTAGAAAAATATTCTCATTGGCAGTAACTGAATTATTATCAAGATGAATTTCTGAAATCAATTTTTCTACGTCATCACCGGGATACATTCTTTGTAAAACACTTCTAGCTTCCTCATTTCTAGATTTAGACAACAACCATCTTGGACTTTTTGGGATCATAAAAATAAATAGTGCATAAATAAAAGAAGGAATTGCTTGTACTCCCATCATCCATCTCCATGAATTTTCACCGGTATTTCTTAACAAATAATTGGAAAGGAAGGCAATCAGAATTCCTAAAACAATATTAAATTGATAGAAAGCAACCAATTTACCTCTATCTTTTGCTGGCGCAATTTCAGATATGTATGCTGGTGCAGCAATTGTAGACGCTCCAACACCAAGCCCCCCAATAAATCTAAATACAGCAAAAACAATTGGATCATTTGCAAAAGCAGAACCAATCGCAGAAATGAAAAATAAAATTCCTATCCATAATAATGTATTCTTTCTTCCTATTTTATTAGTTGGTATCCCTCCGAATATTGCTCCAAAAACGGTACCCCACAAAGCCATCCCCATAACTACTGTTCCATGGAAAGCATCAGAGGAATTCCATAAAGATTGTAGCTTTTTATCAGCTCCAGAAATAACAACTGTATCAAAACCAAAAAGGAATCCTGCTAATGATGCAATCAAAGACCAAACAACAATTTTTTTCATTATCAAAAAATATTAAATTAGATTGCTAAGATATCCGCAAAAGTTTTGCTTTTATTTTGAGGATGTTACAATTTCATTTAATACTGCTAAAAAATCGTTAAAAAAATATCAATTAGCTATATATCAACAGATTACGCATAACAAACAAAAACAACTACTTCGTTGTAGTTACAATCATGTTACATAAATTATAATTGTGTTACTCAAATATTTTAAAAAAAAGGAAGTTTTTCAGTAAACTGATTTTCTATTTGGCACATTTATACTCTTTTAGGAGAATTCCAGGATATTTTTGTAAAAAGGTTTAAACCAATTTTATTTATTAAGTGCCAACTTGAGTTCTAATTTTACCTGTGAATTGAGTTAGGAATGAAACCTTAATTTCAAATTTTCACACGATATTTTAATTGGCAATGCTAAATTGAAGATCCTTGTTTCAATGAATCAATATTTTATATCTTGGTAGAAATGCCTGTAAATAAACTACCTCGGGGCAGAGTCCCAGAGGTATTAGAACATCGATAACTGTTGACTATGTATTTTTTTATATTCTTTTTCTTTTCCTTGAGATTTTACATAATTTTGAATTGTGTTTTCATCTCCGTGCTTTCCTATTGTATTGACATAAAAACCTTTAGACCAAAATTCGCCACCCACAGTTTTTGCTTTACTTCTGGATGCCTTTTAAATATTTCTTTTGCAGTGATACTTTTTACTGTTCGGATTATTTTTGTCGGACTTTCCATTGGAACACTTTGAATAAGAAAATGAACGTGGTCTTGATCTGCTCCTATTTCGATAAAAACAATATCATATCGTTTGGAAATCTCAATACATATCTCTTTCAAACTTTGTTCAACATTAATACTAAAAACAATTCTCCTATATTTTGCAGGACATACAAAATGATATAACAAAACTGAAACATTATCACTTTTATGTATATATATTCGCTCACAACAGAATATTACAAAAAAAAGAGTCGAAGCAGAGCTTCGAGGAATTAAACCCAAGAGATTAAAATAACTCGTTGGATATAATTATGACCCGGTAAAATAAAGTAGTCAAACTAAAAAGAAATCGAGTAGGTAGGGGGATTACTCCCCCGCCCTCTCACACCACCGTGCATGCTCTCGCACACGGCGGTTTCTTTAAATTGTTTAGCATTCACCAAGGCTCGTTCTTGTTGTCCTGCTCAGATTATTTATAACTCCTTTCTTTCGTTTGCTCCACATACGGTTTCACAATTCTCAAAATGGCGTATAGCATTCTTTTAGTTGATATGCTATACCTTTCTGTCACTCCATAATCCAAAATTCTAACTAACTGCTCCTTAAATCTAAAGATTCAGACCTTCCAGTTTTGTGAGACTTCCATTTATATCGGCTCGTATCTGCTGTACTACGTCCTCTGCTGACTTCTTGAAACCCTTTTGTTTGCATCACTACAAACATAGTCCCTTAGAACAAGCTTCAAGACCTCTCGGGATAAGGCTCATTTTCTTTCCATGGGTTCCGCCTAATTTACTATATGGGGTTACGGTTGAATTTTGGACTTTCGCAGTCTATAGCCCGCTTGCCCTCCCAAATACAGCCTTATATTAGATTTCTGTTCGTCAGAACCTCACTTTTGCTGATGACTTCTTTCAGATTCCACCTCGCGATAGACACCCTTGTCAATTGCTAACACTTCCTATCAACGCGGCGTGTACAGAGACTTGCACTCTGCTAGAAAAAGACCATGCCCGACATACTAAAAAGAAAAGCAACTACTTCATTGTAGTTGCTTTTATGTTACATAAATTACAATTATGTTACGCTATCTTCCTTAAGAAGGAAGCAGCTCAATAGAAAAAATCTATTTTTTACTTTTATATTCTTTAGGTGTAACCCCAAATTTATTTTTAAAGGAAGTTGAAAAATAATTTGGTGATGAGAAACCAACTGCATAAGCAATTTCTGAAATGTTCTGGCTCGACTTTTTTAACAGCTCTTTTGATTTATCTAATCGTATATTATTAATATGATCACTGACACTGATCCCTAATATAGCTTTAACTTTTCGATACAATTGCACTCGAGAAATAGTTAAACTTCGTGCAAGATCTTCAACGGTATAAGCAGAATTATCCAAGTTTTTTTCAATAAGATCATTCAACTTTCTTAGAAAATCCTGTTCAGAAACGCCAAAATCACCATCCTCAATATTTAAAATATTATTGGTATAATAAAATCGAAGTTTTTCTCTGTTAAAGAGCAATCCTTTAATAGATTGAGCCAATACCTTTAAATTGAAAGGTTTTGTCAAAAAGATATCGGCTCCGCTTTCTAAAGCCTTTAAATAGGATTCCTGATCATCTGAGGCGGTAAGTATTATAATAGGAATATGGGACGTTCTCAAATCTTTCTTGAGTATTTCACAAATTTGAAAACCATTCTTTTCAGGTAAATTCAAATCACATATAATAATATCCGGAATTAATTCTAATGCCCGCTCAATCGCATTGGTCCCATCAGAAGCAAAAAAGGTATATTCATATTCTGTTGAGAATTTATGAGATACAAAATCTAAAAGCTCTTTATTGTCCTCTATGTATAAGATTGAATATTTATCTTCGGTATTTTTTGGTTCTACATTTTGGATAACCTCTGAGTCCAGATAATCCATCTCATGAACAAAATCCAGAACAGGCTCCTTTATTATGGATTTTTCATCAAGATGTTCTTTTCCTAATTGTAATGTAATTATAAATTCGGCTCCATTTTTAGAATTAATTTCTATGCTTCCTTTGTGCAACTCGATAAAGCTTTTTGATAAATGAAGTCCAATCCCGGAACTGTTTCTATAATTATTTGAACCTTGATAAAAAGCATTAAAAACCTCCTTCAATTCATTTTCCGGAATCCCTATACCGGAATCCTTAAAGTATATTTTAACGCTGTTTTTAGGC
>NZ_JBLNKS010000017.1:0-106448 GCF_048276375.1 Flavobacterium sp. ZB4R12 | reverse complement strand
GTCGTGTCCCGAAATGTCATAATCATGTTGGCTTTTTCATGTTATAATCAAAAAAACCTGTGACAATCCGTCTAATCTGTCAAATCTGTGTTCTATTCTAATGTATAAAAATTTGTGCCCACACGGTAGGATGGAAGTGGCATCCTTTTTCTCCTTTCTTTAAGGAGGAAAAGATATAACGCACAGCGGGAAATCGACGATTCAGCGAAGCTAAATAGCTCCTCCATTCGAATTCGCTCAGGGTGACATTTCTCTTGCAATCGAAATGATCGACACCAAGCAAAGAGAATCTGAAATTAATTCAGATTAAACAAATCTTGGGTCGGTTTCCATAACAGTTCCGCATTTTTCACACGTTCTCAATGCTTCTGAATTATAGAAATGTTCAAAATGAGGCAGAAAATCTTTTTCGATATTATGCAATTCAAAATAGACTTCGTGTAATTTATGGTTGCAATTATCGCAAAACCACATCAATCCGTCTGTAAAGCCTTTCCCAGCTCGTTTTCTTTCGATTACCAAACCTATTGAACCCTCGGAACGCACCGGAGAATGTGGAATTTTGGCAGGATGAAGGTACATATCGCCAGCATGAAGTTCCATTTCTTTGCGCTCACCATCTTCTTGAATAATCACTTTTATGGAACCTTCGAGTTGGTAAAATAATTCTTCCGTTTCGTTATAATGATAGTCTTTTCGGGCATTAGGACCCGCAACAATCATGACGATATAATCGCCGGATTCTCTGTACAAATTTCTATTGCCAACTGGCGGTTTAAGCAGATTACGATTTTCATCTATCCATTTATTGAGGTTGAAAGGTTTTGCTATTGCCATTTTTTCTAATTTTTAAATGTAAAGTTATGAAATTAAAAAATAGATGAAATCATTTAATCCTATAAGAAATATAAGGTCATATAAATTGTAATAAATAATGATGTTGACTACTAATTTACATTTTCTTAAATGCCTTAAATGGTTAGAAAAAAAGTCAAACTATTAAGTTGAATAAATAATCGCAAACTACCTTTTTTCCTTAATTAAATAAATATAAACTGGAAAATGATCGCTAAATCCCACTTCGGTAGCAGAATGTCGCAATGGATATCCTTTGTATTGACCACTGGTTTGTATGAGAAATGATTTGTTGTAAATTCCTGCTTTCCAATACCGAAAAGAAGAATAATCCGCTACTAATAAGGATTGTGAGACCATGATTTGGTCGAAAATATCCCAGGCATCCCGATGAGCGAGAGTTCCCATTCCATTTTTGGCCATTTCTTCGAACGGATTATAAATTCCAAGCGGGAGCACCTCGGCCTTTTTTGCTTTTGCGCCAAGCGCCACTTTAACGCTTTTATTGTAGGGTCCGTCATTTAAATCCCCAAGCGTAATGACTTTTGCATTTGGTTTTATTCTTTGCAGGGAATCTATTATTTTTTTGTTCAAAGCACCTGCAGCCTCCCTAAAAGGGCTTGATTTTTTCTCACCTCCTGATCGCGATGGCCAATGATTGACAATAACATTAATCTCTTCACCATCCAGAAATCCAGTTACTAAAAGTTGGTCCCTAGTATAAATCCGATAATTTTGTGTGCTTATTTGCATAACATCATCGGTTTTTTCTTCAGATTCCGTTTTTAAAATTGCTGCCGTTTTTGTATTATTCTTATAAACATACAAGGGAATACTAGTGTAATTTGTGGGTTGAAACTGCTTTTTTTGGTACAATAAAGCCACATCAATTCCTCTTTTGTCCGGTGAATCAAAATGTATTATTCCATAATCTTTACCAATCAGTTTGGGTTGTTTGATCAAATCTTCCAGAACACCTCTATTTTCAATTTCACAACCTCCAATAAATGTGGGCGCATCGGGATTTTCGGCAGAACCTATTTCGGATAAAACTCTTGCCAGATTCTCCAATTTCTTTTGGTATTTTTGAAATGTCCAACGCTGCATTCCTGTTGGCGTCCATTCCTCATCATTAGTTTTAAGGTCGTTAATCGTATCGAAAAGATTTTCGAAATTATAGAATGCAACCGTATGAATCAGATATTTTTTTTGCTGAGCATCCGATTTTATCATTGGAAAAAATAAAAATAAAAAAGGAATCAGGCGGGTAATTCTCATAAGTACAAATTTATTTTCAGTCATAGCTGTATTCCCTAATTTTGTCGTTTATTGTAAAAATAGTCATTTGAAGATGTAACTTAGAATTATTTTGTAATTGTCTATCTTTGTTTTAATCATTAAAGACCTCATTATTGGATTTATTTTAGAAAAAAGCAACAAATATGCATGCTACCCGATTTACTTTTATAAACAGAAATTATGTTTTATATAAATTCCTATTTCTTATTTTTGTTTTCCAATCTTTCAATTCTCAAGCCCATACACTAATGATAACACCACCTATTTTACAAAAAGGAGACACGATAGCCATTTTGGCAACAGCCAGAAAAAACATAGACGACAACCTTAAACCTGCAATAGATCTGTTACACAGTTGGGGATTGGAAGTCGTCATTGGAAAAAGTATTGGTTTAGATGATAATCAATTGGCGGGTACGGATGAACAACGTGCCGCCGATTTCCAGGAACAATTAGACAATCCAAACATTAAGGCAATCTGGTGTGTTCGCGGTGGTTATGGTACGGTACGAATGGTTGATTTATTGGATTTTACCAACTTTAAACAAAATCCAAAATGGATTATTGGTTTTAGCGATGTCACTGTTTTGCACAATCATTTGAACACGATGGGTTTCAAATCTATACATGGTATTATGCCCATCAGTATCCCAAAAGCAACTCCTGAAGCCATTGAATCCTTACGAGTAGCCATGTTTGGGGAATCCTTAAAATATGCGATTGAACCAAATACAATGAATCGATTTGGTGATGCTTCCGGTGAATTGGTTGGCGGGAATTTATCTATTTTGTATAGCTTATTTGGTTCCAAATCGGCTATAGATTGTGCCGATAAAATCTTGTTTATAGAAGATTTGGACGAATATTTATATCATATTGATCGTATGATGATGAACTTAAAACGCAATGGTTGCCTGGAAAGTATTAAGGGAATTATTGTCGGATCCATGTCAAAAATGAAAGACAATGATATTCCTTGGGGAAAAAATGCTCTTGAAATTATAGATGATGTCACTAAAAAATACAACATCCCTGTTATTTATAATTTTCCGGCGGGACATATTCATGATAACAGAGCCTTGATTTTGGGAAGTAAAGTAACTATGCATTTGAATGAAAATTCTAGTAGCGTTATTTTTGAATAAAAAAGATTGATTGTTGATTGTTGATTAACGAGTTTAGATTGCAGAAGTTTTTCGATCTAAACACCTGCGACTGAACACTTTTTTTGATTTAAGATTGTCGATTAACGATTTTTGATTGTAGAAGTTTAAAAAACTGCGACTGAACACTGAATATTTGATTGCTGATTGTTGATTAACGAATTTTGATTGCAGATGTTCACGAGCTGAATACTGCGACTGAACACTGAATATTTGATTGTTGATTAACGATTTTTGATGCAGATGTTTACGAACTGAATACTGCGACTGAATACTGAACACTTTTTTATGGCTGAACACAATGAACTGGGAAAATTTGGAGAAGAAATGGCTGTAGAATACCTGCAAAAAGACGGCTATACTATACTTGAAACCAATTGGACTTTCCAAAAGGCTGAAATTGACATTCTTGCCCAAAAAGAAAACATACTCGCCGTTGTTGAAGTAAAAACCCGTTCATCCTTGGAATTTGGTTTACCACAGGATTTTGTAAAACCAAAAAAAATTCAACTGCTCGTAAAAGCCGTAAATGCATACGTAATTTACAAAAATATCGATATTGAAGTCCGTTTTGACATCATTGCCATCCATAAAGAAGGCAAATCTTTTGTAATTGAACACCTTATAGATGCTTTTTATCATTTTTAACAAAAAAAACTAATGTTATATTTGTAACAAATTGTTTTTTATCTATCTTTGCGGAGATTTTTGACACTCTAACTAAGTAAAAACTAAGTAAAAACACCTAATACATTATGAAAACTGTTTCATCCATTGTAGAAAATTACATCAAAACAAAGCCTTTTCTATTAAATGCTTTATCTCTTGGAATCATTAATTTGACTTCCTTGTCCCGAAATATAATGACAGAATTGGAATCTGAATTTGGTAAAGAAGTAAAACAAGGAGCAGTCGTTATGTCTCTAAAAAGACTTACGGAAGAGTTGGATTTTAGATTAAATCATAAAATAAATAAAGTAATAAAAAACATCGGAGAAATCACAGTTCGTTCTGAACTAACCGATTATACTTTTGCAGCATCAGATACCGTTTTAAACAAACAAGCTGAATTAATTACCGATTTGAATGCTTTCCCAGACATTTTTTATACCTCATCAAGAGGCGTAAACGAAACCAATATTGTGGTAAGTAATACGATAAACCATTTAGTGGACAAGCACTTTGCCAACGAAAAATTGATTCAAAAACTGGACAATCTGGCTTCGATTACGGTAAAATTACCTAAAGAAAATATCGTAGTTCCCGGTATTTACTATTTCATTTTTCAGCGTTTGGCTTGGGAAGGAATTATCATTAACGAAGTAATTTCGACTTCAAATGAGTTTACAATTTTGGTAAGCGAAAATGAAGTAGATGTCGCTTTTAAAGTAATTAAGGATTTAAAGAATTAATATTTCTTTTTCTATATTTTAAAGCTTCCAGCCTTTTTTGAAGACTGGAAGCTTTTTTATTACAAATTTTATTTTCGAGTTAAACGGAATCCCGTTTTTTATTCAAACCGCACTACTTATCTCCAAAGTTTTGTGAATAAATTAAAAATCCTTTTTGACTTAAAGGAATCGATGCGAATAATATTTTTATATATTTGCTAATTCATCAGGCAATTAAGAGGCTAGAATTGAGAGTGTCTTATTATAATCCCAAAAAAATAAAGGGTATCCAAATTAATGTCAGAAACAAAAAACTATAGCGAACAATTATTGGTTAGTGAACTCAAAAATCACAACGAAAAAGCATTTCGTTCCCTTTTTGATTTCTATTACCAAGATATTTATGGCTATAGCATTAGTATTCTGAAGTCAAAAGAATTAGCCGAAGAAAATGTTCAAGAAGTATTTTTGAAAGTTTGGTTGAATCGAGAAAACTTGAATTTAGAGCAATCCTTTAAATCCTATTTGTTCACCATTGCCAGAAATCAAGCCTTTAATTTTTTGAATAAAGCCGCCAATGATGAACTTCTAAAAGAAGAGATTTTCTACAAAAGTCAAAAATCTCATGATCAGGGTGATTATTCCATTCGAGAAGCCGATTGCAAAAGACTAAAAAAACAAGCCATCAAACAACTGCCTCCCAAACGCAAACTTATTTTTAAAATGTCGCGCAAACAAGGTAAAACCTATGAAGAAATCAGCCATGAATTAGGCATTTCTGTAAATACCGTAAAAAGCCAAATGAGTAAAGCACTGGAATCAATACGCCTTTTTTTTAAAGGTCATGATGGCATCTTATAAATCAATATAAAAAATTAAGACCTCAATCACTCTTTATGGGTGATTTTTTTTGGCTTTTTTTTAAAAAAATTTTATTTCGTAAAAATCAACCGACATCAGTAATAACAAGGGATTACAAGTCTTATAGCTATTTTTTTTTAAATTATTTTATGTTAAAGTTAAAAAATTTATAACGTTTGAGTAGTAGTCAACTCCACTTCAACTGTATTATATAGTACAGGATCAAAAAACCCAATTCGAAATGAATGAAAATTCAGAAATACAAAAATTACTTCATAAATTTATTTTAAACCAATGCAATTTGGAAGAAAGTAATGAAGTTGTTGACTATTACAGAAAAAACAGACTTACTAATGATTTCCCAGCAGTTGAAGACATAAAAATACTAGTTGACGAAATTCCAGAAATGGATGAAGCGACTGCAGATAAAATATTTTCTAAAATATTAATTAGCGCAAAAGAAACGGAATCAACAGCGATTGAAACCAAAAAGTTTCCAATGTTCAAATACATTTCTGTTGCAGCATCGATTATTGTTTTGTTATCCATTGGCTGGTCTTATCAACACGGTTTTTTCAAACAAAAAAATGATCCAATTATAAATAGCAATGAAATCACTTTGCAATTAGCAAACGGTGATGTTCAAATTATTTCAGCCGGTAAAAAATCCCAAGTAACCGACTCCGAAGGAAATGTTGTAGCTAATCATAATGGAAATAAAATTGCCTACGATACTGAAACCCCTTTAGAAAAACTAGTTTACAATACCATTAAAATTCCATACGGAAAACGATTTGAATTGGAATTATCTGACGGGACAATTGTACATCTGAACTCAGGAACCACACTTAAATATCCTGTACGATTTATTGCCGGTGAAAACAGACAGGTTTTTCTGGACGGAGAAGCCTTTTTTGATGTGACAAAAGATAAAAAACACCCTTTTATAGTCAATGCAGATAATTTGAACATTCGTGTTTTGGGAACTCATTTTAATGTTTCCAGTTATCCTGAAGATAATTTAACAGATGTAGTTTTAGTAGAAGGTTCTGTAGGTTTATATACTGCAAATGAGAAATTTGACGCCAATAAAAATACCGTTCTTAAACCCGGATACAAAGGTAGTTTTAATAGAAAAGACAATCATATTGAAACTAAACCTGTTATTACTGATGTTTATACTTCATGGATGGAAGGGCGATTGACATTTAAAAACATGAGCTTTAACGATATAACAAAAAAACTGGAAAGACATTACAATGTTACAATTGTTAACCAAAACAAGAAATTGGCTAATGAGAAATTTTATGCCAGTTTTGGTGATGAACCAATAGAGAAAGTACTGAGTTACTTTAATGATGTTCACGGCATTAATTACACAATAAAAAACAATGAGATACTAATTAAATAACCCTTAAAAACTAATGAAAAATGACGAGTTAACTATTGAAGCATAAAAAAATCGGAAAGAGCTGCGAACAATTTCCGATTGAATAAGTGATTGAACCTAACTGATTAAATACAATCTATTTACAAAATTATGAAAAAAAAACCAAAGAATAGTGGGATACAATTCCCATTGTTCCAAAATAACCTAAAATTGAAACTAACTACTCTCCTTCTTTTGGTGGCCATGTTTAATATTCGAGCTAATACTTATGCCCAAAAAACAAAAGTAAGTTTAGAATTAAACAACACAACCGTGGAAACGGTTATCGAAACCATTGAGCAAAAAACAGATTTTCGATTTATTTACAAAATGAATGATATTGATTTAAATCGTATCATTTCTATCCGTGTAAAGGACCAAACAATTGATGTAGTTTTAGATAAACTATTCAAAGGAACTGGTACGGATTTTAAAGTTCGGGATACTCAAATTATTTTGAAAAAACCTCTTATTGAAAAAACAGATGAGAAGTTTTATCTAAAAAAGACTATCAAAGGTAAAGTATCTGATGAAAATGGAATGCCTCTTCCCGGTGCATCCATCATTGAAGAAAAAACAAAAAAAGGAGTTATTACTGATGCTAACGGAAATTTTGAAATAACCGTTGAAGACAGTGAAGCCATGCTTCTGATATCATATATAGGATATAAACAAAGAAGAGTTTCTGCAAATCAAGACAATAGCATTATTCAACTTTTCCCAGAAACAACTTCTTTACAAGAAGTTGTATTGATAGGTTATGGATCTTCTACCAGAAAAGATGTTACAGGTGCAGTTTCTTCAATTGCTGCAAAAGACATGAATCAAGGTGCGGTTGTCAACCCACTACAATTAATTTCCGGTAAAATGGCCGGAGTAAATATTACCCAAACGGGTAGTGAGCCAGGTACGGCACCAAGTGTAAGAATTCGTGGAATATCTTCTTTAATTGGTGGAAATGATCCTTTAGTTGTTGTGGATGGTGTTCAAGGAAATATGGATTTATTAAACCAAATTCCTCCAAGTGAAATCGCCTCGATGGACATATTAAAAGATGCTTCTGCTACTGCTGTTTATGGTTCAAGAGGTGCTGCAGGTGTAATTATTGTTAGTACCAAGAAAAATAAAGCAGGAAAAACATCTGTGGAATATTCTAGCTCAATGGCTATCGATTATATTCCTAAAAAACTAGACATGCTGAATGCTGATCAATGGTGGCAACAAGCGCAATTAGTTGGCGTTCCTGCCTCGGCTAATCATGGCTCAGATACGGATTGGTATGGTATTCTTACTAAAAGTGGCGCTACGCAAACGCATACGTTATCTTTTGGTGGAGGAACAGATAAATTTAGTTATAGAGCTTCGATAAGTGCTATTTTACAAGATGGAGTTGTTATCAACACCAGTAATCAAAAATATATCGGTAGAATTCAAGCCACTCAATCGGCGATGGATGATAAATTAAAATTGACTTTCAATCTTAACAGTGGAGTTACCAATGCAACTAATAGTATTGGAAGCATCGGAAGAGCAGCATTTACATCTAATTTAATTACAAATGCCTATGTAATGCGCCCTACGGATCCTGTTTACAATACTGATGGAAGTTATTTTACAGATCCTAATATTTTTCAATACCTAAATCCTTATGCAGCAGCACAAACTGTTACTAATCAAGGACAATATGACAATTTATTTGGAAGCCTAAAAGCTGATTTAGATTTATACAAAGGTTTAACAGCTGGTTGGTTTGGAAGTTGGAGAAAAACGAATAGTACAAATGGATATTATCTTCCTGCCAAATCGACTAATGCATATGCAATGGACCAAAAAGGATACGCTAACATTAGTAACAACAGACAAAATGAAAGATTAATGAATATTAGTCTTTCGTATAAAAAAGTATTTGGAGACCACAGCATCAACGCTTTGGCATTATACGAATGGCAAAATCAAACCTATCAGGGTAATTTTGCTCAAGCTAAAGGTTTTATCAATGATATTGCCACTTATAATGCGTTGCAATTGGGTGATTTATCAAAAGTACAACCAGGAGATATTAGTTCTTATAAAAATGACAGAACCTTAGTTTCATTTTTAGGACGTGTAAATTACTCGTTTTTAAACCGATATTTATTTACGGCCAGTATCAGAAGAGATGGTTCTTCAGTATTTGGTATAAATAATAAATGGGGAGATTTCCCTTCAGCTTCGGCAGCTTGGCAAATAGACAAAGAACCTTTTATGGCTAACCAAACTATTTTCAGCGAGTTAAAATTACGTGGTGGATATGGAGTTACGGGTAACCAGCAAGGGTTATTTCCACAAAATTCTATTTCATTAGTGGGTGGATCTGGAGTAACTTATTTTGGAGGTCAACAAATTACCAATTTCAATGTGACTCAAAATGCTAATGCAGATTTACGTTGGGAAACAAAAAAACAAACCAATATCGGAGTAGATTTTGCTCTTTTAAACAACAGAATCAGAGGAACTGTCGATGTTTTTACAGCAACTACTGATAATCTTTTATTTGATTATACTGTTCCACAACCTCCATTCCCTTACAATACAATAAAAGCAAACGTAGGAAGTCTGTTAAATAAAGGACTGGAAGTTGCCTTAGGGTATGATTTGATAAAAACAGAAAACACGACACTTACACTTGCCGGGAATTTATCTTTATTGAGAAACAAAGTATTAAACTTAAGCGGTAGTATCAACGGAGTTCCGTTAAACACTGATAATGTGTCTTGGGGACCAAGTTCGTTTTTGATAGCTGGACAACCTATTGGGACTTTCAACATCTTACATCATACCGGAAAAGACAATGCAAATTCTGAAACTGTACTTGATGTTGACGGAAATGGAATCATTGACCAAGGAAATACAAGCCCGGATCGTTTGATAAAAGGTTCTGCTTTACCAACTTATACGTATGCATTTAACCCGACTTTCCAATATAAAAATTTAGATGTCTCTATGTTATGGAGAGGATCAGGAGGAAACAAAATATACAATGGCTTGCGATCAAGCTTAAGTTATTTAGAAAATATCGGTAAAGCAAATATTTTAGACAGTGCCATTCCATTAGGATTATTCACTTCTAAATATGGTTCTGATTTATGGCTTGAAGATGGTTCTTTTCTACGATTAGAAAATGTAACTGTTGGCTACAATTTTCATTTTGAAAAAATCAAATACATTGAATCTGTTCGCCTTTCTCTTACCGGAAATAATTTACTGTTGATTACACCCTATTCAGGAATTGATCCCGAATTAAATATGAGTGGTAGTAATGGCTTTGGAGGCGATAATGGTATTTATCCGCGTACCCGAAGTTTTGCCTTTGGTTTGAATGTGAAATTTAAATAGTAAAAGAAAAATGAAAATCAAAAATATATTGCTAATAGGAAGCTTAAGTTTCTTATTACTTGTTGGTTGTACCAATGTTGATGAAAAAGTATATGATAAATATACAGCAGATGACTTTTATGGGTCTGCGCAAGGAGCCGATGTAGCATTGGCAAGTGTTTACGCCCAAGTTGGCGGGAATTGGGATGGTGTAGGATATGCTGGAGCAGACAGAGGATGGTATGACTTAAACTGCTTTAGTTCGGATGAACAAGTTATTCCTCATAGAACAACCGGTGATTGGGAATTGGATTTTGCCCGTTTATACAAACACGATTGGTTACCAACGGATTCTTTTATAAACAACACTTGGAGATGGTTGTACAAATCTATTTTCAATGCCAATTTAGCCGTTAACCAATTAGAAAAATCAAATGCAGAGCCTTCAAAAATTGCTGAAGCTAAAGTATTGAGAGCCTTTTTCTATTATTTATTGATAGATGATTTTGGAGATGTTCCTTTCTACACGGATAATAATATAACTGTAAATCAAATTCCACAATCAAGCCGTAAAGAGGTTTATAATTTCATCGTAAAAGAGTTAACCGAAAATGTAGAAACTCTTTCGGCTACCAAAGGTGGAAACTATTACGGAAGATTTAATAAATGGGCAGGGTACACTTTATTAGCTAAAGTATATTTGAATGCCGGAGTATATACTGGTACTCCTGAATGGGAAAAATGTTTGGCAGCTTGTGATAAAGTAAGTGGTGGTGGATTCTCACTTCATTCCGGTGCAGCTAATGCTTCCAGTCCAATGGGAAACAAATACTATGAATTATTTGGAGATGTACTTCCGGATGATGAAACCATATTAGCCATGTTTGTTACTGCAAATGTAGTATCCCGTAATATTTTTACAGTTCGAAGTCTAAACGGCCCGGACGCCAAAAACTTGTTTGGTTATAGCGGATGGAATGGTACCATTGTGCCTAAAGATTTCTTTTTGAAATACGATGATAAAGACATTCGTAAAAAACAATTCCGTTATGGAGACCAAGGCGGAGGAGTAAATTATTCTATTGATGTAGCGTCATTAGACAATCCTGGTGCTGCACCACAAGCTGGTGTTCGTAATACTAAATTTTATCCTGTTACACCTATGGACGGTGGTGGTGCATCAAATGATTTCCCTATCTATCGTTATGCTGATGTATTATTAATGAAAGCAGAATGTAATGTTAGACTAGGTAATCCCGCTGCTGCAAAACCATTCATAGATCCTGTCAGACAACGTGCCGGACTTGGAATATTAGCTGCAAATCCTACATTAGACGATGTTTATAATGAGCGAGGATTTGAGTTAAATTGGGAAGGACACAGAAGACAAGATATGATTCGTTTTGATAAATTCTTATTAGCAAATGATTTCAGAGGTGTTTCTGCTAATTACAGAAAATTGTTCCCAATACCAACAGCAGCATTGGATGCAAACAAAGGAATAAAACAAAATACAGGTTACTAAACATAGAACTATTATGAAAAAATATATAAACAAGTTATTCGTAATTTGCGCGTTACTTTTCCTTGGTGTATCCTGTGAAAATGACGCCATACTTACCTCTTTAAAAGAAGTGAATTTTTCGGGTTCAATTGAGGCTTCGTCAAACGCTATCGTAATTTCTACAGAAAACGAAAATCTATCTGTACTAACCCTATCATGGCCTGCGGTAACATTTCCTGTGAATGCACCTGTAACGTATGCATTGGAATTTGATCTTCCAGCAAATGCTATTGGAGCTACAGCTTGGTCAAAAGCAGTTCGTGTTGAAGTTGGAGTAGATGTATTAAGCAAAGCTTTTTCAGGAAGTGACCTTAACAAAATGGCTATTAAATTAGGTCTTCCAGTTGATGTTGCAGGAAAAATAGTAGTTCGTGTAGAATCAACTTTGGACAGAAAAATATATTCAAATCCTATAGAATTAAGCGTAACCCCTTTTGCTAAAAAAGTGGTGTTTGGAGCAATCTATATGCCGGGAAGTTACCAAGGATGGGATGTAAATACTGCTGCAGAACTAAAAGCAATTGATAGCGGTATTTTTCAAGGATATGTGACTTTTCCAGAAACACAAGGTTTAGGATTTAAATTCACCAATGAAAGAAGCTGGAGTCAATATTACGGAGCTGATGCCAATGGAAATATAGTTAATGGAAGTGATACCGATTTTCAAATTGCAAAAGCGGGTTCCTATCAAATGACTGTAAACCTAAACACTGCAAAATGGACAGCTACTCCTTTTTCTTGGGGTGTTGTTGGGGATGCAACTGACGGAGGTTGGGATAATTCTACCAATATGTCTTATGACCACCAACTAAAAATATGGAAATTTAAAGGCGCTTTAAAAGTTGGAAATGTAAAATTCAGACTTAACAACTCTTGGACAATAAATTATGGTCCAAAAAATAATAACGAGGGGAAAGTATATCTGGACGATCCGGGCGCTCATTATATAAGTGAAGCCGGTACTTATGAGGTAACGTTTTCTATACAAGAAAAAGATGCAATAACCGGTCTCTATCCTGCCACTGCTACTTATACAGTCACAAAAATCTAATAAACAGAATACTCGTTTAGCATAAAAATGGTTTAGTTAGTAATTTTAAAAAGCATTCCTCTTTTTTTAAAAAGGAGGAGGGATGCAACCATTTCTAAGTTTATAACGGTTATTATTAAAAATCAAAAAAATGAAATTATATATCAACATCGTTTTTGTACTTATCTTTTCTTCGGTACTAGCCTCATGCAGTTCTTCGGATAATGAGTCAACTCCAGCTCCGGCTTATCCACAATATGGAACACGGTTTGAAAAAATGCCTAAAAAAGAAGATGCCGTCATTTATCAAGTAAACATTCGTGCTTTTAGTCAGGCAGGAACTATAAAAGGGGTTCAGGAAAAACTAACTTCTATTCAAGAACTTGGGGTTAATGTTATTTATTTAATGCCTATTTATCCTGTTGGAGTAGTTCAATCAGCAGGCGGATTGGGATCTCCCTATTCTGTTAAAGATTATAAAGCTGTAAATACGGATTTTGGTACTTTGGAAGATTTACGTATTTTGGTGGAAGAAGCCCACAAAAAAAACATGGCAGTTATATTGGACTGGGTTGCTAACCATACTTCATGGGATAACGCCTGGATTACCGCTCACCCAGATTGGTATCAAAAAGATGCTAGTGGAAATATTATTATTCCTCCAGGAACTAATTATAATGATGTCGCACAGTTAGATTTCACTAATCTTGAAATGCGAAGTGCGATGATTGATGCGATGTCCTATTGGGTATACAGCGCAAACATAGACGGTTTCAGATGTGATTATGCTGATTTTGTACCTCAGAATTTTTGGTCAGAAGCCATCACCACTTTAAGAAAAATCAAGAAAAATCAAAATCTATTAATGCTTGCAGAAGGAACGAAAGTAAATCAATTTGCTGCTGGTTTTGATTATACTTTTGGTTTTAACTTCTTCAGTGCTTTGGAAAAAGTTTTCAAAGAAAATAAATCTGCTACCACTTTACAAGATTCAAATGCTACCGAATATGCTAATAATTACAATCCTGAAAATAGAATTGTTAGGTATACAACCAATCATGATGTCAACCTTTCTGATGGTACACCGTTAGAGTTATTTGGCGGAAAAAAAGGATCTATTGCAGCATTTGTAGTTGCAGCATACATGAATTCAGTACCTATGATCTATAACGGACAAGAAGTAGGATACAATAAAAGAATCGAATATTTTACCCGTACCCCTATTGACTGGAGTACTGCCGATTTAGATATGCTAGCAGAATATAAGAAGATTATTGCTTTCAGAAATTCTAGCAATGCGCTAAAAAAAGGGACTTACAAAGGGTATAGTAGTGATGCTGTAAGTGCATTCACTATGGAAACCGCTACTGAAAAAGTCTTTGTGCTATCTAACTTAACCTCTGCAACAGTCAATTATACTATTCCAGTTTCATTATCTAAATTGACTTGGAAAGATGGATTTACCGGTGCTGCAATAACAGCAACTACTCAAATAAGTTTATTGCCATTTCAATATAAAGTATTGAAAAACTAATGCTGAAAATTAGTTTTAGGTAACATTCGTTAGCCAAAACACTATTCTATTTTTATTGTCGTAAAACACAAAGGCACAAAAGATTTAATTCATATCACTTTCTTGCTTTTAAGCAATTTGATAGTTTGTTTAAATTTTTAAAATACTTCGAACCTATGTGTCTTTGTGCTTTTGCGTCAATTTATTAAGGATGAACTACAGTTCATTCCTGCAACGCTGTGAAAGTTCTTCAAGAACGATTCATAACTATTCAGTGCATTCAAAAAACGGTCATAATCTAAATTAAAGCACCACTATTAAACCAGAATAGCATCTCTTTATTAATAAAAAAAATAAAAAATATGAACTTTAGACTTAAAAAAATACGCCTTTATGCGTTATTTCTATTCGTTTGTGCAAGCCCATTATGGATGCTCGCACAAGAAATCAATTCGCCTAACAAGAATCTTGTTCTAAAATTTGAATTGAAAGAAAATGGAGTGCCTTCTTACCAATTAACCTACAAGGGAAAACCGGTTATCAAATCCAGTACTTTAGGCCTAGAAACAAAAGATGTAGCATCATTCATTGATGGCTTTTCTATTACAAACACAACCCAAACGGCTGTTGATGTTAATTGGGATCCTGTTATGGGCGAACAAAAAACGATTCGTAATAATTACAACGAATTGGTAGTTACTTTGGCGCAAGCCAAAAATAACAATCGATACATCCGAATTCGGTTTCGTTTGTTCAACGATGGATTGGGGTTTAGATATGAATTTCCAAAACAAAATGATTTGAATTATTTTGTAATCAAAGAAGAACATACCGAATTTCAATTGGCAGGAGATCATAAAATTTTCTGGATTCCGGGAGATTATGACACGAATGAATATGCTTATACCACATCCAAGATTTCGGAGATTCCTTCGTTGATGAAAAAAGCTACCGTTGAAATCAATTCCCAATTTCCTATCAAAAATTTGGCGGTACAAACGCCTTCTATGATGAAATCTTCAGATGGTTTATACATCAATATTCACGAAGCGGCATTGATTAATTATCCAGCTATGTCTTTAAACGTGGATGCAACGACTTTCAAAATGAGCAGCCATCTTACCCCGGACGCTGTCGGGAATAAAGGATACATGCAAACGGATGCTCAAACGCCTTGGAGAACCATTGTGGTAAGTGATAAGGCCACTGATATTTTGGCTTCAAAACTAATCTTAAACCTCAACGAGCCTACAAGTTACAAAGATGTTTCTTGGATAAAACCAGTGAAATACATTGGAATTTGGTGGGAATATTTCGTGGCTGGAAAAAGTACTTGGGCTTATGGAAAAGAGAATAATGTAAAACTAAATCAAGATTTTACTAAGCTTACGCCAAATGGAAAACACGGAGCGACAACGGAACATGCCAAAGAATACATTGATTTTGCAGCAAAAAATGGGTTTGATGCCATCCTTATCGAAGGTTGGAATGTAGGTTGGGAAGATTGGATTAACAATTGGAAAGAAGAAGTATTTGATTTCACAACTGCCTATCCTGATTTTGATGTAAAAGCAGTTCATGAGTACGCTGCCGCAAAAGGTGTAAAGATTATCATGCACCACGAAACTTCGGGAGCTGCAACAAACTACGAACGTCGTTTGGACCGTGCTTTTCAGTTTATGAATGACAATGGGTATGATGCTGTAAAAACAGGTTATGTAGGGAAAATTATTCCGCGTGGTGAACATCATGACGGACAATGGATGGTCAATCATTACATACACGTAGCGGAGCGCGCTGCCGATTATAAAATCATGATAGACAGCCACGAAGCAGTACGTCCTACGGGGTTAAACCGTACCTATCCAAACTGGGTTGCACAAGAATCAGCTAGAGGAACAGAATTTGAAGCTATGGGAGGATTAGCTCCGGAACACACCACTATTTTACCATTTACCCGCTTGATGGGTGGACCAATGGATTATACACCCGGTATTTTTCAAACTGATCTTACCTACTACAAAACTGGTGGAAACCAACGTGTCAATACAACTTTGGTAAAACAACTAGCCTATTATGTGACGATGTACAGCCCGTTGCAAATGGCAGCTGACATTCCGGATAATTACAATCGTTTTCCAGATGCTTTTCAGTTTATCAAAGATGTTGCAGTAGATTGGGACAATAGTTATATCCTAGAAGCTGAGCCAGGTGATTACATCACTATTGCCCGTAAAGCAAAAGGTAAAAACGAATGGTTCGTGGGTGGTATCACTGATGAAAACGCAAGAACAGCAACTATTGCTTTTGATTATCTTCCAAAAGGTAAAAAATACATCGCAACAGTTTATTCGGATGCTAAAGATGCCAGTTGGAACGAAAAACCACAAAATTATACGATTCAAAAGATCATAGTCACTTCAAAAAGTGTTTTGAAACAATACATTGCTCCCGGTGGAGGTACTGCTATCAGTATCAAAGAAGATACTGCTACGGAAATGAAGGATTTAAAAAAAATCTAATTTGAAGAATAAACCATAAACCATATTGCAAATACACCTGTTTTGTAATATGGTTTATTAAACAGAATCACAAAAAAAATAAATACTAATACTAACTTAAAAACCAAAAACTATGAAAAAGAAATTACTCTTTTTTATTATTTGTCTTTTGACAATTTCTTTTGCAAATGCAAAAAAGCCACCGCTTATTTCGGTTGAAAAACAGAATTCAGCTTTTCTAACGATCAGTATCTTTGGAGATGCGACTCCAGGAAGCTGGACAACAGATACTGATATGACCACCACAGATGGAACGACTTATACTCTTAACGGAGTTGCTTTGATTCCAGGAGCATTGAAATTTAGAGGGGATCATGCTTGGACATTACCTTACAACTGGGGAGGAACAGACTTTCCATCAGGAACAGCAGTAGTTGATGCTAATCCTATAACTGTACCAACTGCAGGTATTTATAATATTACTTTTAATAAAACTACAGGAGTCTATTCAATTGCAACACCGCAAGTAGTCTATCCAGTTATAGGTTTGATTGGTGATGCAACTCCCGGTGGTTGGAATACTGATACCGATATGGCAACAACAGACGGTATTCACTATACCATTAATGGAGTTACATTAATTTCGGGTGCTGTTAAATTTCGTCAGGATCATGCTTGGACAGCTACGACTAACTGGGGAGGAACAACTTTCCCGTCTGGTACAGGAATTTTAGACGGAGCTGCGATTACATCAGTGCAAGGAAAATATAATGTGACTTTTAATAAAACTACAGCTGAATATAGTTTTACATTACAACAAGTAGTCTATCCAGTTATAGGTTTGATTGGTGATGCAACTCCCGATGGTTGGAATACTGATACCGATATGGCAACAACAGATGGTATTCACTATACCATTAATGGAATTACACTAATTTCTGGTGCTGTTAAATTTCGTCAGGACCATGCTTGGACACCTACGACTAACTGGGGAGGAACAGCTTTCCCGTCTGGTACAGGAATTTTAGACGGAGCTGCGATTACAGTACCAACAGCCGGAGTATATAACGTTAGTTTTAATAGTACAACTGGAGTTTATTCATTTATTGTACCGCAAGTAAATTTTCAAGTAATCAGTATATTTGGAGATGCAACTCCGGGAGCATGGGTAACCGATACGGATATGACCACTACAGATGGTACTATTTATACAATTAAAGGAGTTTCTTTACTACCTGGTGCATTAAAATTTAGAGGGGATCATGCTTGGACATTACCTTACAACTGGGGAGGAACAGACTTTCCATCAGGAACAGCAGTAGTTGATGCTAATCCTATAACTGTACCAACTGCAGGTATTTATAATATTACTTTTAATAAAACTACAGGAGTTTACAGTTTTGCTTTTCAAACCATAAGTATATTTGGAGATGCTACCCCGGGAGCTTGGGTAACCGATACGGATATGACCTCTACAGACGGAATTGTTTATACGCTTGACGGAGTTTCTTTAATACCAGGCGCATTAAAATTTAGAGGGGATCACGCTTGGACCTTACCTTACAATTGGGGAGGAACAGACTTTCCATCAGGAACCGCAATTGTTGATGCTAATCCTATAACTGTGCCAACAGCCGGTGTTTATAACATTATTTTTAATAAAACGACCGCAGAGTATAGTATTTTAATCCCTTCTGCACCAAGTAAATTAAACTATATTACCCCTAATATTTTTGTTACAAATATAGGTATTACAAGCTTAGTTCCTTCAGTAAATGAAGGTTTAGGCAATCTTGTATATACTGTAAATCCAGCATTACCTGGAGGACTTCAATTGGACTCTGCAACTGGTATTATCAGTGGAACGCCAACAAGCATTCAATCTGCAACAGTATACACAGTATCTGCAACCAATAGCTATGGTTTTTCTTCAAAAACAATTAGTATTGAAATACAAGGAATACCTACAGACCTAACTTATATAGGAAACCTTAGGTTACCAATAAACATAGTAATGGAAGCGGTAGTACCAACTGTAACTTCAAATCCGGTATCGACTTTTAGCATTAATCCTTCTTTATCCACCGGAATGAGTTTTAATACCAGTACAGGAGCAATAAGTGGAAGACCAACTATAGAGACAACTGCAATAAGTTATACTGTTACTGCTACTAATTCTATTGGTTCTACAACTAAAAATTTCACAATCGAAGTGTATAATGAAGACCATGATTTTGATGGTGTTTTGGATGTAAATGATAACTGTCCTACAACGTATAATCAAGACCAAGCAGATATTGACCATGATGGTATTGGCGATGCTTGTGATTTAGTTGAAATAAATGTTGCGGAAGGATTTTCTCCAAATGGAGATGGTAAAAATGACACTTGGTTTATAAATAATTTAATAAATCATCCTAATTCCTCCGTTCGCATATTAAACAGCACAGGAGGAGAAGTGTATTTTTCTAAAGATTACCAAAATGACTGGAATGGAGAATACAAAAACACCGGTTCAGTTGTAGCTGTAGGTTCTTATTTCTATCAAATTGATTTAGGCGATGATGGTTCTATTGACAAACAAGGGTGGATTTACATTGCTAAATAATTTATAAATAAAAAAATAACATGAAAAAAATACATTACATATTGGCAGGCGCACTACTCTTAATTGGCAGTTCGGTTTTTGCACAACAAGAAGGCTCTTTCGCTTTTTACAAATACCACATGAATGTTATCAATCCCGCTTATGCAGGTGTTGATGAGCAAACCGTAATTACAAGTTCCCTTAGAAATCAGTGGAGCGGAATTGCAAATGCACCAAAAACTCAGGCAGTTTCTTTTGGAATGCCGATAGCAAATAACCTTGGGTTTGGTATCGCAGTAGTCAATTCTTCTACTTTTATAGAAAAACAAACAGCTGTAGATATTAATTTATCTTATAAAGTAAAAATGACTCAAAATACCGATTTGTATTTGGGTATAAACGCAGGAGGTACTAATTTTAATCTAAATACAGCTGGATTAGAGCTGTATTCTATTGAAGCAGATCCTGCTTTTGGTTCCATTCACACCTTTAATCCCAACTTTGGTGCGGGTGCTTTATTAAAAAGCGAAAAATTCTATATATCGCTTTCGGTTCCAAAATTATTAAATATCCAAAACGCAAAAAATGATAATGGATATGCAACAGTAGAAACCAACAAACCAAGAGTTTATCTAAGCGGTGGTTATGATTTTAATCTTAATCCAGCAGGTACATTAGTATTAAAACCTTCTTTGTTGGCTAGATATGTTACTGCTGCTCCATTTTCTGTTGATTTCAATACCATTTTGCAAATACAGAATAATTTTGAAGTTGGCGCATTGTATCGTACAGATAAAGCCTACGCAGCAATGGCTAATTTCATTTTAAAAAATAAATTCATCATTGGTTATGCTTATGAAATGAGTACTATTTCAACAATGGCAAGTGCTAAAAATACAAATGAGATTTTATTACAATATAAGTTTTAGAGTATAATTTGGGTTTTGTTTTGAAACACCTCTCTCGAGGTGTTTTTTTATCTTTTCAGAACTAAAAGGTTTAATTCTTACTTAGGACCTTTAAAGTATTGATCAAGAAATAATATTATCAATTTATAAAATCCCTGCCAATCGTGTAAGAATTTTTTAATTAAAGCTTCCTGATTTTGAGGTTGGAAGCTTTTTATCTTAAAATCTACTTCCCCAACAACTCCATTAATTCCAATGCTTTTCTTGTCGATTTTACATTGTCAAAAGTTAACAGCAGTCGCAAACCGTTAGGGGTTTGTTTTTCTTTCATTTTACAAATAGAACTGTGTTTTTGCACAAACTGCAAAACATCCTGAAAACGATTCGATTGATAATAATTCGATTGTTGGTCGGATACAAAGTACCCAATCATCTTGCCTTGTTTCATCACTAATTTCTCGATTCCAATGCGGGTAGCAATCCATTTGATACGAATACTATTCATTAACGCATTGGCTCGTGGCGGCAAAGAACCAAAACGGTCAATCAGCTTATTCTGGAAAATGATGAGTTCTTCTTCGTTTTTTACACCGCCTAATTCGTTATACAAACTCAAACGTTCCGAAACATTATTGATATACTCATCTGGAAACAACAACTCAAAATCGGTGTCGATTTGCAGGTCTTTTACATATTCTTTGGTTTCCAAATTGTTTTCCTCAGGATACAAATCCTTAAATTCATTTTCCTTCAATTCATCGATGGCTTCATTCATGATTTTTTGATAGGTATCAAAACCAATTTCGTTGATAAAACCACTTTGTTCGCCTCCCAATAAATCACCGGCACCACGAATCTCTAAATCTTTCATCGCAATATTAAATCCGCTTCCGAGTTCACTGAACTGTTCCAAAGCCTGAATTCGTTTTCTTGCATCTTCGGTCATCGCTGAATACGGCGGACAAATAAAATAGCAAAATGCTTTCTTATTGCTACGCCCTACCCGACCCCGCATTTGATGCAAATCAGACAAGCCGAAATTATTCGCATTATTGATAAAAATTGTATTGGCATTAGGAACGTCCAAACCGCTTTCGATAATGGTTGTCGCTACCAAAACATCAAATTCTCCGTTCATAAAAGCCAACATCAATTCTTCCAGTTTTTTTCCTTCCATTTGGCCGTGGCCAATTCCAACTCTGGCATTTGGCACCAAACGCTGAATCATTCCCGCGACTTCTTTGATGTTCTCTATTCGGTTATTGATGAAGAAAACCTGTCCGTTACGCTGAATTTCATAAGAAATGGCATCCCGAATCAATTCTTCGCTAAAGCCAACTACATTCGTTTCAATTGGATATCTGTTTGGTGGCGGCGTTGTAATTACAGATAAATCACGCGCTGCCATCAATGAAAACTGCAGTGTTCTCGGAATTGGCGTTGCTGTCAAAGTCAGTGTATCGACATTGGCGGCAATAGTTTTCAGTTTATCTTTTACATTCACCCCAAATTTTTGTTCCTCATCCACAATTAACAATCCTAAATCTTTGAAAATTACATTTTTATTAACCAATTGATGTGTTCCTATGACAATATCGAGTTTTCCTTCTGCTAATAATTTTAGCGTTTCGGCTTTTTGTTTAGCCGTTCTGAAACGGTTTAAATACCCAACTGAAACAGGCATATCTTTCAATCGTTCCGTAAAAGTGCGGTAATGCTGGTATGCCAAAATCGTGGTAGGAACCAGAATGGCGACTTGTTTGCTATTGTCTACTGCTTTAAAAGCAGCACGAATGGCGACTTCGGTTTTACCAAAACCTACATCCCCACAAACCAAACGATCCATTGGACGATCACTTTCCATATCCGCTTTTACTTCTTGGGTTGATTTGGTTTGATCCGGTGTATCTTCATAAATAAATGAACTTTCTAATTCATTTTGCAAATAACTGTCAGGCGCAAACTGGAATCCTTTCTCTAATCTTCTTTTGGCATACAATTGTATCAAATTGAATGCTATATGCTTGACACGTGCCTTCGTTTTTTGTTTTAAAATCTTCCAGGCATTCGAACCCAATTTGTAAATTTTGGGTGGCGTTCCGTCTTTTCCGTTGTATTTTGAAATCTTGTGCAGCGAATGAATACTCACATACACAATATCATTATCAGCATAAACAAGTTTGATTGCTTCCTGTGTTTTGCCTTCGACTTGTATTTTTTGCAATCCTCCAAATTTCCCAATTCCGTGGTCAATATGCGTCACATAGTCGCCAACGGATAACGTCGTCAATTCTTTTAAAGTAATATTCTGTTTTTTCGAATACCCATTTTTAATGCTGAATTTATGATAGCGTTCAAAAATTTGATGATCCGTATAACAGGTAATTTGGTTTTCTTCGTCTATAAAACCTTGGTACAAAGGCAAAACAACGGTATGATATTGTTTTCTAATGTTTTCAGAATTCGCTTCGTCCAAAGTCTCAAAAATATCATGAAAACGTTTGGCTTGGGCTTCATTGGAACAAAACAAATAATTTTTGTAGCCATTGAAATGATTTTCATTCAGGTTATTCAACAACAGATCAAATTGCTTATTGAACGACGGTTGCGGCTGAATGTGGTATTCGAATTTTTTGGTGGTTCTAAAAATAGCTTTAGAACTCAATTCAACAATTGAAAAATCTAAGGCTCTTTTTATAAACTCCGTTTGATTCAAGAACAATTGTTCCGGTGCAGCACGTTTTATTTCCTGCGATAATTTTGCGAAAGCTTCTTCGGCTTTGGCAAATTGTTTGTCTAATTGAGCTAAAAAATCTTCGGTGTTTTGAATGAAAACAACCGTTTTTTCTGAAATATAATCCAAGAAGCTTTCTCGGTTTTCCTGAAAAACTTTGTTCTCCACATTTGGAATTATCGTAATTTTCTTCTGTTGTAAAATCGACAATTGGGTCGCAACATCAAAGCTACGGATACTCTCCACTTCATCTCCAAAAAACTCAATTCGGTATGGATTATCATTCGAAAACGAAAACACATCAACAATTCCACCACGAACCGAAAATTCTCCGGGTTCCGTAATGAAATCAACTCTTTTGAATTCGTATTCGAACAATACTTCATTGATAAAATCGATAGAAATTTTGTCTCCAACGGATACTTTTAGTGTGTTTTTATCCAATTCTTTTCGAGTCACCACTTTCTCGAATAATGCTTCGGGATAGGTGACAATAATCGCCGGTTTTTTGCGGGAATTGATTCTGTTTAGGACTTCGGCGCGAAGCAAAACATTCGCATTATCAGTTTCTTCAATTTGGTACGGGCGACGATACGAACCCGGATAAAACAAGACATCCTGGTCGCCAACCATCTGTTCGAGGTCGTTCAAATAATAAGCGGCTTCTTCTTTATTGTTTAAAACAACCAAAAAAGGAAGTTCTGATTTCTTAAAAATCGAACGAATTACAAATGAAAGTGCTGATCCGAGTAATCCCGAAAGATGCATTTTTACTTGATTATTTTCCAATAAACGAGTAACTATTTGCTGGGTTTTTGGCGAATTATCGTAAATACTATATAAGGCTTTTTTACTCAACGCGTGGCAGATTTGGGTCGATTGGTGTATTAGGAATAGGCGTACTAGGAATTGCTCTTGCAGTATCCATCATTTTCAATAAGTCAGATTCTCCTTCTTCAACAGGAATTTTGCTTTTCTCTACAATTTTGTCCATTTGTCTTTGTAAGGAAACCAATTCCAAATTAATTTCCGCAACTAACTGCGTCACTTTTTTATCCGGAATATTATCCAAATGAATGAATAAATCCAACAATCGTACTTTAGTGATTAACGTCGAAATTCTACTTTTTATCTGAGGTTTATTAAACTCTAAAGGAATATTCTCATTTAAGGCCATTGCTTTTTTAGAAAGTGCTTTCGATTTTTGTTGAAATGCTCCAATGGTTTTTTTTGGTTTTTGAGCTAATTCAGCCAAAAACATACGCAATTCGTTCCAGGTAGCGATGCTTTTTTCAGAAGCCTCCGTTATAGGCGTGTCGTAAAAAACCCAGCCTTTTTCTATGTTTTTAAATATGATTTCTCTTTTTTTGATCTCTTTCTTATTTTCGGCAATGCGTTTTTGATTGTCATTTTGGCACGATAACAAAATGAAAATCAGAGAAAGGAAGACCGTTATATTGTATTTCATGTGTAGCTATTTATTGTTTTTTAAGGTCGCATGTAATTCGCATACATCTTCCATCTTGTTAGCATAAGATTACCATTATGCTCATTTCATTTGAATTTTCATTAAAGTACAAAGTTACAAAGTAAATTTACAATTACGAATTACGGCATAGGAATAACAATCTAATATTCCTGAAGCTCTTTTTGTATTTAAAAAAACAAAAAATTAAGAATTTTACACCCATTTTAAACACTATTTTAGTAAATTTATAACTTTTTACATCAAATTTGTGTTATTTACGAAAACGTTATCTTTGTATTTCAAAACAGACAAAATGAGTACTAAAATATTGATTATCGGCGCTTGCGGACAAATTGGAACAGAACTTACCCATAAGTTGCGAAAAATATACGGAACAGAAAACGTAATTGCTTCTGATATTCGAAAACTGAATAATGACGTTGTCAATTCGGGTCCTTTCGAAGTAGTAAATGCGCTGGATTTTAATCAAATTGAGCATCTTGTAGAGATTCACCAAATCGATGAAATCTATTTAATGGCGGCATTATTATCGGCTACTGCCGAGAAAAATCCAGCTTTTGCTTGGGACTTAAATATGAATTCTTTGTTTCATGTTTTGAATTTGGCGAAAGCAAAAAAAATAAAAAAGATATTTTGGCCTTCCAGTATTGCTGTTTTTGGCCCAACAACGCCCAAAGAAAACACACCACAATACACAATCATGGAACCTTCAACGGTTTATGGAATCAGTAAACAAGCTGGCGAAAGATGGTGTGAATACTACCACAATATTTTTGGTGTCGATGTGCGAAGCATCCGCTATCCCGGCTTAATTAGCTGGTCTACGCCTCCTGGTGGCGGAACTACGGATTATGCCGTAGATATTTTCCACAAGGCAATTTCGGATAAAACATACGAATGCTTTTTATCCTCCGAAACTAAAATGCCCATGATGTATATGGATGATGCGATTGCTGCGACGATACAGATTATGCAAGCACCAGTTGAACAAATTAAAATTCATTCTTCCTACAATCTGGCCGCAATGAGTTTTACACCAACTGAAATTGCTGCCGAAATCAAAAAACATATTCCTGAATTTACTGTTACTTACAAACCTGACTTTCGTCAAAAAATAGCCGACAGCTGGCCAGCGAGTATTGATGATTCCGAAGCCCGAAAAGATTGGAACTGGAAACATAAATTTGATCTGGAATCAATGACGGTAGATATGTTATACCATTTGAAATAGTTCCCAAAAAAAACAAACCCCAAAAAAAAGTCTAGCTTTAAAACTAGACTTTTTTTGATTTTAATAAAACATTACTTTATTTCAAACGTGTTATTTTCTGGTTTTAGATCCGCCATTAATCCGCTTGGATCGATAGTGATTTTCTTGATTGAAGTTTTAGATTTCGAGATACTAAATTCAAAAGTTGGATACGCCCAAGCCCAATCATTCAGAATCGTTCTTTTTAATGAAGGATTCGGATTTTCTTTTTCGAAACTCATCATTCGCAACGGAATGTAAAAACTTTCTTTTGTTCCGTCCATATATTCAACAGTCAGATCAATTGGCATTGGCATTCTGCCAATTCTTTCTAATGTTACAACAGTTTTATCTGCATTTTCTTTTACGTCTTTTATTCCGTAGTCAATCGTATTGGTAGTTTGCGTCCAATCGGTCAAATACCAATCTAAATTTGCTCCTGAAATACGTTCAGCAGTTCTTTTGATATCATTTGGCGTAGGATGTTTGAATTTGAAATCCTGGTAGTATTTTTTCAAGGTTTTCATTAAATTTTCCTTTCCTATCAAATACATTAATTGTGTCAGGAAAAGTTCTCCTTTGCTGTAAGAAGTGATGCTGTACATTCTATTCTCATCAAAACGATCCGCATGTGTGGTTTGAGGCAATTCTTTTCCGGAATTCGCCATCGAGGAATACCCTTTATAAGCTCCCGTAAATGGGTTTTCCATTTTCTTATCTGCCATTTCATTCAGTCCAAAATCTTCAAGGAAAGAGGTAAACCCTTCATCCATCCATCCGTGTTTTGATTCATTGGAAGCCAAAACATGTTGAAACCAGGAATGTGCCATTTCGTGAGCGGTTACACCAAGCAAACCTTCGAAATCGCCTTGACCCAAAATCAAGGTACACATCGCGTATTCCATTCCGCCATCACCGCCTTGAATCACGGAATATTGTTTGTATGGATAATCCCCAACTGTTTTGTTGTAAATGGCCATCAACTGAACCGTTTTAGGTTGTAGGTTTTTCCAGTTCTGAATATATTTTGGATTATTTTTATACAAGAAATGCAAATCAACATTATTAGGTCCTTTCACCACATCATGAATGTAATTTTTATCGGCAGCCCAAGTAAAATCATGAACCATTGGCGCTGTAAAACGCCAAGTCAGGTTTTTTGTTTTCTTTGGAACAGAGACCACAAGCCCTTGGTCTTGATAACCATGACCTATTTCGTTTTTGTTTTGCAAATAACCAGTACCTCCTAAAACGTATGCTTTATCAATAGTAATATTGACATCAAAATTTCCCCAAACACCGTGAAATTCTCTAGCGATGTAAGGATCAGCATGCCAACCTTCAAAATCAAATTCGGCTATTTTTGGATACCATTGCGCCATCGATAATTCTACGCCTTCGGCATTATTTCTTCCGGAACGACGAATTTGAATTGGAACCTGTCCGTCAAAATCTAATGTAAAAATGGTTTTAGAATTCGGTACTATTGGCTTCGCCAAAGTAACTTCGAGAATCGTTCCAACCTCTTTTGCATTGGCAACTACTCCGTCTTGTTTGAAATTAGAGATTCGCAAATACCCAATTTCATTCGGTTTCAAAGTTTTGATTCGGCTTTCTTTGACTTCTTTTCCGTCTACTTCTATTTTGTTTACCATTCTTCCGTCTGGATCTTTGATGCTTTGGATTCTGGCATCCATCTCGCTTCCGGGCCGGAAGGCATTGTTGAATAAATGGTAATAGACTTTTCTTAAAGTGTCAGGAGAATTATTGGTATAAACCAATTCTTGTTTTCCTTTGTATTGGTAATGCTGCACATCCATCGTAACGTCCATTTTGTAATCGACGTGTTGTTGCCAATAAGTAGAACTTTGGGCAAATAGGGAACCAAAATTAAGTGTGATAAAAGATAGTAAAAGGAATTTTTTCATACGAGGATAATATTTTTTTTAATGGAATATGGAATCGTCATTCTTTATGTGGATTTGTATTTTTAAATCTTGGCGATTTCATTATTTCTTTAATACAAAAGGAAGAACAAGCGCTCTTCCTTTAGATTAATAACTATTTAATTTATTTTTTCGACATTCTTTCAGCAAGAATCAAGGCATTATAAGCATTGACCATTTTTCCTGATTTTGAAGTATCAGCTATTGATTTTTTCTCTTGAGATTCTCCCAATTCAACTGTTGCTGGCAGCGGCGTCCCGGAATCCATCATAATTTTTTTGACTTGCGCTGCTGATAATTTTGGATAATACGAGCGGATTAATGCCGCAACTCCAGCCGCATTTGGTGAAGCCATCGATGTTCCTTGTTCGTATTTGTATTTGTTATTTGGCACTGATGCGTAAATTTCCATTCCTGGAGCATAAACATCCACATTGATTGTTCCGTAATTCGAAAAAGGCGCTACTACCGTTTCTCCGTACGTATTATTCAAGGCTCCAACAGTAAGAACATTAGTAACAAACTCCGTTTTATTGTCTTCAGAATCATTTGGAAAATTGATATTTTTTTCTAGATCGATATCATTCCCATCGTTTCCTGATGCGTGTACAAACAAAACATCTTTCTTTTCAGCATATTTTATAGCATCAAAAACCCATTGCTTGTGTGGAGAATAGCTTTTTCCAAAACTTCCGTTGATTACTTTTGCCCCATTATCTACTGCATAAAGTATTGCCAAAGCAACATCTTTATCGTATTCATCACCATTAGGAACAGCTCTTACAGCCATAATTTCGACATTATTTGCAACTCCGTCACCGCCAATATTGTTATTTCTCACTTGAGCAATAATTCCGGCAACGTGGGTTCCGTGCAATGCTTCTTCTTTATCCGGTCCATAAACAATATTGTTACCGTATTTGGTATCATTTATATCATCAGGATTATCGCCAACAACTTTTCTACCATTAAAATCTTTGTTCAAATTATAATTCAATTGGTCGTAAATGTACTTTTTGTATTCCTCAATATCAGCACTAAATTTTGGACCTGACTGCCCAATAACTCGAGTCATAATCATTTTGCTTTTATTCAAAACTTCATCTGTACTAACAATTGCATTCAGTTCTTCAAGTGTATAATCGTCTTTCTTTAAGTACGTTTGTATTATTTTATTGGTGTTTAAAAGAAAATCTACTTGTTGTTTCCCTTCTAATGCTTCTTTATATTTATCTTCATAATCCGCTTTAGCATTTTTATATGTCACCGATCCATCATCCGCTTTTTTCAGAATACGAGTCATTTCTAAATTTTCAAATCCTGAATCTCCTAAGAAATTCCAACCGTGAATATCATCGATATATCCGTTTTTATCATCATCAATGCCATTTCCGGCAATTTCTTTGGTATTTGTCCAAATCACTGATTTCAAATCTTCATGATCAATATCGACTCCTGAATCAACAATTCCCACGATAACTTTTACTCCTTTTTTATTTTTTAATAATTCGGCATACGCTTTATCAACGCTCATTCCAGGAATCGTATCTTTTATTAAATCCAAATGACTCCAACGCTTTAAATCTGTATCACTTATAGGTGCAACTTTATTAATAATCAACGGAGTACTTACTGCTATAGGCGCAGTACTTTTGGAAACTTGTTTTTGAGCGTTACATCCCACTAATGCAAAAAAAGCAACGGCAGAATAATAGATTGGTTTAATATTGTTCATTTATAAATTTTTAAAATTAAATGCAGGGCCTAAATTATGTCTTTTTACAACAGAATATAAATGGATTAACACTCTATTAAGATTTGGTCGAAAGTAAAAGAATGAATATCAGAGGAGTTCTTAATATGGGTTAAAATATAAATGGAAGGACAAATTGCCCTTCCATTTATAAATAAATTGGAACTATTATTTTTTAGACATTTTCTCAGCCATCAGTAATGCATTATAAGCATTCACTATTTTTCCTGATTTAGATAAGGTAGCAAAAGAACGTATGTCATTAGGTTTTCCACCAACAACAACATCTGTTGTAATCGCCACTCCTGAATCCATCAAAATATGTTTTACCTGTTGCGCAGATAATTTTGGATAATGCGAACGTATTAGTGCGGCAACTCCGGCAGCGTTTGGTGCCGCCATGGATGTTCCTTGCAAATATTTATAAGAATCATTTGGCGTAGTGGCATAAATTTTCACTCCTGGAGCAAAAACGTCAACATTGATTTTTCCAATATTAGAAAATCGTGCCACCACTTTGTTTCCGTATTCAAAATTTAATGCCCCAATTGTAATTACATTATCAGCAAATTCAGTTATTTTATCCTCAGAATCATTTGGAAAATTATCCGCAAAGTCAATGTCTTTAGCATCATTTCCGGCTGCATGAACAATCAACACATCCTTTTTTTCTGCATATTTGATAGCATCATAAACCCATTGTTTTTGAGGAGAAAAGCTTTTTCCAAAACTTCCGTTAATTACTTTAGCGCCATTGTCAACTGCATAACGAATACCAAGAGCGATATCTTTGTCATATTCATCTCCGTCTGGCACGGCACGAACGGTTAAAATCTCAACATTGTTTGCCACTCCGTCACCACCCATTGTGTTGTTTCTAGTTTGAGCAACAATTCCGGCAACGTGGGTTCCATGAAGAATACTATTCTTGTCCGGACCCATAACATTATTGTTTCCGTATTTTGTATCTGTAATATCTTCTGGATTATCACCCAAAACTTTTCTGTAGTCAGTTTTTAGATTTTCTCCATTTAAGACTGTATTAAAACCATTAAGTTGTTTTTGAACAGCAACTTTCAGGTCTGCTATAGGAATCCCAAAAGAAAACATTTGTTCCATAGCGGCCTTACTTTTTTGCATTTCCGGTTCTTGTGAAACAATTGCTTTTACCTCTTCAATCGTATAAACCGATTTTCCAAAATGTCTCACTAGAGTTACATCACTCTCATTTAGGGCTATTAACATTTGTTCCGAACGCGTTTTCCCAGCTGTTGCATCAGCTGTTTTTTTATCACTTATGGCTTTAGCATCTTGATACGTTTTTTCGTCTACGAGGTTTTTATTTTTAATAATTCGCTCATATTCATAATTTTCTTTGGTGATATCTCCTAAGAAATTCCAACCGTGAATATCATCGATATATCCGTTTTTATCATCATCAATTCCATTTCCGGCGATTTCTTTTTTATTGGTCCAAACCACCGATTTTAAATCTTCATGTTCGATATCCACTCCAGAATCTACAATCCCAACAATTACAGTTACTCCTTTTTTACCTTTCAATAATTCGGAATAGGCTTTATCAACACTCATTCCCGGAATAGTATCTTTTACTATATCTAAATGACTCCAGCGTTTTAAATCACTTTCGTTTATTGGTGCATTTTTTTTAATGTTTAATGGTGCGCTTACGGCAACTAACGTCGAAGTATTTGAAACTTGTTTTGAAGCGCCACATCCTGCTAAAGCTAAAATGGCAAAAGCAGAAATGTAAATGGGTTTAATGCTATTCATGTGTACGTTTTTTAAAAGTTACAAAATTGGCCTAAAGTATATCTTTTTGTTACAAAAATAAACAGCATTAACACTATATTAGGATTTGGTCACAAGTAAATCGTTCCTTCAATCGAACTCCTTTTTCCGTTTTTTCAACAGTTATAATTTCGTTATGGGCATCGTGTTCCAAAAACAAATAGTAATTATTATCCGCCGCAGCATTCATAAATTTTGCTTTTTCGTCTAATGTTAAAAGTGGTCTGGTATCATAGCCCATTACATAAGGAATTGGAATATGTCCGGCTGTTGCCAATAAATCGGCACAAAAGACAATCGTTTTATCCTGATATTGAATATGCGGAATCATTTGCTTTTCGGTATGGCCGTCGGCAAAGAAAATACCAAAACCCAGTTCCGATTTTTCAAGGAAATCACCTTCCGGTCTTTGGATAAAATTGAGCTGGCCACTTTCCTGCATCGGCAAAATATTCTCTGACAAAAAAGAGGGTTTTTCTCTTAAATTAGGTTTTGTTGCCCATTCCCAATGCTTATCATTACTCCAGAATTTAGCATTTTTAAACGCCGGTTCGTAACCCGTTTTGTCTTTGTTCCACTGCACACTTCCCCCGCAGTGATCAAAATGCAAATGCGTCATAAAAACATCCGTAATATCATCGCGATGAAAGCCAAATTTGGCTAAGGATTTATCCATGGAATGCGTTCCCCAAAGCGAATAATACCCAAAAAATTTCCCCGATTGTTTGTTTCCCATTCCGGTATCAATCAGAATCAATTGGTTGTCATCTTCAATCAATAAACAACGAGCAGCAATATCAATTAAGTTGTTTTCATCGGCTGGATTGGTTCTATTCCAAATGGTTTTTGGCACCACGCCAAACATCGCACCACCATCCAATTTAAAATTGCCTGTTTCTATAGGATATAATTTCATTTTTTTCTTTTTTGAGAGGAACCAAAGTTAAGGAATTCAATTGCTATTACTCATTCCAAATAACTTTTTTCTATTTTGGCATTGGCTATAAAAATGGCATCGATTATGGAAAAAGCTTTTTATATAGTATCTTTGTGCTTAATTTAGACAAAATCAATATAAGCTATGATAAAAGTTTCTGACACTGCAAGAAAAAAAATCATCGATCTAATGAAAGATGATGGTTTTGATGCTGCAATCGACTACGTAAGAGTTGGTGTAAAAAGCGGCGGATGTTCTGGATTGTCTTATGATTTAAAATTTGATAAAACAAAAAGCGAAGACGATAAAATTTTTGTAGACAACGATATCACTATCGCTGTAGAAAAAAAATCTTTTCTGTACTTAGCCGGAACAATATTAGAATTTTCGGGAGGAATAAATGGTAAAGGATTTGTTTTCAATAACCCAAATGCCAATAGAACTTGTGGATGTGGAGAATCATTTTCTCTGTAAAACATTAAATAAAAAAATATGTCAAAATATACCGAAGACGACTTAAAAATCGAACTCGAAAACAAAGAATACGAATACGGATTTTATACCGAATTAGAATCAGAAACGTTTCCTATTGGTTTAAATGAAGATATCGTTAGGGCTATTTCACACAAAAAAGGAGAACCTCAATGGATGACTGATTGGCGTCTTGAGGCTTTTCGTGCTTGGGAGCAAATGACAGAGCCAGAATGGGCTAATGTACATTATACTAAACCTGATTTTCAGGCCATTTCCTATTATTCAGCTCCAAAAGCAGTAGATCCTAATAAAACATTGGACGATGTAGATCCTGAACTTTTAGAAATGTATAAAAAGTTAGGTATCTCTGTTGATGAGCAAAAGATGATGAATAATGTAGCTATGGATATCGTAGTTGATTCGGTTTCAGTAGCGACTACTTTCAAGAAAACATTAGGGGAGAAAGGAATTATCTTTATGAGTATTTCCGAAGCCATCAAAGAGCATCCAGAATTAGTTCGTAAATATTTAGGAACGGTTGTGCCACAAAAAGATAATTTTTATGCTGCCCTAAATTCGGCAGTTTTCTCTGATGGTTCTTTCTGTTATATTCCAAAAGGCGTTCGTTGTCCAATGGAACTTTCTACTTATTTTAGAATCAATCAGGCTGGAACAGGACAATTCGAGCGAACATTATTAGTTGCTGACGAAGGTAGTTATGTTTCTTACTTAGAAGGTTGTACCGCTCCAAGTCGTGATGAGAATCAATTGCACGCTGCAGTAGTAGAATTAATTGCATTAGACGATTCCGAAATAAAATATTCTACCGTTCAAAACTGGTATCCTGGAAATAAAGAAGGAAAAGGCGGAGTTTTCAATTTTGTAACCAAAAGAGGATTGTGTGAGAAAAACGCAAAAATTTCTTGGACACAAGTAGAAACTGGTTCAGCTATAACTTGGAAATATCCTTCTGTTATTTTAAAAGGAGATAATTCAGTAGGCGAATTTTATTCGATTGCTGTAACCAATAATTTCCAACAAGCCGATACAGGAACAAAAATGATCCATTTAGGTAAAAACACTAAATCGACCATTATTTCTAAAGGAATTTCTGCAGGAAAATCACAAAACAGTTACCGCGGTTTAGTACAAATTAGCGCTAGAGCTGATAATGCCAGAAACTTTTCACAATGTGATTCCTTATTAATGGGGAACAATTGTGGAGCACATACCTTCCCTTATATAGAAAGTAAAAATCCATCGGCAAAAATCGAACATGAGGCTACGACAAGTAAAATTGGCGAAGACCAAGTTTTCTATTGCAACCAACGTGGAATTCCAACCGAAAAAGCTATTGCCTTAATCGTAAACGGTTTCAGTAAAGATGTATTGAATAAGTTACCAATGGAATTTGCAGTAGAAGCACAAAAATTATTGGAAATTTCTCTTGAGGGATCTGTAGGATAACCTTTAAATCTAAATAGTTATGGATATTGTTTTAAAAAATGTAAAGAAAAAAGATTTTCCAGTGTTAAAATCATTGGCAAAATCGCTTGGATTTGAAATTATTGAAAAAATTGAAAAGCCATATAACCCCGAGTTTGTGAAAGAAATTTTGGAGGCAGAACAAAGTATAAAAGAGGGGAAAGGAATTAAAATTAAATTAGAAGATTTGTGGAAGTAATTTATTCTGAAAAAGCTCAAAAAGACAGAGAATATTGGATAAAATCAGGTAATAAAGCAATTATGAATAAAATTTCTGCTTTAATCGAAGACATTCAACTACATCCTTTTGAAGGAATCGGAAAACCGGAACAATTAAAATACCAACTTTCCGGAAAATGGTCAAGAAGAATAAATCAAGAACATCGCATCATATATAAAGTTACAGAAGAAAATACAATTGAAATATTAGACATTTTATCATTAAAAGGTCATTACGAATAAACAAAGAAACAGATGTTAAGTATAAAAAATTTACACGCCTCCATTGGGGACAAAGAAATATTAAAAGGAATCAACCTTGAAGTAAAAGCGGGAGAAATTCACGCGATTATGGGGCCAAACGGTGCCGGAAAAAGTACACTTGCTTCCATCATTGCAGGAAACGAAAACTACGAAGTAACCGAAGGTGAAATCACTTTAGATGGTGAAGACCTTTCTGAATTGGCTCCAGAAGAAAGAGCACATAAAGGCGTGTTCTTGTCATTTCAATATCCAGTTGAAATTCCGGGAGTTTCGGTAACCAACTTCATGAGAACAGCTATCAACGAAACTCGTAAAGCAAACGGTCAGGAAGAAATGCCAGCCAACCAAATGCTAAAAATGATTCGTGAGAAATCAGAGTTATTGGAAATCGACAGAAAATTTCTTTCTCGTTCTCTAAACGAAGGATTTTCTGGCGGTGAGAAAAAACGTAACGAAATTTTCCAAATGGCGATGCTGGAACCAAAATTGGCTATTCTTGATGAAACCGATTCTGGACTTGATATTGATGCGTTACGAATTGTTGCCAATGGTGTTAACAAACTAAAAAGCGACAAAAACGCTATCATCGTTATCACGCACTACCAAAGACTATTAGATTATATCGTTCCTGATTTTGTTCATGTTCTTTACAACGGAAAAATTGTAAAATCTGGTGGGGCAGCATTAGCGCACGAACTGGAAGAAAAAGGATACGACTGGATTAAACAAGAACAAGAAGCATAAATTTTGTTTAAAGTTTAAAGTTTAAAGTTGCCACGAGATAACTTTAAACTTTTAAACCTTAAACTTTAAACAATAAAATAATGGAATTAAAAGAAAAATTACTATCGTCTTTTATGGCTTTCGAAGAGCGCATCGATGTTCAATCTGAACTTCATGATGTGAGAACTTCGGCCATAAAAAACTTTGAAAATAAAGGTTTCCCAACCAAAAAAGACGAAGCTTGGAAATATACTTCGCTAAGTGCCATCTTAAAAAATGACTTTACCGTATTTCCTAAACAAGACAATGCAGTTGAATTTAACCAAGTAAAAAAATACTTTTTACACGAAATAGACACTTATAAAGTGGTGTTTATTGATGGCGTTTTCAGTTCGCATTTATCGTCAACAACACACGACGGAATTGATGTTTGTTTGATGTCATCGGCATTGACAAAACCAAAATACAAAATGATTATTGATACTTACTTTAATCAAATTGCCAGCAAGGACGAAAGTTTAACTTCTTTGAATACGGCTTTCGCCAATGAAGGAGCGTATATCCACATTCCAAAAAGTAAAGTGGCAGATAAACCTATTGAGATTATGTATTTCTCAACAGGAAATGAAGCGGCTCTTTTGGTTCAACCAAGAAACTTGGTGATTGTTGGTGAAAATTCACATGTTCAAATTATTGAGCGCCATCAAAGTTTAAACGAGAATCCCGTGTTGACGAATTCCGTTACCGAGATTTTTGCCCAAAAACGCGCTATCGTTGATTATTACAAAATTCAAAACGATACGCTTGAAGCAAATCTAATTGACAACACCTACGTTTCTCAACAAAAAGAAAGCCACGTTTCAGTACATACTTTTTCTTTTGGAGGAAACTTAACGAGAAACAACTTGAATTTTTATCACTTTGGTGAACGATTGACAAGTACATTGAATGGAATAACAATTATTGGCGAAAAGCAACACGTAGATCATTATACTTTGGTGAAGCACTCGACTCCAAATTGCGAAAGTTTTCAGGATTATAAAGGAATCTATTCCGATCGTTCTACAGGCGTTTTCAACGGAAAAGTATATGTGGAGAAAGAAGCTCAAAAAACGAATGCATTCCAAAAAAGCAATAACATTTTATTGAGCGACAAAGCGACTATAAATGCAAAACCACAATTGGAAATTTTTGCTGATGACGTAAAATGTTCTCACGGATGTACTGTTGGACAGTTAGACGAAACAGCAATGTTCTACATGCAACAACGCGGAATTCCTAAAAAAGAAGCCAAAGCATTATTGATGTATGCGTTCTCGAATGCTGTTATCGAAAACATCAAAATACCGGAACTCAAAAAACGAATTACCACAATTATCGCCAATAAATTGGGCGTAAAATTGGGATTTGATTTGTAATATTATTAATTTTAATTTTAAAAACCCGACAGACTTTAGAAATCTGTCGGGTTTTTATATAAAAAAAAACCACTCGAAAGAGTAGTTTTTATTTTTTTATTAAGAGCTTCCCAGATTTTTGTCCTGTCTTTCGACTTCCCAGAGTATTATCCTGCTCTTTATTTAAAGCAAAGTTAAGGCAACTTTGTAATTTAATTTAACGAAAACAATACTTTTTTATTATGTGAAATAGGATTTGTATATAAAAAATCTATTTTCAATAAATATATTCATCAACAAGAATATGTTTTCCTCTCACATTAAAAATTAATTTTACCCTATCTAATTCAAAAACTATACCATATTGACCATCGGATAATGTAAAGTTCTCTTTTCTTAAAGCAGTAACTACAGTAACTTCATATACATTGAGTTCAATAAAGTTATATTCAACAATAATATTTAAGATTTCGTCGTCATCAAAAACTTGTTTTAAAACTATTCTTAAAGGTCTAGTCTTTTTTGGTGGAAAATTAACAAAAAGAAATTTTTCGTTTTTGAAATTAAAGAATTTCAACATTTTAAACGACTTGCTTATGACGTTTTCAACAGTTTCTATATCAATTCCTTCTCTTTTCCCAAAATCATCCCCATGTTGGTTTCTTATAGAATAATGTTTATCAATCCAAAACTCTGTTATTATGTTGTCAGAGATATGCTTAATTTTTTTAGCATTTTTGGAACATGCATTTTCAATATAGGCATCCTCGTCGATAATGGCTTGAGAAATTTCTTTTTTAATTCGAGGTCTTTTGTTTTCAGACATATAATAAGTAATAATTTGACAAAAATAAGAATTTAATTAATATGTAAGAATTTTTTTATTCAAACACCCCACAATCCCATTCAACATTCCATTAAAATCAAATTCAGGTTCTTCGGTCAAACCCATTCGGACGATTACTAGATCCAATGACGGGATAATCGCAACCATCTGTCCTTGATACCCGCTACAGTAATACATATCTCTAGGAACATCTTTGTATCTTCCTCCCGCATTGAGCCAAAAGTGTCCGCCGTATCTTCCGTTTGACGTATTTGTGGGAGTTGTTGTGTATTTTATCCAACTTTCGTCCAAAATTTGATTTCCGTTCCAATTGCCTTTGTGCAAATACAACAACCCAAATTTTGACCAATCTCTAGTCGTTGCCCAACCGTAAGAAGAGCCTACATAATTCCCCACCATATCGGTTTCTACAATCATGGAGTTCATTCCTATTTTATCAATCAATGCCGAATACCAAAAATCTAAGTATTCCTTATATGTTTTGAACTGCTTCCGCAAAATCCCAGAAAGTAAATTCGTCGTTCCCGAAGAATAATTCCAATGGGTATTCGGTTTGAATGCGGCAGGTTTCTCCAGTTGTACGCGTGACATATCTTCGGCCTGAAAAAGCATTTTGGTCGCATCGCAAATTTTATCGTATTTCTCTTCCCATTCCAAACCGGAATTCATGTGAAGCAAATCGTTTGTGGTGATGATTTTGCGCTCGTCATTTTGCCATTCCACAATGGGAGCCGGTTTGTAAATATCGTATTTTCCTTGTTTTTGAAGGATTCCAAATAACGCGCTCGTGATACTTTTAGTCATGGACCATCCCAATAATTTACTGTTTTTATCGAAACCCCGATCATATTTTTCGGCTATGATTTTGCCTTTATAAATTACTAAAACAGAACGGGTTCTTTTTTTGATTTCGCCTTTTGCATCAAAAGCATTGGCGACAGCCGCATTTAATTTAGTATAATCAACATTGCTAAAAACAGTGTCTTTGGGTTCGTTATTGCCATACGGAAAAGGCAAATTATTGTTCAATTTTATTCTTTTGGGAACTTCATATCGTTTTGAAACATCAAAATCATCGTTGATCAAAGTCGCTCCCAAACCTTCACGGTAAATCGCTTTTCGCTCTTTCAAACCATAAACCGAAGCGGCTGCATATTTTCCGACAGCTTCAATTTTATTGTTGGCCAAATCAATCATATCGATATCATTGTCGCCTTTCTCAATCATTTCCTGAGAACGATTATCAATAAAATGTCCCGAAGCGATACTTTTGGCTGAAAAGCCAGAAATTAAATCCAGTTTTGGATAGGTCGTGAATCCAAAATAAAAGATTCCGATAAAAGACGCAAAACCAACAAACTTGAAGAGTTTTTTCATAGTAGCTAATTGTAAAACAATGCAATATAATTATTTTTTTAGTCACAAATTCAAGAATTCTATTTTAATGAAACACCGAAATTAACAGAAGTAAATTGGTTAATTCATGGCTAAAACAATTTAGTTTTTATTACTTTTGTATTTAGAAAAATTCTAAATAAAGAAACGCAAATTAGAATTTTGATTATTTTAAAAGATTGTCATTATTGGCGTTCTATCTGACCAATAAAAAACAATAAAAACAAGCAGATTAAATGTTAGATATCAATAAAATTAGAGCCGACTTCCCTATTCTTTCCCAGAAAGTAAACGGAAAACCATTGGTTTATTTTGACAACGGAGCTACTTCGCAAAAACCACAGGTTGTGATAGATGCGATTTCAAAATATTATCAGGAAATTAATGCCAATATTCATCGCGGCGTGCATACGTTGAGTCAGCTAGCAACCGATGCCTATGAAGCTTCCCGTGGTAAAATTCAAAATCATATCAATGCCAAATTTGCCCATGAAGTACTTTTTACTTCGGGAACAACACACGGAATTAATTTGGTTACCAATGGTTTTGCTTCGATTTTAAAACCGGGTGATGAAGTTTTAGTTTCAGCATTGGAACACCACAGCAATATTGTGCCTTGGCAAATGTTATGTGAGAAAACAGGAGCGACTTTGCGCGTAATTCCAATGAATGCCGATGGCGAATTGATGATGTCAGAATATGATAAATTACTTTCGAATAAAACTAAAGTTGTAACCGTAAACCATATTTCGAATGCATTAGGAACTGTCAATCCAATTAAATACATGATTGACAAAGCACATGAAGTTGGAGCAGCGATTTTGATTGATGGAGCACAAGCCGTTCCGCATTTGAAACCCGATGTTCAAGATTTGGATTGTGATTTTTATGCTTTTTCAGGACATAAAATGTGTGGTCCAACAGGAACTGGAATTTTATACGGAAAAGAAGCTTGGTTGAATAAATTACCGCCGTATCAAGGTGGAGGTGAAATGATTAAGGAAGTGACTTTCGAAAAAACGACTTATGCTGATTTACCCCATAAATTTGAAGCCGGAACCCCAAATATTGCCGGAGGAATTGTTCTGGGAACTGCAGTTGATTATTTGAATGAAGTTGGCTTTGAAAACATTCAACAACAAGAAAAAGAATTACTGGAGCATGCAACGCAACGCTTACTGGAAATTGAAGGTTTGAAGATTTTTGGAACATCGGCAGCAAAAACTTCTGTAGTTTCGTTTAATATTGAAGGAATTCATCCGTATGATATTGGTACGATAATTGACAAATTAGGAATAGCCGTAAGAACGGGTCACCATTGTGCACAACCGATTATGAATTTCTTTTGTATTCCAGGAACGATAAGAGCTTCATTTGCTTTTTATAATACCAAAGAAGAAATTGACGTTATGGTTGAAGCTATTAAAAAAGCACAACTCATGTTGTCTTAAAAATTTTAAATCATGAAATCGCCATGATTCGAAATCACAATTGAAAATCATCGAACACAGCTAATAATAAAAGTGCTGTGAGATAAACAATAACGAAGAATGGCGATACCATGTTCCTATAAAAAACAAATATTATCTACACATGAAAATACTATCTTTATTGTTCCTGACTATTTTTCTTGGAAAAGGTTGTGACAGTGCCAAAGCACAAGAAATTAGCAATGCTGTAATTGAATATGAAGCCAATACCAGAGGTTTTTATCAAAAAATAACAGTGAAAAATCAGATGGTCACTGTTTCAAAAGATAGAAGCGGAAACGACAAACCGGTACCAACAAAAATAGCTGATGCCGACTGGAAAGAACTAGTAGAATGTTTTAAAACAGTAGAATTGGATAGTTTGGCAAGATTAAAAGCGCCTACTGAAAAACGTTTTTATGACGGTGCCGCCATCGCCAATCTGAAAATCACCTACAAAGACAAAGCCTATGAAACGACTAGTTTTGATCATGGTTTCCCACCGAAACAAATTAAGAAATTCGTAAATAAAATAACTTCATTTGCTAAAAAAGAATAATACTGAAATAAATTCAGCATACTATGAAAATTAAAGACATACAAGAAGAAATCGTTGATGAGTTTTCTATGTTTGACGACTGGATGGAACGTTATGAATACATCATCGAATTAGGGAAAAATCTTCCTTTGATAAAAGAAGAATTCAAAACAGAAAACAATCTGATTAAAGGTTGCCAATCAAAAGTTTGGTTGCAGGGAGAGAAAAAAGACGATAAAATTGTTTTCACTGCCGACAGCGATGCCATTTTAACCAAAGGGATTATTGCGATATTAATCCGCACTTTTTCGAATCAAAAAGCCTCCGATATTCTGGAAGCCGACATGAGTTTTATTGACGAAATAGGTTTAAAAGAGCATTTATCCCCTACTCGTGCCAATGGATTGGTATCCATGATAAAAAATATAAAAATGTATGCTTTGGCATTCAACACGAAGAATTGATTCTAAACCATTTAGATTTTTTAAACATATAAGTAATTTAAGGTCATTTAAGTTAGTGCTTTAAATTTTCATTGTACCATAGAAATCGTCTGAAGGTTTTTAATATCATAATGTTAAATAAAATCACATTGCTTTAAAAAAAAATTAGTTATATATGGTTACAAAAAAATACTTGAAAGATTTAGTTTACCGAGTTAATGGAGCTGCAATAGAAGTGCATAAACATTTAGGATCTGGTCTTTTAGAAAGTATTTATCATAAATGTATGATTAAGGAATTATCTTTGAGAGGAATTAATTTTCAATCTGAATTAACAATTCCAATTGAATACAAAGGTTTAGAATTAGAATCTGATTTAAGATGTGATTTATTTATTGAAAAATGTTTGGTATTAGAACTTAAAGCCTCTGACAAGGTTTTACCAATTCACGTTGCAAAATTAATGTCTTATATGAATCTTTTGGAATCACCAATTGGATTAATGATAAATTATAATGTTGTAAATATTTACAATGAAGGACAAAAAACCTACGTTAACGAATTATACAGAAGATTAGAGGAAGAATAAAAAACCTTTAATGAACTTATTTTCCTTATATGGTTTAAAAAAATAATAAAAAATAAATTGTTAAAAAACATGGAACAACAAATAGACACTGCCGAATTAGGAGAATCAATCGTAAAAATATTAAAGACTATTTACGATCCGGAGATTCCTGTAGATATTTACGAATTAGGATTGATTTATGACGTAATGGTAAACACAGATTACGAAGTAAAAATCCTGATGACGCTTACCTCACCAAACTGTCCAGTTGCAGAAAGTTTACCAAGAGAAGTGGAAGAAAAAGTAAAATCAATCGACAATGTAAAAGATGCTGAAGTAGAAATTACTTTCGATCCGCCTTGGAGTAAAGATTTAATGAGCGAAGAAGCAAAATTAGAATTGGGAATGCTTTAGCAAAAAGTGTTCAGTGTTCAGTTTTTTAGTGGTCAGTTACTAACTGAATACTAAAAAACCGAACACTGAACACTGAATATTTAAAAAATGGAAGAAATAATAAATAAAGTTGCGAATAGCGTTTTGGAAGTCTTCGATCTCGAAGATTATTATCCAAAAGGGATTCGTACGCAAATAGATATTTCGCAATGGCTTTTAGAAGGATTTTTATTGAAAGAAAAAGACTTCAGAGAGCAGCTGAAAAATCACGATTGGTCACAATATCAAGATCAGTATGTAGCTATTAATTGCAGTACTGATGCGATTGTTCCTGCTTGGGCATCTATTTTAGTCGCCATTCAATTAGCACCATTTGCAAAGAAAATCATCAACGGAACTTTGGAAGATTTAGACGCTTCTCTTTATGAAGAATTGTTGTCTAAAATTGATTATTCCGTTTATAAAAATAAGCCCATTATTATTAAAGGATGCTCCAGAAAACCGGTTCCAATGCGGGCTTATGTTTTGGCAGCACACTATTTACAACCTTTTGCACGAAGTATTATGTATGGCGAAGCGTGTTCTGCCGTTCCATTGTACAAAGCGAATAAAAAAGAGTAGTGTATTACGTTTATTTTATACTTTGACGATAGAATTTAAAATATAAAGACATGAAAAAAACAGTGTTTTCTTTAGTGTTATTTTTAGTAGTAATTGCTATTAATGCACAGGAAACGGCAACAGACACCACGAAACTTTGGATAAAAAAAGGAAATTTTTCTTTGCTTTTTAATCAATCCTCTTACAACAAACAATGGCTTGGCGGTGGAACTTCAAACGTTGCGGGAAATTTTGGTCTTAATTACGATTTCAATTATAAAAATGGTGATGTAGTCTGGGATAATAAGTTCATCCTGGCTTACGGTTTAAGCAAAATAAAAGGAGCCGAAAAAACAGCTAAGACGGATGATCGTTTAGAATTGAACTCGCTTTGGGGTAAGAAGACCAAAGGAGAATGGTACTATTCCCTTTTTTTTAATTTCAAGACCCAAATGGATTCTGGCTTTGATAAAAATGGAACACGAATTTCTCATTTTTTCTCCCCTGCTTATTTTCAATTTGGACCCGGAATGTGGTGGAAAAAAAGCAATAACTTAAGTGTTAATTTTTCTCCAGCTACCGCAAAATTAATTTTAGTTCACCCCCATTTTACTGAATTTGGCTCTTCCTTTGGTGTATTACAAGGCGACTCTTCACGATTTGAATTTGGTGCAAGTATTTCAGCATATTATAAATTTAACGTAATGACAAATGTGTCCATAGAAAACAGATTAAATTTATATTCTAATTATTTGGAAAATCCGCAAAATGTTGATGTCGATTACCAAATGAATGTGATTATGAGAATCAACAAATACTTGTCGGCTAATGTAGCCGTACAGGCAATATATGATGACAATTCCATACAAGCAGTTCAGGTAAGAGAAGTCTTTGGTTTAGGGGTAAATTACGGTTTCTAAAAAAACGCATTTTTATAAAAAAGACCTTTAGAGTTACTCCTGTTTTAGCCATCCGCGTTGCAAACGCTACAATTTGTCTTTTAATTTAAGTAGGCACTCGTCACAGACGAGCACCAGAGAACGTGGATAAACGAGCACCAGTGGGGTAATTATGGTTTCTAAAAAACAGCGTTTGACAAAAAAATCCCTTTTGAAATAGTCAAAAGGGATTTTTTTTGCTCTTTCTCCCTCTCCTTTGGAGAGTCCCGAAGCGTCGGGAGGGGTGAGGATTATTCTTCCTCTTTTTCAACCGCGTCTTTATAATCAGGATATAAAAACTTATTGTAAGGAAAACGGGTGATGTGAATTTGTCTTACCGCTTCATAAACACGTTCCCTAAATTCCTCAAAATTCTCTTTTTTTGTTGCCGAAATAAACAAAGCATTTTGTTCACCTACGCGACTCATCCATGTCGATTTCCATTCTTCTAATGTGTAGTGTCTTGGCGTTTTTTCGGTCATTAAATCATCCTCATCAATAGTCAGCGGTTTGTAAGCATCTATTTTATTGAAAACCATAATTACCGGTTTGTCATTCGCTTTGATATCCAATAAAGTTTGGTTTACCGATGCGATATGGTCTTCAAATTCAGGGTGCGAAATATCAACCACATGCAATAACAAATCGGCTTCACGAACCTCATCCAACGTACTTTTGAAAGAATCTACCAATTGTGTTGGCAATTTCCTAATAAATCCTACCGTATCCGATAGCAGGAAAGGCAAGTTTTTGATGACTACTTTTCGAACGGTTGTGTCCAGTGTTGCAAAAAGTTTGTTCTCTACAAAAACATCGCTTTTCCCAACTGCATTCATCAAGGTTGATTTCCCAACATTGGTATAACCTACTAAAGCGACACGAACCATGGCGCCACGATTGCCGCGTTGCACGCCCATTTGTTTGTCGATGGTTTTTATTTTATCTTTCAATAAAGCTATCCGATCACGAACGATACGTCTGTCTGTTTCAATCTCGGTTTCCCCGGGTCCACGCATTCCAATTCCCCCTTTTTGACGCTCTAAGTGAGTCCACATTCCCGAAAGTCTTGGTAATAAATATTGACATTGCGCTAATTCTACTTGCGTTCTCGCATACGAAGTTTCGGCACGTTGTGCAAAAATATCAAGGATTAGGTGCGTTCTATCTAGGATTTTACAATCGATAATTTTAGATATATTTTTTTGTTGGGAAGGTGACAATTCATCATCAAATACCAAAGTCGAGATATCATTCTCTTTTACAAAAAGATTGATTTCCTCTATTTTTCCTGTTCCAACAAAAGTCTTGGGATTTGGGCGTTCCATTTTTTGCGAAAAACGTTTTACCACTTGGCCCCCAGCGGTAAAGGTCAAAAACTCTAATTCGTCAAGATATTCGTTTAGTTTCTCTTCACTTTGATTTTGAGTTACAATACCAACTATAGCCGTTTTTTCGAAATTTATTACTTCTTTTTCTAACATGTCTTTGAATAAGCTACAAATTTAATGATTTGTGAGGGACTTATGGAGTTCTGAGTTTATAAAAAGTCAGAAGGCGTGAATAATGATAGTTTTTTTGCGAAAGCACTATGACAAATGGAAACATCAAAACTTAATTTTGAGATGTCAATACCAGCATAATAATTGTTTTTATCATAACTTTGTTTTTAGAAAAAAAGAGTAAACGTAAGAAAACTACTTTTGACTTATCAATCCAAAATACAGGCTACAATGTCTAATAAATCGTCCAAGTTTAGCGCAGATAGAGAAAGGAGCAAGCATTGTGGACAGTACTTTTGACCAATGACACGTTTTAATTTTTATCTTTTCCTTTCTACTGTTGAAACGTTTATGATGAATTTACTTCAAATCAATTCAATTCTTTCAAAGAACAAACACAGGATGACAAACCAGATGGAATGACGAGCCGTGATTTAAAAAATTTAAAATAGAAATGACAAAAATTAGCATTCTGGGTTGTGGTTGGTTGGGTTTACCTTTGGCGAAAGCCTTGTTAGGAAATGGCTTTTCCGTGAATGGATCGACGACTACGGTGGAGAAAATTTCAGGATTAAAAAATTCTGGGATTAATCCTTTTTTAATAAATGTCACCCTGAGCGCAGTCGAAGGGGCGCTTGACAGCAAAAGTATTTCGGGGACTATTGACTCTTTTTTACAGAAAAGTACGACTTTGATTATCGATATTCCACCCAAATTGAGAGGAAACGCTAAAGGTCTCTCTCCCGACGCTTCGGGAGCGCTCGAGAAGACATTCGTTAAGAAAATAGCAATCTTAATTCCGTTTATAGAAAAATCATCTGTTAAAAACGTGCTTTTCATCAGTTCCACATCCGTTTATAATGATGCCGAACCATTTGTAACTGAAGAAACAATTCCGAAACCGGATACCGAAGGCGGCAAACAATTACTAGAGACAGAGCAGCTCTTGCAAAGCAATGAACATTTCAAAACTACTGTTCTTCGCTTTGGTGGTTTGATCGGTGAAGATCGTCAACCTGTAAAATTTTTATCGGGAAGAGAAAACCTAGATAATCCAGATGCCCCAATAAATCTAATTCATCAGAAAGATTGTATAGGTATTATTCTGAAAATTATTGAAAACAATTCTTGGAACGAAACCTTCAATGCAGTAGCTCCCTCCCATCCTTCCCGTTCCGTTTATTATACGCAAAAAGCAATTGATTTGAATTTGGCTTTACCAAATTTTAATCATTCGAAACCATCAATTGGGAAAACCATTTTAAGTAAAAAAATTGAAACCGTTTTGGGCTATACTTTTACCAAACCAAATTTATAACGTGAGAACTAAAATTAAAAACGCTTTTTCGTCTAAAGTTAACGCCATTGGATTACCCATATTAGCTTTGTGTTGGGTCAGTTTTTTTTGGGGCACCACCTGGATTGCTTCAAAAGAAGGCGTAAAACACATGCCTGCATTACAACTTGCCGCCATCAGACAATTCATTGGCGGGTTTCTGTATATTTCGTTTTTCTTATTCAAGAAAACACCTTGGCCAAAAGGGAAACAATGGAAAACCATCATTATTTTAAGCGTTCTTAATTTTGTTTTAAGTAACGGATTAAGCACTTGGGGTGTAAAATACATCAGTAGCGGACTGGGAGCTATCATTGGGGCTATTGTCCCTTTATGGATTGTGATTATTACTTTTTTTAGAGGCGAACGATTGGCACGATTAGCCGTTATTGGTTTGATCGTCAGTTTTGGTGGCGTTTGTGTTATCTTCTACGACCATTTAAATGATTTCTTGATTCCTGATTTTAGATTTGGGATTTTCATTTCGATTATTTCTACTCTAACCTGGGCATTTGGATCTTTATACACTAAGAAAAAAGCAGCTAGTTTTAATCCTTATTTTAGTTTAGGATTACAAATGTTCCTGTCCAGTATTTTGCTTTTTGCTTATACAGGAGCAACCGGCACATCTGTCAGTTTAAGTTCTATTCCAGCCATTTCGTGGTGGTCCATCGCTTATTTAGTTGTTTTTGGTTCTGTGCTTACTTTCATTGCCTTTATCTATGCGCTTCAAAACCTACCTGCAGAAATAAGTAGTATCTACGCATACATCAATCCAATTATTGCAGTAATTTTAGGTTCTGTAATTTTTGGTGAATCGCTTACAACTGCCATTGCAATAGGTGGCACAGTTACATTAAGCGGATTGTATATGGTGAATTATTCCTTGAGAAAAGGCCGTAAATAAAATATATTATTTGTCATTATTGACCGATAAAATAAAATTCGATGATTCTAAATTTATATCTATTTTTTAATTAGCTATTTGCGTTTTATTTTTCCCCAAAACAAGGTGTCATTCAGCTTTATCAATAATCCAATCTTTTTGGATTTTCTAAAATGTCCCGTCCTGAAATAAGTTGACGCAAAATCGACTTATTATCCCAAAAAACAAACGGGAAAAATAATTATTTTCATCAATCGTATTTTAAATTTTGCAACTATTAAATTACGATTTTAATTGGGAAGTCTTTTTTTGGCTTCTTTTTTATCCATTTTTATCAGAAAAGCAACGATCCTAAACAAAAAATTCACTAACTTTAATACGCCAAAACCAAAAAAAGTACCAACAGCGAAACCTATAAAACACTGAAGTGAAAGTCGGATTGCCGTTTATTTAAAAAAAAGCGGATTTGATTCCAAGTATGAGACGACAATAAGGCGCAAGATGGAGCCTGACTTTAGGTGCTTAGCACTTGCCCGATATATCCGATAATAAAATTATTTTCAAGATATAGAAGAAAAGTCCTAAACTTCCATCTATAGAAAGTAAGGACACAAATAGAAAAATTTAAACACTGGTTACTATCCAAATGCTATAGTTACAGCACGATAAAAACTTATACTAATGCATTAAAGTCGTTTTTGGTTTTCTTCAATGAAAAGACAGTTGCCGAAATCACCGAGGATGTGATACTTTAGAATACTAACTTCATCCTTAAAAACAATTTATCGGCATTCTATCAAAACCAAATTGTAAATACGATAAAACTATTTTTCAAGACCAGTTGGATTCAAAAAAATGGAGATTGAACAAATCCATCGTCCAAAACGTGCCAAAGTTAGTGGTTATTTAAAAGGTAACAGAAGAAAATATTTTATAGCGTTAATTGAGATTACTTAGTCATAACTGAAAAAAGAAATTATGAAAAAGTCTTTACTTATTATATTGGTTCTCACAGTAAATATAGCATTTGCACAACGAATAGTAACTGGGGTAATAACCGACAAAACAAACAGACCTATTGAAAGTGTAAAAGTTAGCGTAAAAAATACAGACCTAAAAACTTTTACAGATGCGACTGGTGAGTATTCAATTGAAGTGCCAGCAGCTTATGGAACACTTGAATTTGCAAAAGAAAATTTTAAAGTCCAGGTGGTTGAAATTACCGATAATGTGGTAGATTTAAACATGACATTGATTGCTGATACTGACTTGTTTGAACTCAGTTTGGATGAACTAATGAATATTGAAGTTATAACTGCTTCGAAAAAATCAGAAAATCAGAAAATTGCACCGGCAACAATTTATGTTGTCACTGAAAAAGATATTATTGAAAACGGTTACACTGATTTAACCAGTTTATTGGAAAACGTTCCGGGTGTGGTCGCTATAAGAACCGACATTTTTGCTTTTGGCGGACAACGTGGTTTTTTAAGTAATTTTTCGCAAACGCTACTGTTGGTCAACGGAAGAGAAATGCAAAATTTAATTGCTTCCGAAACATTTATTGCAACACAATTTGCAACGCATAACATAAAACAGGTTGAAATTCTGCAAGGTCCGGCTTCTGCCCTTTATGGTGCAAATGCTTTGGTTGGTGTTATTAATATCATCACAAAAAATGATTCCCCTGATTTTAATGGAACAGAGTATCATGCTGGAATTGGAACACAACAAACTCAAGCTCAAAGCATCGTTTTTGGAAAAAATTTAAATGATTTTCGTATTAGCGGCAGTTTTCGATATTTTCGTAGTACTCTTTGGGATTATAAAGATTTTATAAAAGATACCATAAATTTCAGGCAAGGATTTCCAACTAAAGCGTTTCCCGTAAACCAACAATTTAAACAGAATAGCTGGTCACTCCCATATGCTGCAAAAATTTCTTACAAAGGGTTTTATGCGGGAATAGAGGGATATGAGCTTAAAGGCAGTAGAGGACTTGAACATATTTCGTTAGATTATAAAAGTCAATACGATTATCGTCAATTAGCGTTGTATTATGCCGGTACAGAAAAAGAAATTACGGATAAACTTAAAATTAATGTAGAACTTCAATTTTATAAAGAAAGATTCTGGGGGGTAAACTACTCTTTTAACAACGCTATTTATGATACTCTTATAAAAAACGGACATAATCCGGACTTACCACTTACAGATAAAGAAATTCAAGAAAATTTCATGGATGTATATTCACAGCAATCGAGTTCAGGTTCAAAACGATATAAAGGAAATATACAATTAAATTATGTTCCAAGTCAAACCTTATCTATTATTGGTGGTTATACTTTTGATATGTTTGATTTATTAGGTATAGCTCTTTCTACAGATAGATTAAATCCTGATTTTGACGAAACACGCTCTATTGAAAATAGTATGCGTAAACCATTTTTCCGTCAGTATAAAAATTCACTGTTTTTACAATTACAAAAAACACTATTTGATAAATTATATCTCACCCTGGGTGGACGATTTGATCATCACAATATTTATAAATCCATTTTTACCTTTCGCAGTGGTTTGGTTTATACACCATTTCAAAAAACTTCAATACGATTTCTTTTTGGGCAAGCTTTCCGTGAACCTACTATTTTTGAACTTGGTGCCTTAACGGTAAAAAAAGTGGCTATTGAACTTAATCCAGTACGTATGAATACTTTTGAGGTTGGAATTAATCAATCGTTTACAAGTAATTTAATAGCGAATATTGTTGCCTACAAAAATATAGCAACAAATTTTATTGAACCTACTGAGACGGTAATTTTTAAAAATTCAGATAAAGTAATAAATATCTTTGGTATTGAAAGTCAATTGTTTTATAAAATAGGAAAAATTAGAACTGAAATTGGTTATTCTTATGTTCAAAAAGATGCTGACGATTACGCCGGAGTTAGCACTGTAAATCTTGGTGTTTATACACATAGAATAACCGGAGGTTTAACTTTTAATGCAACTGATACGTTTACAATAAATTCAAGAATCAATTATTATTCTGAAATTAAAGCAAAACATGGCAATAAGGACATTACACAAATAATTACCATTCCATCTTATGCTAAGATTAATTTGACATTTTCTTATGTAAAAATAAAAGTGTATGATGCAGAAATTACTACACAATTACTAGTTACGAATGTGTTTGATTCAAAATTTTATCAACCCGATATAAGAATAGGTGGCCCAAAACAATTTTTACAACCTGGAAGACAACTGTTTTGTAATTTGATTTTTAAATTTTAACAGTGATAAATGAATGAAGCAACCGCTAACATCAGTTTGGAAGTCAGCAAATTTTGTATGTTAAAGACAATTATTAAAAAACGAAAAAGAATTCAATAGTATTTCTCTTAAAAACACAGCTGTTTTTAATTTTTTTGATCTTGAAATTTGATAAAAGGCGGAATCAAGTTATAAATGCAAGATGACCATTTTTTTACCAACAAATTATCAATTATCAACTGAAAAAAGAAATTATGAAAAAGTTTTTATTTATTATATTGATTCTCACAGTAAATATAGCATTTGCACAACGAATAGTAACTGGAGTAATAGCCGACAAAACAAACAAACCTATTGAAAATGTAAAAGTTAGCGTGAAAAATACAGACCAAAAAACTTTTACAGATGCGGCAGGAAAGTATTCACTTGAAGTACCGGCAGCTACAGGAACTCTTGAATTTATAAAAGAAAATTTCAAAGTGCAAGTGGTTGAAATCACCAGTGAAACGGTAAATTTAAACATAACATTGATTGCTGATATTGATTTGATTGAACTCAGTCTGGAAGAACTAATGAATGTTGAAGTTATAACTGCTTCTAAAAAATCAGAAAATCAGAAAATTGCACCGGCAACAATTTATGTTGTCACTGAAAAAGATATTATTGAAAACGGTTACACTGATTTAACCAGTTTATTGGAAAACGTTCCAGGTGTGGTAGCTATAAGAACCGACCATTTTACTTTTGGCGGACAACGTGGTTTTTTAAGTAATTTTTCGCAAACGATACTGTTGGTAAACGGACGAGAAATGCAAAATTTATTTGCTTCCGAAACATTTATTTCAACACAATTTGCAACGCATAACATAAAACAGGTTGAAATTCTGCAAGGTCCGGCTTCTGCTCTTTATGGTGCAAATGCTTTGGTTGGTGTTATTAATATCATCACAAAAAATGACTCCTCTGATTTTAATAAAATAGAGTATCATACTGAAATTGGAACACAAGGAACTCAATCTCAAAGCATTGTTTTTGGAAGAAATCTAAATGATTTTCGTATTAGTGGTAGTTTTCGATATTTCCGTAGTACTCTTTGGGATTATAAAGATTTTATAAAAGACACCCTAAATTTCAGACAAGGAGTTCCTTCTAACGCATTTCCCGTAAACCAAGAATTTAAACAGACTAGCTGGTCGCTTCCATATGCTGCAAAAATTTCTTACAAAGGTCTTTATGTGGGAATAGAGGGTTATGAGCTTAAAGGCAGTAAAGGACTTGAAAATATTTCGTTAGATTACACTAATCAAAGTGATTACCGTCAATTAGCCTTGTATTATGCCGGTATAGAAAAAGAAATTACTGCCAAACTTAAAATTAATGCAGAGCTTCAATTTTATAAAGAAAGATTCTGGGGGGTAAACTACACTTTTGACAACGCTATCTATGACACTCTTGTGAAAAATGGGCATAATCCGGACATGCCCCTTACTCAACAAGAAATTAAAGACAATTTTATGGATGTATATTCACAGCAATCGAGTTCAGGTTCAAAACGATATAAAGGAAATATACAATTAAATTATGTTCCAAGTCAAACTTTATCTATTATCGGTGGTTATACTTTTGATCTGTTTGATTTATTAGGTTTAGCTCGTTCTACAGATAGATTAAATCCTAGTTTTGATGAAACACGCTCTATCGAAAATAGAATGCGCAAACCATTTTTTCGTCAGTATAAAAATTCACTGTTTTTACAATTGCAAAAAACACTTTTTGATAAATTATATCTCACGCTGGGTGGACGATTTGATCACCACAATATTTATAAATCCATTTTTACCTTTCGCAGTGGTTTGGTTTACACCCCATTTCAGAAAACTTCAATAAAATTTCTTTTTGGACAGGCTTTCCGTGAACCTAATATTTTTGAACTTGGTGCCTCATCGGTAAAAAACGTGGTTAATGAACTTGATCCGGCACGTATGAATACTTTTGAGGTTGGAATTAATCAATCGTTTACAAGTAATCTAATAGCAAATATTGTTGCCTACAAAAATATAGCAACAAATTTTATTGAACCTACCGAAACGGGGGGGTTCATAAATTCAGATAATGTAATAAATGTCTTTGGTATTGAGAGCCAATTGTTTTATAAAATAGGAAAAATTAAAACTGAAATTGGATATTCTTATGTTCATAAAGATCCTGATGATTACGCTGGTGTTAGTACCGTGAATCTTGGTGTTTATCCCCATAGAATAACCGGAGGTTTGACTTTTAATGCAACTGATACCTTTACAATCAATTCAAGGATTAATTATTATTCTGAAATTCAAGCAAAACATGGCAATAAGGACATTACACAAATAATTACCATCCCATCTTATGCTAAGATTGATTTGACATTTTCTTATGTAAAAATAAAAGTGTACGATGCCGAAATTACTACACAATTACTAGTTACGAATGTGTTTGATTCCCAATTTTATCAACCCAATATAAGAATAGGTGGTCCAAAACAATTTTTGTTGCATGGAAGACAACTATTTTGCAATTTGATTTTTAAATTTTAACAATGATAAAGGAATGAGGCAACCGCTAACATCAGTTTGGAAGTCAGCAAATTTTGTATGTTAAAGTCAATTTTGAAAAAACGAAAAAAAATTCAATAGTATTTGTCTTAAAAATACAGCTGTTTTTAATTTTTTTACTATTCAAATTTGATAAAATTAAAAGAGATTCTTTTTTAAAATTACCTTTTCGTAATTTTGCCCCAAATTACTCTTATGAAATCTATTTTTTACAAATACCGAAAGTTCTTTGGTGTTTTATTAGCCTTCTCCATCATAACGATTTACTTGTTTTATGTGGCTCTTAAACCCAGTAAATCACTTCCGATTTTTAATCCATCAGATGTAAACCCGGAATTAGTAGACAGTACTGTACAATACATCAGTAAATACCATACCATTGCTGATTTTTCTTTTGTAAACCAAAACGGAAAAACCATCACTCAAAAAGATTATGAAGGAAAAGTATATGTTGCTGATTTTTTCTTTACCACCTGCGGTTCTATTTGTCCAAAAATGACAACTAATTTAGCGGAAGTTCAAAAAGCTTTTATAAATAATCCAAAGGTGATGCTGCTTTCCCATACCGTTTTCCCGGAAACTGATAGCGTTCCTGTTTTGAAAGCTTATGCCGTAAAAAATGGAGTTATCGATAGTAAATGGAATTTAGTAACTGGAGACAAAAAAGAGATCTATACTATGGCCAGAAAGTCCTATTTGGCAGTAAAAATGGGAAAACCAAGCGAACTATACGATATGGTTCATACCGAAAACTTTGTTCTGGTGGATACCCAAAAAAGGGTTCGTGGTTTTTATGACGGAACAAATAAAGAAGACATAAAACGCTTGATCGAAGATATTAATTTTTTGAGCAACGAATAACACATCCTTTTTACAGCTATTCTTTTCTTTACTTTCCCTTTTTTATTTCAAACTTAGCACCCATTCTTTAGGCTGCTGCCATTTATTTTAATTCTGTTACAAATGTGATAATTATCATTTTTGTTTGTATTATAATGTGTATTTTTGCAATCTTAATTCAATCTAAATAAGGTTTGCAAACAACGCTAAATTCTCTCAAAAAAGGCGAGAAAGCCATTATAAAAGACTTTGACATCGATACCGTTCCATTAAAATTATTGGAAATGGGTTGCTTGCCTGGTAACTTGGTAGAATTACTTCAAATTGCTCCTTTTGGAGATCCTCTATATTTGAATATTAATGGTTCACATGTGGCCATCCGTGTGGAAACAGCAAAAGAAATTGAAGTTGACATAATCAAAACCAATTTATGGTAAGCAATCAGAACATTAATGTCGCTTTGATAGGAAATCCAAATGTGGGCAAAACATCGGTTTTTAATCAACTGACTGGCTTGAACCAACAAGTGGGGAATTATCCCGGAATTACGGTTGAAAAAAAGATTGGTTTTTGCAAATTACCCAATAATGTCAAAGCTAATATTCTGGATTTGCCCGGAACCTACAGCCTGAATGCCAGTTCGATTGACGAAAATGTAGTTATTGAATTATTGCTGAACAAAAACGATAAATTATATCCGGACGTGGCACTTGTAGTCACTGATGTTGAAAATCTAAAACGAAATTTACTTCTTTTTACACAAATAAAAGATTTAGAAATCCCGACTATTCTGATCATAAACATGGCTGATAGAATGGCGTATAAAGGAATAACACTAGACATTCCTTATCTTGAAGAACATTTAAAAACAAAAATTGCACTGATTAGTTCCCGAAAAGGCTTTGGAATTGATGCATTAAAAAAATTGATTGTTAATTACAAATCTATTTCCAGTGAACCTTGTTTGAATGCATCGAGTATTGACCCTGAATATTTCAATACGTTGCGCAAAACATTTCCCAACCAATTATTGTATAAATTGTGGTTAGTGATTACGCAGGATGTAAATTTCCTGAATTTAGATCGTAAAGAAATCCGAAGTTCGTTTACCAAATCGCATTCGGATTTAAAGCGTTTGCAACAAAAAGAAACCATAAAACGGTATCAGTTTATTAATGATGTGCTGAAAGTTGGATTAAAAATTGACGAAACTGTCGCTAAAGATTTCCGTAGCAAACTGGACCGCGTGCTCACACATAAGGTTTGGGGTTACTTTATTTTCTTTTTGATCTTATTTGTAATTTTTCAATCTATTTTCGAATGGTCTAAAATTCCGATGGATTTCATCGATAGCACTTTTGCTTCGTTGAGTTCTCTAACTGCTGACAATTTACCCGCTGGAGTTCTAACCAATTTAATTTCGCAGGGAATTATCCCGGGAATTGGAGGAATTTTGATATTTATCCCACAGATCGCATTCTTGTTTATGTTTATCTCCATTCTCGAAGAAAGTGGTTACATGAGCCGAGTGGTTTTCCTAATGGACAAAATCATGAGAAAATTTGGTTTATCCGGTAAAAGTGTTGTGCCGCTAATTTCAGGAACAGCCTGTGCCATTCCGGCGATTATGGCCACCCGAAATATTGAAAACTGGAAGGAAAGACTCATCACCATTTTGGTAACCCCATTTACAACCTGCTCCGCCAGATTGCCTGTTTATGCGATTATTATCGCACTGGTAATCCCAGATAATCGCGTTTTTGGTTTCCTGAATATGCAAGGAATGACATTGATGTTGTTGTATCTTTTGGGTTTTGGAATGGCTATTTTTTCGGCTTACATTTTAAATAAAATCTTAAAAATTAAAGGAAAAACGTACTTTGTTGTTGAAATGCCCAATTATAAATTACCTCTTTTCAAGAACGTGGGAATCAATGTAATTGAGAAAACCAAAGCCTTTATTTTTGGCGCAGGAAAAATCATATTAGCCATTTCTATTGTTTTATGGTTTTTGGCCTCTTACGGACCAGGAGAAAAATTCAATAATGCAGAAAAGATAGTTACTGAAAATACAAAGGAAAATCCATTATCAGAAGCAGAATTTGAAAATGCGGTAGCATCACAGAAACTGGAAAATTCATATATCGGGTTAATGGGAAAAACCATTGAACCCGCAATTTCGCCTTTGGGTTACGACTGGAAGATAGGCATAGCTATTATCAGTTCGTTTGCAGCGAGAGAAGTTTTTGTGGGAACATTGGCTACCATTTATAGTGTAGGCGGGAGTGATAATGAAGTTACCATCAAAAATAAAATGGCTGCTGAAATCAATCCTGTAACGGGAGAAAAAATATTCAATTTTGCCTCAGGCATATCTTTATTGCTGTTTTATGCTTTTGCCATGCAATGTGCCAGCACACTTGCCGTTACAAAAAAAGAAACCAATTCTTGGAAATGGCCGGCTGGACAATTGATATTCATGTCTGGGTTTGCCTATGTCGTTGCTTTGATTGCCTATCAAATACTGAAATAAGTGATTATGGATATTCAAGAAATTTTAGCTTTTGTTGCACTTGCGATTGCCCTTGCCTTTTTAATCCGAAAATTCTTTTTAAAAAAGAAGAAATCAGATAAAAATTGCGGTGATGATGATGATTGTGGCTGTCATTAAAATTTTTGTTTAAATTCATTCGGGTTAAACTTCCCTTAAAAAAACAATCCTTTAATTTAAGTTAATTAATTTAAATTAACTAAATTTACATAGCATAAAAGTGTAGTATTAGACTTAAAGTCAGTTGTTTTCATTTTTTCTATTTCAAAAGAATGGCTTCCGATTTGAACTTGAATCTAAAGTGCCTTCTCGATATAATTTCAAGACTTTTAGCTTTACTCCTACACAAGCAATCGGAATTATAGAACTATTATGAATTGGTAATCGGTATACGATTAAACAGTCATAATTTTTAGTAAAATATGTGATTAATGAGTTATAAAACTTTCAATCCTAATTAAAATATTTCAGATTTTGTCATAGAGATCTAATCGTTGTAATTGGATTGGCATCTTTTAATAATTTAAAGGAGAAAACTACAAGAAACCTCAATACAAATACCGTTATGAAAAAAAAGAAACTATCCTTTTCATTTCATAATTATTCTTTTCATTGGCTACTTTTTCACTAATGTGTTAAGCCGTTAAATGGACATTTTTTTACAATTATGATGTTGCAATTGATTTCAAATCAAAAAAACCGATATCAACTAATTATGAAAAAGCTTGCTTTATTATTATTTATGCTAAACGTCACGTTTCTATTTGCTCAAAAAGAAATTTCTGGTTTTGTAATAGATAACGCCGGAGTTGCTTTGTCAGGTGTTAACATCACCGAAAAAGGAACAAATAACAGTGTTTCTACAGATATCAATGGGGCATACCAGATTAATGTTAAAGAGGGAGCAACTTTAGTCTTTAGTTATTTTAATTTTCCTAAGCAAGAATACGACACAACTGATCCCATTCTAAATGTTGTTTTATCCGAAGAAGGTGGACAAAGTCTCAGCGAAGTTGTGGTTACCGGAACAAGAGCTACGCCCAGAAGCAATACCACGACTACACTTCCTATCGATATATTATCAGCTGAAGACCTGACTTCAACCGGACAATCAACTTTTGACAAAGCATTACAGTACAGAATTCCATCCTTTAACACGGCTCAAACTCCTGTAAATGATGCGACTTCATTACTTGACCCATACGAAATTAGAAATATGGGGCCCAGTAGAACCTTAATACTTATCAACGGAAAACGGAAAAACTTAAGTTCCTTACTTTATGTTCAAACGTCTCCAGGCCAAGGAGAAACAGGTGCTGATATTTCTGCAATACCAATTGACGCTATCGAAAGAGTAGAGATTCTGCGGGATGGCGCATCGCCCCAGTACGGTTCTGATGCGATAGCTGGGGTAATAAATATTATTTTAAAAAAGAGAACAGATAATGGCTCCATAACTGTAAAAACAGGCATTACGGCTGAAGGTGATGGCGAAATGCTAGGTGTGAGTTTGAACAATGGTTCAACTGTGGGAGAAAAAGGATTTGTAAATTATACTTTAGATTTTTCAAAAGTGAACTTGGCCGATAGACCCGGAAAAGTTGATTTAGATGGAGATTTTGCTGACTTCGGGGGGACTATCTCTGGTGTTAACACCTTAGCAGATGTTAAATCTTTTCTTGCAAAATATCCAGATGCCCAAACCATCAATGGATCTCCAGAAACTGCTGCTGCAAAATTTTTGATAAACGGTGGGTCTGATTTATCAGCTGATACGCAATTGTATTATAATGCCGCTTATGTCTATAAAAAAGTAAATTCTTTCGCCAATTATAGAACACCATACTGGGGCTATGGAGGAGGCATTACTTTAAACGATCTTCCCTACTTATTAGACTTCTTTGGAGACGGAACAGTTGCGTCTTACAAAGGGTATCACCCGACATTTATAGGAGATTTGAACGATTACAATGCTTCCTTGGGTTATAAATTTATAAGGAATGGATGGAATACTGATGCCAGCATAACTGTAGGTGGTAATACGCAAACCTATACGGTAGAAAACTCACATAACAGATCAGACATAAAAGATTCTAATGGGGTTAATGTCTATCAAGAGAACAGTCCAATATTTTTTAAACCAGGGGGAGAAGCGTTTAACCATATTGTGGGTAACTTAGATATTTCTAAAGTATTATCTGATAAAATAAGTGTCGGTTTTGGTTCTGAAATTAGAACAGAAACTTTTGAAGTGATTGAAGGAGACAAAGCATCTTGGGATGGATTTGGTGCCGATTCATTTGCCGGTAATAGACCCGAGAATTCAGGAAAATGGAATCGTTATAATTTAGGCGGATACTTTGATTTAGCTTATGATTTTACTAAAGATTTCTTAGTAAACGGTACGGTTCGTTATGAGGATTATAGTGATTTTGGTGGGGCAACGGTTTGGAAATTAAGTTCTAGATATAAATTTTCTGACGATAAAATTACCTTAAGGGGGTCTGTTTCCACTGGATTTAGAGCGCCGACATTACACCAAATTTACACCCAAAAATCACAATATTCATTTTCTCCAGGACAGGGAATCCAAGTTAATGGTATTATAAACAATGTTTCACTACAGGCACGCCAATTAGGCATCCCTCGATTAGACGCTGAAAAATCAACCAACATAACTGTGGGAATAGGTGTGAAACCTCTAAAAAACTTTAACTTCACTATAGACTATTATAACATTAAAGTAAAAGACAGAATTATCTTGGGAGATAAAGTAGCCACACAATTTGGCAGCGTTGCCTGGTTTGAAAATTCATTCGATTCGAGAACCTCAGGCCTAGATGTAGTCATTAATTACAGGACTATAGAATTAGGAACCGGAGAATTAGGATTCAATTTGTCAGGAAACGTAACTTTTGAAAATAAAAGAATTTCACCGGTTGCAAGTGATAATTTTGGAACAACATTAGACGCTTTAATGTTTACATCAAGACCCGAAACAAAATGGATTTTGGGAGCAAATTACAGAATTAGAAAATTTGACTTAACTATTAACAACACTTATTTTGGAAAAGCTACTTTCAAACAGCAAGGTTTAGATTCAAATTTAAGAACTGAGTTTACGCCAAAAATAGTTACTGATTTAGGAATAGATTTCGCTGCAACTGATAAATTAATACTGGCACTTAATGTGAATAATTTATTAAATGTATTGCCTGAATGGAAATTTAAAGCCGAAAACGCAGTTGGAGCTGCCATTTTGAATAATCCTGCTCAAGTAAAATCAGAATTTAACTTGATTACATTCAATGGCCGTTATTATCAAACGACCTACCAAGGATTCCACTTTAGTCAATTAGGAACCTTGTTCAGTTTGTCATTAAATTATAAATTCTAAAATCAGAATTTTTAAAAATAAAACAGCATTAATTATTTCAAATCACGGCAAAACTTCATTAAAAATAAAAGATAATGGCAATTAAAAATCACATATTATTTTTGGCAGGGATCATCATACTGATGGGAGGAAATCCAATAGCAGCTCAGAAGAAAATCAAGATGGAAGAGTATGAATTAAAAGCTGCTTTTCTTATTCGTTTTGTAGATTATGTTTATTGGAAAGATTACTCTAAAAACAAAACTTTTAAGATCGCTATTCTGGAAGAAAGCCCAATTACTTCCTCATTGCTGAATATGACTAAAAACAAAAAAATGGAAATAAAGGAGTATAAAAATTTGAACGAGACAGGTTTTTGTAATATCCTGTTTGTCCCTTACGATTGTACCATTCCAATTGAAACAATTCTTTCAAAATTTTCCGGCAAGCCCGTATTGATTGTAACAGAACAAAATGGCTACGGAAAGAAAGGATCGCATATGAATTTTGTTATGGTTGAAAATAAATTAAAATTTGAAGTAAATCTAAAAGCAATAAATAAATCCGGAATTGGAATCAGTTCATTCTTGCTGCAACATGCAATTATTGTGCAATAGTTGTATCAAATTACAAATTTTCATCGTTCCATTTGTGTATGAATTCGAGTGAAGAGAAGAAGACTTGAGAGAAAGTGCAGCGACAGTGTTTTTAGTATGCGAAGTACTATTTTTAATATTGAAAAACAACAAACAAATGATGAATCTACGTAACATCTCCATTAAAAACAAGCTGGTGCTAATGCAGGTTTTTACCTCTGCATTTGTATTAGGGCTTTGTATTACAGCTTTTGTACTAATAGACATTAAAGGATTCAAAGACCGGAAAGTGGTCAGTTCAATTGCCATTGCGCAAGTAGTCGGTTTTAATAGTGTTTCTGCTCTTGAGTTTTTGGACAATGTTGCAGCAAAAAAAATTCTATCAGAATTAACAGTACAAAATGACATTTTAAATGCAACTATTCTGGACAAAAAAGGAACTGTTTTTGCATCCTATACAAAACCGGGCTCCAATCCTAAATATCGCTTTTCTGTACCTGCGATGGATCAAAAAAGTTTCCTGTTTACCAATGAAAATCTTTTTGTTTACAACAAAATCATAAAAGATAATAAAACGATAGGATTAGTTTGTATCCGATTTGAACTATCGGAATTGAATAAAATAAAAATGGCTGTTTTGCGTCTGGGAATAGTATTATTAATTGTCGGAATCGGACTCGCTTTTTTAATTGCCATGATTATTAAAAAATACATCTCAAAACCCTTGCTGAACTTGGTGACAGTAATACAACAGATAAAGGATACAGGTGATTATAAAACCCGTATGGTTATTGAAGGAAAAGATGAAATCAGCATCCTTTCCTTAGGGCTTAATGATATGCTGGAAAATATTGAAAAAAGAGACAATGAAGTGGCACAATCCAAAGAACAATTGAACAAACAAAATACACTTTTACAATCGGTTATACAAAATATGGGTGATGGACTGATCGTTGCTGATGAGAATAGAAAATTCATACTCTGGAATGCTGCCGGCGAAAGAATAATTGGAATTGGACCTATGGATATTCCTATAGACAGATGGGCTGAAACCTATGGCTTCTTTATGCCCGATACCAGAGCAATTTTTAATACTAATGAACTTCCTTTAGTAAAAGCATTAAATGGTGAAGAAGTGGACAATATGGAAATATTTATCCAAAATTACAAAAAACCCGAAGGTCTTTCTGTAATTGTAACTGCCAGACCTTTAAAAAATTTAGCTGGTGGAATAACTGGTGGGGTTCTAGTTATTCATGACATCACGGAACGAAAAAATTCAGAAAACGAGATTAAAAAACTAAATGAAGAACTGGAACGAAAAGTAACAGAACGTACAGCCCAATTGGCAGAAGCCATAGAAACACTTCGCAAAAGCGAAGAAAAATATCGTGAAATAGTGGAAAACATCAGCGATGTAGTCCATACTTCGGATTACAAAGGTTATTTTACCTACATCAATCCTGCATGTAAAAAACTAACGGGTTACATACAAAATGAAATTATAGGAAAACATTTTTCAGAAATCGTTGCTCCAGAGTGGAGAGACCGTGTGGCCGAGTTCTATTTAAATCAATTTAAAAATAAAATAGATGAAACATTATTTTCATTTCCCATCATTACCAAAGCCAGAGAAGAAAAATGGGTTGAACAAACGGTAATGCAATTAAGAGAAGGGAATAGGATAACCGGACATAAATCTATTATGAGAGATATAACTGAACGGAAAGCGGCCGAACAAAAATTAAAAGAAAGCGAAGGCCAATTGCAAACCATATTTAATGAGGCACCAGATGCCTTAATTGTGATAAATGATGAGGGAATCATTATTAGATGGAATCCACAAGCCGAAAAAACATTCGGATGGTCATTAGTGGAGGCTATAGGAAAACCTATGCGTGATTTAATTATTCCTGAACAGTATAGAGAGAATCATACTAAAGGTTTCAAAAATTTCCTTATAACAGGTGAAGGACCTATTATTAATAAAACAATAGAAATCACGGCCCTTAATAAAAAAAATGAAGAATTTGATATTGAGCTGACAGTGTCTCCAGCTACTATTTTAGGTAAGTATATCTTCATTGCTTTTATCAAAGATATATCATTAAGAAAAAAAATGGAAAATGAAAAAAAAGAAGCAGACAAATTAGTGCATCTTAATGAATTAAAATTGAAATTAATTCTGGAAAATATTGGAGAGGGAATTATTGTTACCGATAGCCAGAAAAGAATTGTTTTATCCAATCACATGGCGGAAGAAATTATAGGAATAAAGCAAGATACCGAACACCCCACTACTCTTGATTGGTCAACTAAATATGATTTATATTATCCTGACGAACAAACCATTTTTCCTGCCCAGAACCTTCCGTTGGAAAAAGCATTAAAAGGAGAATCAACCGATGACGTTGAAATAATAATTGAAGATTCAGAAACTAAAGCCAAAAAACGGGTTATCATTAGCGGTAGACCAATAATAGATGAAAACAACTATATTATAGCCGCAGTTGCAAATATAAAAGACATTACCTATTACAAAGAACTTGAGGTGGCTTTAGAGGAAAGCGAACAGAAATATCGAAAATTAATTGGTTTTAAAAAGGGATAAAAAACAGAACGATACTATCCAATTAAACATAGAATTTACTGTACTCTTTTTTTAAACTTAAATGGACTTAAATTCCTTATATGGTTTATATTTTTCACCATATAAGGAATTTAAGTCCATTTAAGAAATGCCGTAATTATTGCATTTTGTTGCAGTAAAAATACAACTATAATTACTGTTGGAACCAGGCTTACTTTACATACCCAATCTTTATGTAAATAATTGATTCAAAGATAAGGCCAAAATTATTACGTTAACTTCACAAAGAGATTGCTTGCGATTTTATTTGAAATCGTCAAATCCTTACTGTCAACTTTTATTTTTAAGGACAAATCGAAACTTTCCTTACTAATTACTTCAATTTTAGAACCCAGTGCAATCCCTTGTTTGTCTAAATATTTTAGAAATTCTGATGAAGTGTCTTGTACGCCAACACATATTCCTGCTTGATTTTCGTGTAATTCCGAAAGCAATTGCTTTTCAACTTTAACGATTCGCCCATTTGCATCCGGAATGGGATCACCATGCGGATCTTCGGTTGGATTGCCTAGAAAATCATCCAGTTTATTAATGAGTTTTTCGGATTTAATATGCTCCAATTGTTCCGCAACATCGTGTACCTCATCCCAGGAAAAGTCTAATTTCTCCACTAAAAAAACTTCCCATAAACGGTGTTTTCGCACAATCATTTTAGCAGCTAACTTTCCGTTTTCGGTCAATGAAACGCCCTGGTATTTTTTATAATTCACCAGATCTTTTTCGGCTAATTTTTTCAGCATATCGGTTACGGAGGACGCTTTGGTCTCCATCATTTCGGCAATGGCGTTCGTGCTGACTTCGGAATCAGACAAAATTGTTAAATGATAAATAGCTTTAAGATAGTTCTCTTCTGAAAATGTCATTGGGATTTTAGATTTTAGATTGCAGATTTTAGATTGCAGATTTATGACATGTACTTTGATAAATTCAGCATCACACCATAAACTTTCACAAATTTATATCATATTACAAATATCTTAATACTTGATGCAATATACTTAATACAATATTCAATTTTTCACAATAAATAACGGAATCGATATTTTGCGTCGCACTTTATCAACGGTAGTTCCAAAGATTAAATCTTTGAAATCCGTATGCCCATGCGTTCCCATTACTAAAACATCAAATTTCCCTTCATTAATCATTTGAGGGATGACTTTATTGGGTTTTCCAAAACCTAATTTTGTGGTAATTTTATATCCTTTCTCCGTTAGCATTTCTCGGTATTCTTCTAATAATTTTTCGTCTATTAAAGTTTCGTGATCATCAACATTTTCACCATAAATCATGGCTCCAACCGTTTCTTCCACGTGAATTAAGGTATATTTTGCATCTGTTCCGCCTAATTCAAAAGCACTATTTAAAGCGATTTCATCTGCGCTGGAAAAATCTACAGTAACGGCAATATTCTTTTTGTCATAACATCCTGATTTAGAAAATTGCAGTTTTAAATTATGTGGCGAATGGTTATAAATATCTATTTTCGATTTTGTAACAAAAGGATTAAATACAATATAAAGCAACAAAATCAGGAAACCTATGGCTAACGGAACAACCGTTAACCATAATAGTATTGGATTTTCAGAGGTTTCGAGCCATCCGTTTATTTCGTCAAAAACCAATTTGGAGTTAAGCGAAACAATAATTAATGCGATAAGCCATGCAAAAATCCGTGTGGGTCTGCCGATGTGAAAACCTTTCATTTTTGATTTATCGCTCACAAAATGAATCAACGGAATAATGGCAAAACCCAATTGCAAACTCAAAATCACCTGACTCAATATCAGTAATTTACCCGTAACGCCTTCGCCAAAAATTGAAATCACAATGACTGCCGGAACGATAGCTATAAGTCGGGTGATGATTCTTCGAATCCAGGGCTGGATGCGTAAATTCAGATAGCCTTCCATAACAATTTGCCCGGCCAGTGTCCCGGTAATGGTGGAACTTTGCCCTGCGGCAATCAAAGCCACCGCAAATAATATTGGTGCCCATTTGCTCCCCAAAAGCGGCTCCAGAAATTTATGCGCATCTTGAATCTCCGATACATTAAACATACCGCTTTTATAAAATGTGGCTGCCGCCAATATTAAAATGGCCGCATTTACTAAAAAGGCTAAGTTCAAAGCAATGGTAGAATCAATGAAATTATATTTCAACGCTTCCTTAATCCCCGCCTTGCTTCTGTCTAATTTTCTGGTTTGCACCAAGGCAGAGTGCAAATATAAATTGTGAGGCATTACCGTTGCCCCTATAATTCCGATGGCGATATATAAAGCGGCCTCTCCGGGCAGTGAAGGAATCAAACCATAAATCACCTTATCCAATTCAGGCTGGGCGAATATCATTTCAAAAATGAATGAAAACCCAATGATTCCAACCAATACAATGATGAAAGCCTCCATTTTTCGGATGCCTTTGTTGATTAGAAACAATAATAAAAAAGTGTCTAAAACCGTAATCAGCACCCCTTCGATTAATGGAATATCAAACAATAGATTAATCCCGATTGCCATTCCTAAAACTTCGGCCAAATCACAGGCAGCAATAGCAATTTCGGCAAGGAAATAAAGAATATAATTGATGAATTTAGGATACGTTTCGCGTGAGGCTTGCGCCAAATCACGTTGGGTAACAATTCCAAGTCGGGCACTTAAACTTTGTAGCAACAAAGCCATAATATTACTCATCAATAAAACCCAAATCAAAGCGTAGCCAAACTGACTGCCGCCTGCAATATCGGTTGCCCAATTTCCCGGATCCATATAGCCCACGCTGATCAAATAAGCAGGCCCGGAAAAAGCTAATATTTTTCTGAATACTGATGTTTTGTTGTGAGCCGCTACTGATTCGTGAACTTCTTCTAAAGATTTTCCCATGGTTGAAATTAAATTATTAAAGCAAATGTAATTAAAAAATTTGTTTTGCGAAATATAAGTTTTAGATTTGCCTAAATTTTAATTTATACAAATGAAAATTATTCGTGTCCTCTTTGGAGTTATACCAATACTCTTAATCCTGTTATTTATATCATGCGATGAAAACTATACCGAAATTCCTGCTGATGATGAAGTTTTAGATGGAACTGTAGAAGGGCTTTCCCACGAAGAGCTAGCACGTTTCTTAAAAGGCGATGCGGCGTTCAATGAGGTTTTTACCCGAGAAACAGGACTTGGCCCTACATTTGTTTCAACAAGCTGTATTAGTTGTCATGCCGGTGATGGTAAAGGACATCCCTCCACTACACTTACCCGTTTTGGGCAAATTGATGAAACCGGAAATTTATTCTTAAACCAAGGAGGTCCACAATTACAAAACAGAGGATTACCGGGATTCTTACCGGAACAAATCCCTGCCGGGGCTACTTTTGCTAAGTTTACCCCACCCGCAAATACAGGTTTGGGGTTTTTACAATTTGTTACAGATGCTGATATTATGGCAATGACAGATCCTAATGATAGTGATGGTGATGGAATATCTGGTGTTCCAAACTGGATAGACATCCCTGATTTTGTAATGCCATCATCAAATGCTATTTCTCAAAACGGAAAATACATTGGTCGTTATGGCAAAAAAGCAGCAGCTCATAGTTTATTACATCAAACGGCAAACGCATACAATCAAGATATGGGAATAACATCCATATTCAGACCTATTGATGCTTATACCAATTTGGAAATTGACCCCGAAATTACAACTAGCACCGTAAACGACGTTGTTTTTTACCTACAAACATTAAAGGCTCCTATACAACGCAATCAAAGTGACGCAGTGGTTAATAAAGGAGCAGCTGTTTTTAACCAAATCAATTGTACAGGATGTCACAAATCTGAATTAAAAACAGGCTACTCACCTATTAAAGCCCTTTCAAATAAAACATTTGCTCCTTATACCGATTTGTTATTACACGATATGGGAAGCGGTTTAGACGATGGCTATACCGAAGGAAATGCGAAAACCCATGAATGGAAAACGCCACCATTGTGGGGAATAGGACTTTCTCAAGACGCACAAGGAGGAAGCTATTTTCTAATGCATGATGGCAGAGCAAGAAGTATTGAAGAGGCTATTTTAATGCATGGCGGTGAAGCAAGCAAAAGCAAATCTAACTTTCAAAATCTTTCCCAACCAGACAAAGAAGCATTGCTGAAATTTATAAAATCATTGTAATTATGGATAGAAAAAAATTTCTAAAAACGTGTGGTTTTGGTTGTTTGGCAGGACTCTCAACCCTTACCTTTTTACAAAGCTGCAGTTCCTCTCAGATTTTGGCAAAAGAGATAATCGGTTCTGATATTTTAGTCCCATTAACTGATTTTGAAATCAAAAACAAGGAGACAATCGAATATAAAAAATACGTAATCATACAAAACGAAAAACTGAAATATCCTATTTGTGTCTATCGATTTGGTGCCAATAATTATAGCGCCTTATTAATGCAATGTACACATCAAGGAACCGAATTGCAGGTTTTTGGAGACAAATTACAATGCGCAGCACATGGAAGTGAATTTAGCAACAAAGGAAATGTAGAAAACGGCCCAGCTGACAGAAATTTACGAAATTTTCCAATTAAAATAGATAACAATACCCTTAAAATATCATTAAAATGAGATTAAAATTCCTCTATATAACATTTTTGTTTTCCTTAAATTTCTATGCACAAATAGACTCCAGTTTACTAAAAAGAACCCAAAAAGACAGTACAAAACAAGCATTAAACATGGATGCGGTTTACAATCGTCCTTTTTTAAATATTGGAAAAACACCCATAGCCGTTGGAGGTTATCTGGAAGCCAATTGGCAACGCCTTTCCACCGATGGCGTTTCCGAAGGACATCAACTTCAGGCCAGACGATTAACCATATTTATGTCATCGGCAATCAGCAAACGTGTGAAATTTTTAAGCGAAATCGAATTTGAAGATGGCGGAAAAGAAATCGCCATAGAGTTCGCCTCTGTCGATGTGGAATTTCATCCCTTGGTTAATTTTAGAGGAGGAATAATCATGAACCCTATTGGGGCTTTCAATCAGAATCACGATGGTCCAAAATGGGAATTTACGGATAGACCTATTTCGTCCACACAGATGCTGCCGAGTACTTTTAGTAATGCTGGAGTTGGGCTTTTTGGAAAAAAATACTCGAACAATTGGATGATTGGATATGAAGCTTATTTCTCAGGAAGTTTCGACAATTCGATAATTGAAAATACAGAGAACAAAACTTTTCTGCCAGCTGCCAAAAACAATCCGGAACGTTTTGAAGAAATAAATAGCGGATTACCTTTATTTACAGGTAAAATTGCTATTCGAAACAGTAGAATTGGAGAATTAGGACTATCCTATATGGGAGGTGTTTACAATAAATTCCAAGATGATGGGGTAATAATAGACGAAAAAAGACGTGTTGATGTTTTCGCATTAGATTTTAACACCACGCTTCCTAAAATCAAAACTTTTATAACCTCTGAATTGGCATGGATTAAAATAGATGTTCCGAGCACCTATGGTCAACAATTTGGCAACAAACAATTCGGTGGGTTTATAGATATTGTTCAACCGTTATTGACAAAAAATATTTTAGGTTGGAAAAACGCTGTATTAAACATTGCTTGTCGATTGGAATATGTGGATTGGAACGTGGGAACTTTTAATGAAATGGGCGGAAATATCGGAGAAGATATTTGGAGTGTAATGCCTGCGATAAGTTTTCGCCCAACATCACAAACTGTTTTCAGATTAAATTACCGCTTTCAAAAACAACGTGATATTTTAGGAAATCCGCCAGCAAATACTGCTGGGTTTAACATTGGGGTTTCTACTTATTTTTAATGTTTTGTTTTGCGTAGCAACCGATTGGTTTACTTCTTCAAGTGATTTGTCCATGATTGAATTAAATTATTGATGCTAAAGTAATTAAAAAATTTGTTTTCTGAAATATAATTTTTAGCTTTGCCTAAATATTAAATTTAAGTTTGTCTAAAATTATAATCGTGAAAAATATAATTCTCTTTTTTTGTATTCTAATCAATACTATTTCATTTGCACAATCCACCATAAAAGGAAAAATTACCTCCCAGGACATGCCTTTGCAACAAGCTAACATTGTGTTGAAAAACACTAAAAATGCAACTATAAGTAATGAGGACGGCTCTTATAGCATTAAAAATATCATCTCTGGAAATTATGAAATGGTGGTTTCTTATACTGGTTTTAAATCCCAAAGAAAAACCATTACAGTTATTGACTCTATTGATATCATTTTAGATTTTGATTTAAAAGAAAACAATACGCTGGATGAAGTGGTTGTAACTGGAACATTAAAACCCGTAAGTCGTCTGGAAAGTCCCGTTCCTGTGGAAGTTTACAAACCCACATTTTTCAAAAAAAATCCAACAGCAAATATTTTCGAAGCCTTACAAAACGTAAATGGCGTTCGACCGCAATTGAATTGTAATGTTTGCAACACGGGTGACATTCACATTAACGGACTGGAAGGCCCTTATACCTTGGTTTTAATTGACGGAATGCCCATTGTTAGCGGGCTTTCGACAGTTTATGGATTATCGGGAATCCCCAATTCATTATTGGAGCGAATAGAGATTGTGAAAGGTCCTGCATCCTCTTTATACGGAAGTGAAGCCGTGGGCGGGTTAATCAATATTATCACTAAAGACCCTAAAAATGCAGCTATTTTTTCAGCCGATGCATTTTCGACTAGTTGGGGCGAAGCCAATATTGATTTAGGCTTTAAAGCCAATGTAGGAAAAAGTGCTTCGGTATTAACTGGTATCAATTATTTCAATTACAGCAACCCGATTGATAACAACCATGATAATTTTACCGATGTGACTTTACAAGACCGAATTTCCGTTTTCCAAAAGTGGAATTTCAACAGAAAAAGCAACAAACTATTTTCAATGGCAGGACGTTTTTTCTATGAAGACCGATGGGGTGGTGAAATGCAATGGGAGAAAAAATACCGTGGTGGAGATGAAGTCTATGGAGAAAGCATTTATACCAAACGCTGGGAATTATTAGGTGCTTATGAACTTCCGGTTTCTGAAAAAATGTTGTTTTCCTTTTCTTATACGGATCATGACCAAAATTCAGTTTATGGGAACATTCCTTATTTAGCGAAACAACGCATTGGTTTTGGACAACTGACTTGGGATAAAAAATTAAACAATCACGATTTGCTTTTTGGAACTGCCATTCGCTATCAATATTATGATGACAATACTACAGCTACAACCAAGGCAGACGTTAATTGGATTCCTAGTGTTTTTGTTCAGGACGAAATCAATTTGGCTGAAAAGCACAAACTTTTATTAGGCGCGCGTTACGATTACAACAACAATCACGGATCTATTTTCACGCCGCGTTTGGCTTACAAATGGAAAGTGAACGACAACAACATATTGCGATTTAACACGGGAACTGGGTTTAGAATTGTCAATCTTTTTACCGAAGAGCATGCCGCTTTAACAGGTTCGCGTGATGTAATTGTTCTTGAAGAATTGAAACCGGAACGTTCGTATAATGCCAATCTAAATTATTTAAAGAAAATCTACACTAAAAACGGAAACTTCATCGGCTGGGAAACTACAGCTTGGTACACGTATTTCACGAATTCTATTATTCCTGATTATGATAGCAATCCGAACCAGATTATTTATAAAAACTTAAACGGACACGCTGTTACCAAAGGAATAAGCACCAACATTGACATGGTTTTCAATAATGGACTAAAAATGATTCTTGGCGCAACCTTTATGGATGTATCCAAAACAGAAAATAACATTAGAACACGTCAAATGCTTACCGAGAAATTCACGGGAACTTGGGCTATTTCTTATAGATTACCTAAATTATTTTTGGATATTGATTATACCGGAAATGTATATGGACCTATGCGTTTACCCCTTTTGGGCGCGTTAGATCCAAGAAAGGAATATTCTCCAACATGGAGTATACAAAACATTCAGTTTACTTATAATAAACTCAAAAATTTCGAAATCTATCTTGGAATAAAAAATTTACTGAATTGGACGCCAAATAAAGGCAATCCGTTTATCATTGCCAGAGCAGATGATCCTTTCGATAAAAATGTACAATTTGACACCAATGGGAATGTTCAGGCAACACCTGATAATCCGTATGCTTTAACCTTTGATCCAGGCTATGTTTATGGACCAAATCAAGGAATTCGCAGCTTTTTTGGATTGCGTTATACTTTAAAATAATGAAGAAACGCTTTTTTATACTATTGATTTTCTTTTGGGCAATTCCATCCGGTTTTGCCCAATTGAAAACCTATTCCTTTGAAGAAGTGGAAAAATTATCTAAAGAAAATCCAAAACCTATTGTAGTTCTTATTCATACTTCGTGGTGCAAATACTGCAAGATGATGGAGAATTCCACTTTTAGAAATCCAGAAATAATTACGCTTTTAAATAATAATTTTTACTTCATTTCATTAGATGCCGAAAGCAAAAAAGAGATTACTTTCAATAATCATACTTTCAAATTCAAACCAAAAGGACAAAACACCGGAATCCATGAATTGGCTACAGCATTAGCAACAATTGACCGCGAAGTAGTTTATCCAACAATTACCATTCTTGCCTCTGATTTTTCGATATTGTTTCAAAAACATTCTTTTCTAAATGCAAAAGCTCTTGTTTCTATCCTTGAGAAAATGGAATAATTGGTTACTTTTGAGAAGAATTTCCTGAAATTAACATGAAACACTTCGATTACATTTTTACCGGCTCAGGTTTATCGGCTTTGATGACCGTCTATAAAATGGTACAATCTGGCAAATTCAATGATAAAAGTATGCTGTTATTGGATGAAAATCCAAAAAAAACAAACGACAGGACTTGGTGTTTTTGGGAAGAATCAAACGGAACTTGGGAAACGATCATCCACAAAAAATGGAATTCAGCTCTTTTTGCTGATGAAAATTTTCGTCGGGGCTTGGATTTAAAACCGTATCGATACAATATGGTGAAAGGGTTGGATTTTTACAACCTAGTATTTGATTTGATTTCGAAACAAAAAAACATCACTTTCTTCAGTCAGAAAGTAATCGAAATCGAAGAATCGGAAAATCTGATTCTGATACAAACCGATACTGAAAGCTTTTCCTGCTCCAAACTTCTCAATAGTATTTACAATAAACAAAAAGCGGAAAGTCAAACGGAATATCCGGTTTTACAACAACATTTTATTGGTTGGTTTATCAAAAGTGAACAGCCTGTTTTTAATCCCGAACAAGCAACGTTCATGGATTTTTCGGTGGAGCAAAGAGGCAATACCCGTTTTATGTATGTTTTACCTACTTCCAAAACAGAGGCTTTAATTGAATACACCTTGTTTTCTAAAAATCTACTTCAGAGACAGGAATACGAAACCGAAATCCAAAAATACATTCAAAATCTAGGTATTACCAATTACGAAATTATCGAAAAAGAACAGGGAAGTATTCCAATGACCTGTTATCCTTTTTGGGAAGCGAACACTAAAAACGTAATAAATATTGGTACTTCAGGTGGTTGGACTAAAGCAAGTACAGGTTATACTTTCAAATATTCCGATAAAAAATCAACTGAATTAGTTTTATTTCTTCAAACCGAAACTGACTTCAAAAAATTCCATAAAACAACCAAATTCTGGTTTTACGATTTGTTACTTTTAGATATTTTGGACCGAAAAAACGAAATCGGCTCCACTATTTTTTCTTCATTATTCAAAAAAGGAAGTCCAAAACTAATTTTCAAATTCTTGGACGAAGAAACTTCTCTTTTAGAAGACATTCAAGTCATTCTAAAATGCCCAAAAACACCTTTTATTCAAGCGTTACTGCATGTGGCTTTCAGAAAAATAAAATAACAATCAAACTATAACAAAACTTTATAGTTCAGATAAACATGTTGGTTTTAAACTTTGTAACTTTGCAACTTGAGATTATAAATTTTAAAATAAAAAACATGTATCCAGAAGAAATGGTAAAACCAATGCGTGCTGAGTTATCTGACGCAGGTTTTCAAGAATTACATACAACTGAAGCAGTTGAAAACGCAATAAAAGCTGAAGGAACAACACTTGTGGTTGTAAATTCTGTCTGTGGTTGTGCTGCAAGAAACGCACGTCCGGGAGCAAAAATGAGTTTGGATAATGCTAAAAAACCAGACTATTTAGTAACCGTTTTTGCAGGTGTAGATAAAGAAGCTGTTGATGCAGCAAGAGGATTTATGTTTCCTTTTCCTCCATCATCGCCAAGCATCGCTTTGTTTAAAGATGGTGAATTGGTTCACATGTTAGAGCGTCACCACATTGAGGGCCGCCCGGCAGAATTGATTGCTGAAAACCTGAAAGATGCTTTCAACGAATATTGTTAATTCAATAAAAAAGAAAAACCACGTCCATTGCTTCGTCAGTTCGCTGTCGCTTAGGTCGTGGTTTTTCTATTTAAAGCCATTTAGCTTTCATCATCTAAAGCCATTTAGCTTCGCTGAATCTTTGATTTCCTGCTTTATATTTCAAATGAAATCCACTGAATTTCCATTAGAATAAAAGTATAGTGACCCTAATCTTTATTGTTTCTAAAGAAAAAACAAAGGATTTCCATTGTATCATTACGTAAACATATCCGAGCGATGTGGATTATGTATCCACGCAATCGGGCTTCTTAAAAAAAGAATCAAACTTCTTTATCGTCAGCCTTTTTAAAACCTATTAATTGTCTGTACTTTGATTCCGTTTCTTTTAATTCTGCCTCTAATTGTTTGTATTTGCTGATGTCTTTTATAGTAAGAACAAATGCAATTACATTATTATTTTGATCAGCCAATGGTCTCCCGCTAATAAGAATCCGCTTCTTTTCCTTTGTAGCCGGATCCAAAAGCACCACATCAATGTCATCTGTTGACTCTCCTTTCAACGCGCGATCCATAGGTAAGTTTTGGGAGGGAAAAATAGTTTTTTCATCTGGGTAATATATTTCAAAATGGTCTATTATATTAGGTGATATTTTATCATCCTCTCTAATTCCAAAAAATTCATTGGCCATATCATTAACCAATACTATTTTTTTATCTGCATTGGCAACAATAACCCCTTCACTTAAATTCTCTAAAATCAATCGTAATTTTTCCTCATTTTCATACAGTTCCTTTGTTACCGTTTGCTGTTCTTCTTCTAATTTAATCTGTTCCGAAATATCTCGCACAACGGAATACAATACGCCATGCTGTAAATCGAAATTACTATGCCAATCCAACCATTTGTATGTTCCATCTTTACAAAGTACACGGTCTCTGAAATTCACAACCGGTTCTCCCTCTAAAAGTTTTGCAAACATCTCATTGGCAACACCCTTATCATCAGGATGTGTTAAGTCGGTAAATTTTATTTTATCCAAATCTTTTTCATCATAACCCAGTGTTTTGGTAAAAGCCGGATTGATTTTAATGAAATGCTCCTCTTTTGCAACCGTAAGGATGTCAAATGCCAAGTTAAAAAACTTGTCTGCCATTTTTAAGGATCCTTCATTTTCAACTATTTCAGTAACATCACGAGCCACCGCATACATTATTCCCGTTTTAATATCAACAGTACTGGACCAATCCAACCATTTATAGGATTCATCTTTGCAACGTGCGCGAGCCTTGTGATTGACCATGGATTCGCCTTTTTTCAATTTATTAATCGCATCAATATAAGCATTAGCGTCATCAGGATGGGCAATAGATAAAAATGGTTTGCCGTCCATGTCCTTTTGATCGTAGCCAAGATTTCTTGTGAAGGCTGGATTTACTTTTTCAAAATACTCGCCTTTTGCAACGACAAGCATGTCATAGGACATATTAAAAAATTTCTCTGACATTTTTAAGGATCCTTCATTTTCAACTATTTCAGTAACATCACGAGCCACCGCATACATTATTCCCGTTTTAATATCAACAGTACTGGACCAATCCAACCATTTATAGGATTCGTCTTTGCAACGTGCGCGGGCTCTGTGATTGACCATGGATTCGCCTTTTTTCAATTTATTAATCGCATCAATATAAGCATTAGCGTCATCAGGATGGGCAATAGATAAAAATGGTTTGCCGTCCATATCCTTTTGATCGTAGCCAAGATTTCTTGTGAAGGCTGGATTTACTTTTTCAAAATACTCCCCTTTTGCAACAACAAGGATGTCATAGGACATATTGAAAAATTTCTCTGACATTTTTAAGGATCCTTCATTTTCAACTATTTCAGTAACATCACGAGCCACCGCATACATTATTCCCGTTTGAATATCAATAGTACTGGACCAATCCAACCATTTATATGATCCGTCTTTACAACGTGCGCGAGCCCTGTGATTGACCATGGACTCTCCTTTTTTCAACTTATTAATGGCATCAATATAAGCATTGGCGTCATCAGGATGGGCAATAGATAAAAATGGTTTGCCGTCCATATCCTTTTGATCGTAGCCAAGATTTCTTGTGAAGGCTGGATTTACTTTTTCAAAATACTCCCCTTTTGAAACGACAAGCATGTCATAGGACATATTAAAAAATTTCTGTGCAACAACTAAAGAGCTTTCAATTTCTTTTTGCAACGTAACATCATGTGCAACAGCATATATCAGTCCGGTTGAAAGATCAGGGGAGGCTGACCAAACAAGGGATTTAATTGATCCATCTTTACAAATCCATCTGTTTTCAAATTTTATTGTTAAAATACCCATTTGAAGTTTAACAATTTCTTTTTGTGTGATTACATGATCCTTCGGGTGTACATAAGTGAGAAATGGTTGACTTAATAATTCCTCCTCGGAATAACCCAATAAATTACTCAATGCCGGATTAATTTTTACAAATTTATCCTCCGACATAATAACCATGATATCTAAGGACATATAAAATAATTTGTCGGCTGCTTTGAATGTTTCCTCCAATTTTTTCCTTTCGGTGATATCTGTAGAAATCCCTCCAATGGCATAAATTCTTCCTGCTAAATCATACAACGGGAATTTAATTGCAATATAGGTATGTGAACCATCCGGCAGATGAATGGTTTCTTCTGTCTTTAATTCTCTTAGTGCTTTTACGACTTCAAGATCTGAATTCCGGTAAGCATCTGCTAGTTTTTTAGGTAAAAAATCATGATCTGTTTTGCCTTTTATTTCTTCACTCGAGATTTGAAATAAAGACTCGCACTGTTTATTAATCAATAAATATTCTCCATTTATTTTTTTAATAAAGATGGGATTAGAAGTGTTATCAAAAACAGACTCAAGCAGTTGCTTATCTTCAAAAAGGAGGTTTTGGAATGCATTTTTAACATGAAGTTGGGCGCGAATAATATAATAAACGAAAGAGAATAAAATAATGGAAAGAACAAACAATGACAGTGCTATCCAATTCAATTTTTTATCTAAAGTTAGTTCTCTTTGTCTATCAAATAGTAAAACAAAAACCCATGACAAAGCAATTACAGCAAATAAATTGATAATAAACCCTAGGAATATTTTTTTTTCAAAAGAAATTTTCATGATTTTATGGTATTAAATTCAACATCTATTAATGTACGATTGTTGCTTTTTTCAGCAGTTGCTAAAGGCACCTGACCGAATGTTATTAATTCAACAGGAATTAACTGAACTCCCATTATAAAAGTATAGCGATCTAATCTTTATTGATTCTAAAGAAAAAAATAAAGGATTTCTATTTCTATCATTACTTGAACGCATCCAAGCAATCAGATTCCTTTATAAAAAAATCAAATGACTGTATCGCCCCCTTTTCTAAAACCTATTAACTGTCTGTACTTCAATTCTGTTTCTTTTAATTCTTCTTCCATTTTTTTGTATTTGCTGATGTCTTTTATAGTCACCACAGCAGCTATTACTTTATCATTTTGATCAATTAATGGTCTTCCGCTAATAAGAACACGTTTCTTTTCCTGTGCAACTGGATTCCAAAGTACAATATCAACATCATTTGTTTCTTCGCCACCCAGCGCACGTTCCATCGGTAAGTTTTGGGAGGGGAAAACAGTCTTTTCATCCGGAAAATACAACTCAAAATGATCCGATAAATTAAGTGATATTTTACTATCCTCTTCAATCCCGAAAATTTCATTGGCCATATAGTTGGCCATTACTATTTCTTTATCTGCATTTGCAACGACAACACCCTCACCTATATTCTCTATAATCAACCGTAACGTTTCTTCATTTTCATACAATTCGTTAATGGCTTGTTTACTTTCAGTAATATCCCTTACAAAACCAATAAAGAAATATTTTTCTCCCATTTTGACAGGTGAAACACTGAGAGATACTGGAAATTCCGCTCCCTCTTTATTGACCGCTTCTATTTCATACGGTTTATTTAAGATAGGCCCGATTCCAGATGTTAAAAAATGCTCCATACCTGTCTTATGTAATTCCCGGTATCGTGTAGGAACAATGAATTCAAAAAGGGGTTTCCCAATAATTTCGGCAATTTTCCATCCAAAAACAGATTCTGCCTTTGGATTCCATCTTAAAACATTGCTTTCACTATCAATTACGATAACCGGATCAGGAGCACCATCAAAAATGGTTTGTATTTGCTGTTCGTTATCTTTTAATTTCTGAGTATAATTATTTAACAATTCTTCATCAAGCCTTTTTTGGGTGATGTCACGTAAAACGGCATATATCATTCCTTCTTTAACATCCGTTGACACCACTGATTCAGTCCATTTGTAGGAACCATCTTTGCATAATATTGGAAACATAACATCTGCCTCTACCTCCTCTCCTTTCAACCGTTTTGCTCTCCTTTCACTGACAATTTTTATATAATCTGGATGCATCAGGTCTAAAAGTGACATTTTCTCTAAATCATTTTGATTATAACCCAAAATTTTAGTGAAAGCAGGGTTAATTTTTATGATTTTCTTTTCTTTTTCAACAAAAAAAGCATCAAATGACATCTCAAAAAAATTGTTGACTATTTTTAAGGATTGTTCATTTTTAACTTTTTCGGTAATATCACGTGCAACAGAATACAATACGCCTTGTTGTACATCAATAGTGCTATGCCAGTCCAGCCATTTGTAAGTGCCATCTTTACAACGAACACGATCTTCAAAATTTACAATTGCATCCCCCCTTAGAAGTTTAGCCAACACTTCGTCAGCTATGTTTTTGTCATCGGGATGCGTTAATTCCATAAATTTTATGGTATTCATATCCTCTTGAGTGTAGCCAAGTGTTTTGGTAAAAGCCGGATTTATTTTTATAAAATACTCCCCTTTTGCAACAACAAGCAAGTTATTGGACATATTGAAAAATTTATCGGCAATGACCAAAGAGTCTTCCGTTTTTTTTTGCGCTGTAACATCCCGTGCAACAGCATATAATAATCCCGTTGAAAGTTCAGGGGAAATGGACCATACAAGCCATTTTATTGATCCGTCTTTACAAACAAATCTATTTTTAAACTGAATCATTAAAGCACCCTTTTGAAGTTTACCAACTTCTCTTTTTGTGATTTCTAAGTCTTCATGATGTACAAAAAAAGTATAGGGCTTACTCAACAACTCCGCCTCAGAATACCCCAAAATTCTAATAACAGCAGGGTTAACTTTACCAAATTTTTCTTTCGTTCCAATAATCATCATGTCCGAAGACATATTAAAAAATTTATCTGTTACTTTGAAAGACTCTTCTAATTTTTTCCTTTCTGAGATATCTGTGGAAATTCCTCCAATAGCATAAATTCTCCCTGTTGAATCATATAGTGGAAATTTAACTGCAATATAGGTATGGGGACCATCCGGCTGTTGAATAGTTTCTTCCATTTTTAATTCCTTTAATGCTTTTGCCACTTCAAGATCAGAATTTCGATAACCATCAGCCACTTCTTTTGGTAAAAAATCATGATCAGTTTTCCCTATTATTTCTTCATTCGAGATTTGAAATAAAGATTCAAATTGTTTATTAATCAATACATATTCCCCGTTTATTTTTTTAATGAATATAGGATTGGAAGTGTTATCAATGATAGATTGAAGCAATTGTTTGTTTTCCAAAAGTAAGTTTTGGGAGATGTTTTTAGCTCGCAATTGCGCTTTAATAATAAAATAGACAATGGTCAGTAAAACAATAGAAAGAACAAACAATGAAAGTTCTATCCAATTTAGCAATGAATCCATTGCCTCATCTCTTTGCTTATTAAATCTGGAAATGAAAACCCACCCTGAAGCAATGACAACTAGTAAATTGATAATAAATCCCAGTAATATTTTTTTTTCAAAAGAAATTTTCATAATAAAAATGGCATTAAATTTAACAATCATTAACCTCAACAAACCGAAAAATAATCTACTTATACACATGAAAGTTAGTGAATTATATTCAATTGTCGCAATCGATTTTAACATATTATCTCGAAACTACCCGCTTAACCAGAAAAAAAAGAAATACATCCACAGTCAAACAAATATGCTAAAAACATTAGAGCACTTTATAAGATAAAAAATACTGTCTTTAAGCTTATCCAAATTTTTGTTTGGAGCAATTTCCCGCTATCCGTTTCAATCCATCTCGTTAAAAAAACGAGATGGGATTTCCACTTTTATCGGGGCTAGGCATTTGGGATTAGGAAATTATTTCATTTCCAAATTAATCCTTACTTTTGCACCGTTCAAGAAAATTGACTTGAATATTTTATCGAAAATAAATTTCTCAACTTAAAACTGTTTATAGCATGCAACTGTATAACACATTAAGCGCAGAAGAAAGAGCCATCATGATTGATGATGCCGGAAAACAACGTCTTACGTTGTCTTTCTATGCTTATGCGCAAATTTCAGATCCGACACAATTTCGTAACGAATTATTCCTGGCTTGGAACTCCCTTGAAGTTCTTGGCCGAATCTACGTTGCCCACGAAGGAATCAACGCCCAATTGTCACTTCCAGCCGATAATTTCTACGCCTTCAAAGATTCAATTGAAGTCTATGATTTCATGAAAGGCATTCGCTTGAATATTGCTGTAGAACATAACGATCATTCGTTTTTAAAACTCACCGTAAAAGTTCGTGATAAGATTGTGGCCGATGGTTTAGTTGACGAAACTTTTGATGTAACCAATATAGGAATTCATCTAAAAGCGAAGGAATTCAATGAACTTTTAGAAGACCCAAACACGATTGTGGTCGATATGCGAAATCATTACGAAAGTGAAATTGGTCATTTTACCAAAGCTATAAAACCAGATGTTGATACTTTTCGAGAATCATTACCGATTATTGAAGAGCAATTAGCCGAACATAAACAGGACAAAAAACTCTTGATGTATTGCACCGGAGGAATTCGTTGCGAGAAAGCCAGCGCTTACTTCAAACACAAAGGTTTTGAAAATGTATACCAACTCGAAGGCGGAATTATAGAATACACGCGCCAGGTAAAAGCCGAAGGATTGGAAAGTAAATTCATCGGTAAAAACTTTGTATTTGATCATCGTCTAGGCGAAAGAATTACAGACGATATCGTTTCCCAATGCCATCAATGCGGAGCACCTTGTGACATACATACGAATTGTGTGAACGAAGGATGTCATTTGCTTTTTATCCAATGTGAAGAATGTGCAACGGCTATGGAAGGGTGTTGTTCTCAAGAATGTGTGCGTGTAATTCATTTGCCGGAAGAAGAGCAAAAAGCCATTCGCAGAGGGATTAAAAACGGAAATAAGATTTTCAAAAAAGGAAAATCAGACGTTTTGACTTTCAAGAACAATGAAGAAACCCATAGTGTTTTTGTTGCGGACAAACCAAAAACTGCAATCAAAAAAGAACCAAAAGTTAAGAAAATTTATATTGGAAAAGGAACGCATTTCTTTCCAAAACCAAGTATTGGACAGTTTTTAATTGAAGAAAACGAAATCAAAATTGGGGATACGGTTCTAATAAAAGGCTCCACAACTGGAGAACAAAAATTAGTAATCGAAGAAATGCTGGTTAACGATTTGGCTCAAGAAAAAGCAGTTTCTGGAGACACCTGTACTTTTAAACTGCCATTCCGAATCCGATTATCTGATAAATTGTATAAAATTTTAGATTAAAAATTAGGATAAAATCTTATAAAAAAACTCATTACAAAACAAATTGTAATGGGTTTTTTTATTAAAAATTTATGATTTATTGGTGCTTTTATGCGTTGCTACTTAAAACTAAAAAATACTATCTTTACACATTAAACGTTTTAAGAACTTAAGTTGTGCCAGTCACAACACTACATATAAGATTATGGCATGTACAAGTTGTTCAACTTCTGATGGTGGCGCACCTAAGGGTTGTAAAAATAATGGGACTTGCGGCACCGATAGCTGCAATAAATTAACGGTTTTCGATTGGCTTTCCAACATGAGTTTGCCTAATGGCGAAGCTCCTTTTGACTGTGTTGAAGTACGTTTCAAAAACGGAAGAAAAGAGTTTTACCGCAATACTGAAAAGTTGACTTTAAGCATGGGAGACATTGTAGCTACGGTTGCTTCACCAGGACACGACATAGGAATTGTTACTTTGACAGGCGAATTGGTAAAAATTCAAATGAAGAAAAAAGGAGTAAATCATTTAAGCAATGATGTTCCTAAAATCTATAGAAAAGCATCCCAAAAAGATATCGATATTTGGTCCGCAGCTAGAGACAAAGAAGAACCTATGAAGGTACGGGCACGTGAATTAGCAATTGCTCAAAAACTGGAAATGAAGATTTCCGATATCGAATTTCAAGGTGACGGATCAAAAGCTACGTTCTATTACACGGCAAATGACCGTATTGACTTTCGTGCTTTAATTAAAGATTTTGCTAAAGAATTCAGTACCAGAATCGAAATGAAGCAAGTTGGTTTCCGTCAGGAAGCTGCTCGTTTAGGCGGTATTGGCTCTTGCGGAAGAGAATTATGCTGTTCAACCTGGTTAACGGATTTCAGAAGTGTAAACACCTCAGCGGCACGTTACCAACAATTATCTTTAAATCCACAAAAACTAGCGGGACAATGCGGAAAATTAAAATGCTGCTTGAACTATGAGTTGGATACTTACATGGATGCCTTGAAAGATTTTCCAGATTTCGAAACAAAATTGGTGACTGAAAAAGGAGATGCCATTTGCCAAAAACAAGATATTTTCAAAGGGCTAATGTGGTTTGCTTATACCAATAATTTTGCTAATTGGCATGTTTTAAAAATTGAACAGGTCAAAGAAATTGTTGCTGAAAACAAATTAAAAAACAAAGTCTCTTCACTGGAAGATTTTGCCATAGAAATTGTTGTAGAACCGGAGAAAAACTTCAATAATGCAATGGGTCAGGAAAGTTTGACTCGTTTTGACCAGCCAAAACCAAAGAAAAAACAGAATAAAAAACGCAAACCTGCCGGTGAAAATGCAATTGTAGCAAACAACAACAAACCTACAAATAACAATAACCGTCAGACTCCAAATGACAAAAAGCCAGCGGAGCCGAGAAAACCTATAATTATTACTAAAAATGTGGATAAAAAATAGCGCTTTACTTCTTTTGGTTGTAATCCTCTTTTCTTCATGTGATAAAAAAAGAGTCTTTGATGAATATAAATCTGTCGGAAGCGCTTGGCATAAAGACAGCATTGTAACTTTCAATTTACCAGAATTAGACTCCACAAAACGATACAATCTATTTGTTAATTTGAGAGCTAATAACAATTATCAGTACAACAATCTATTTCTGATTGTGGCCTTGGAATTACCAAATGGTTTTACAAAAGTGGACACTCTCGAATACCAAATGGCAGATCCGGACGGAACGCTATTAGGTGATGGATTTTCGGATATAAAAGAAAGCAAACTGTATTACAAAGAAAATGTAAAGTTCAGAGGAAAATACAAAGTCCATATAAAACAAGCCGTTAGAGAAACTGGAAAAGTTCCTGGTGTAACGGTTTTAGATGGAATTACAGAAGTAGGTTTTAGAATAGAAAAAAAAGAATAAAATAGTATTATGGCTATCAAAAAAAATAACAATCAGACAAAAAATATTGATAAGGACATCACTTACTACAAAAAGAAATTTTGGAAAATCTTCTTTTTAGGCTTAGGAAGCGTCGGTTTGTTTTTCTTATTTGCTTCATGGGGAATCTTCGGTTCGATGCCTTCTTTTGAAGATTTAGAAAATCCAGATTCTAATTTAGCTACAGAAATCATATCGGCTGACGGAGTGGTTCTGGGTAAATATTTTGAAAAAAACAGATCCCAATTAAAGTATTCTGACTTACCAAAAAACCTGGTACAAGCATTAATAGCTACTGAAGATGCTCGTTTTTACGAACACTCCGGTATCGACGGAAGAGGAACGTTAAGAGCCATTTCAAGTTTAGGGACAAGCGGTGGAGCCAGTACATTAACACAGCAATTAGCCAAACAATTATTTCATGGAGAGGGTTCAAAATTTTTACCCTTTAGAATTGTACAAAAAATAAAAGAATGGATTATTGCTATTCGATTAGAAAGACAATACACTAAAAACGAAATCATTGCCATGTATTGCAACGTGTATGATTTTGGTAATAATTCTGTTGGAGTAAGTTCAGCGGCAAAAACCTATTTTTCCAAAGAGCCGAAAGATTTAACCATCAGTGAATCGGCAATATTAGTTGGAATGTTTAAAAACTCCGGTTTATACAATCCGGTAAGAAACCCGCAAGGTGTGAAAAATCGTAGAAACGTGGTGCTTTCGCAAATGGAAAAAGGAAAAATCATCACTGCAGAAGAAAAAGAAAAATTACAAAGTTTACCGATCAAATTAAACTTCAAATTAGAAACACATAAAGAAGGAACGGCAACTTATTTCAGAGAATATTTACGCGATTACATGAAAAAATGGGCCGAAGACAACAAAAAATCGGATGGTTCTGATTATGACATCTACAAAGACGGTCTAAAAATCTACACGACCATTGATTCCAGAATGCAGTTGCATGCTGAAGAAGCGGTTACAGCCCACATGGCAAACCTTCAAGAAGAGTTTTTTAATCAATCTAAGGGTAATAAAAACGCTCCTTTTGTTAATATTTCTTCTGTAGAAACACAACGGATTCTGAATCAGGCAATGAAATCCTCCAACCGATGGGCTGTGATGAAATCATTGGATAAAAGTGATGAAGAAATTATAAAATCGTTTAGCGAAAAAACAAAAATGACTGTATTTTCTTGGAAAGGAGAAAAAGATACCATTATGACACCATTGGATTCTATCCGTTATTACAAACACTTTCTACAATCCGGATTGATGGCAATGGAACCGCAAACGGGCAATGTAAAAGCTTGGGTTGGCGGAATCAACTACAAATATTTTCAATACGATCACGTAGGACAAGGAGCAAGACAAGTAGGTTCAACTTTTAAACCCTTTGTTTACGCAACAGCCATAGAACAATTAAATATGTCTCCGTGTGACTCGATTATTGATGGACCCTTTGTGATTAGAAAAGGACGCCATCATGTTACCGAAGATTGGGAGCCTAGAAACTCTGACAACAGATACCGCGGAATGGTTACCTTAAAACGAGGTTTGGCTAATTCCATAAATACTATATCGGCAAAATTAATTGATAAAGTTGGCCCGGAAGCAGTAATAGATTTAACACATAAATTAGGGGTAAAATCTGAAATTGTAAACCAACCTTCCATTGCTTTAGGTGCGGTTGAAATAACGGTAGAAGACATGGTTGCCGCTTACAGCACCTTTGCCAATCAAGGGGTTTATATGAAACCACAATTTATATCTCGAATTGAAGACAAAAGTGGCGTTGTAATCTACGAACCAATACCAGAATCTCATGATGTCTTAAACAAAGACATTGCTTATGCGGTTATAAAATTACTGGAAGGTGTAACCGAAGGCGGTTCAGGAGACCGTTTGCGCACTACTGGCGGCGGTAATGGGGACAACCGCTGGACTGGTTATCCGTATTCTTTCAAAAACCCAATTGCAGGAAAAACAGGCACCACACAAAACCAGTCTGATGGGTGGTTTATGGGAATGGTTCCTAATTTGGTAACTGGAATCTGGGTAGGTTGCGAGGATCGTTCGGCCCGTTTCAAAAGCATCACATATGGTCAAGGAGCTACTGCAGCACTCCCGGTTTGGGGTTATTTTATGAAACTTTGCTACGCTGACCCAGCTCTTAAAGTCTCCAAAGCACAATTTGACAGACCCGCTAATCTTTCGATAAAAGTAGACTGTTATTCCGCTCCAAAAGTAAAAGACACTACGGCCGTAGAACAAGATACCGAAGAATTTGAATTATAATTTAATCATCTATTCCCCCGAAGTTAGGAATTAGGAGCTATTTCCAGCTGTACACTATATCTTTCTAGTCCTGAACTTGTTTCAGGATCCTGAAACAAGTTCAGGACTAGAAAGGATGCCGTTCCCTCCCGAAGTTTCGGGATGGGCTAAAAAACACAATATGATCAACAAAAAGGTAAACAACGTTCAAGACGCACTTCAAGGAATTGAAAACGGAATGACCATCATGCTTGGCGGTTTTGGATTATGCGGTATTCCGGAAAATTCCATCGCCGAATTAGTAAAAAAAGAAAATACCGATTTAACGTGTATTTCCAACAACGCAGGTGTAGATGATTTTGGTCTTGGATTGCTTTTACAAAAACGTCAAATCAAGAAAATGATTTCTTCTTATGTAGGAGAAAATGTTGAATTTGAACGCCAAATGCTTTCCGGTGAACTCGAAGTAGACCTTATTCCTCAAGGAACATTAGCGGAACGTTGTCGTGCTGCACAAGCAGGAATTCCGGCTTTTTTCACACCGGCCGGTTATGGAACCGAAGTGGCAACAGGTAAAGAAGCACGCGAATTCAATGGAAAAATGCATGTAATGGAACTCGCTTTCAAAGCTGATTTTGCAATCGTAAAAGCATGGAAAGGCGATACTGCAGGAAACTTAATTTTCAAAGGAACTGCAAGAAACTTCAATCCGTGTATGGCTGGAGCAGCAAAAATCACCGTTGCCGAAGTAGAAGAATTAGTGGAAGCCGGAACTTTAGACCCAAACCAAATACATATTCCCGGAATATTTGTGCAACGCATTTTTCAAGGCGAGCAATACGAAAAGAGAATTGAGCAGAGAACGGTTCGTGCAAAAAATTAAACAATTTAGCAATTTTTTAATATAACAATTAATAAAAAATGGACAAAGAGAATATTGTTGTTACTAAATCCATTGATTTTGCATTAGGCATTATAGCTTTTTGTGAAATATTAGAAAATAAACGCAAATTTATTGTTGCCAATCAACTATTAAAATCAGGAACAAGTATAGGCGCTAATATTCATGAAGCACAGAATGCAGAAAGTAGAGCAGATTTTATTCACAAAATTAAAATTGCTGCCAAAGAACTAGAGGAAACAAAATACTGGCTTTTGCTTTGTGAAAAAGCATCCTCGTATCCTTTTGATGAAAGCCTAAAAATTCAAATTAATGAATTAGGATTAATAGTTTACAAAATCCTAAGCACTAGTAAAAATAATGAGTAACAGTTGTCAAAATTGATATATTGTTATATTTATAAATTGATACATTAAGATATGGCATTGGATAAAATAGGAATTGCAAAACGAATCGCTCAAGAATTGAAGGACCGTTATTTCGTGAATCTCGGAATCGGAATCCCAACATTAGTGGCAAACTATATCCCACAAGGAATTGACGTGGAATTTCAAAGTGAAAATGGCGTTCTGGGCATGGGGCCATTCCCTTTTGAAGGAGAAGAAGATGCAGATATTATTAATGCCGGAAAACAAACCATTACTACCTTACCGGGCGCATCTTTTTTCGATTCGGCTTTGAGTTTCGGGATGATTCGCGGACAGCATGTTGATTTGACAATTCTTGGCGCTATGGAAGTCGCCGAAAACGGCGATATTGCCAACTGGAAGATTCCGGGTAAAATGGTCAAAGGAATGGGTGGGGCAATGGATTTAGTCGCTTCTGCCGAAAATATTATCGTGGCCATGATGCACGTCAACAAAGCCGGAGAATCTAAAATCCTAAAAAAATGCACTTTACCACTAACAGGCGTGGGTTGTGTAAAAAAAATAGTTACAGAATTGGCCGTTCTTGAAATAACCCCAAAAGGTTTCAAACTATTGGAACGCGCACCAGGTGTAACCGTAGAACATATTATTGCTTCCACTGAAGCGGATTTAATTATTGAAGGAGAAATTCCTGAAATGGTGATTGAGTAAACTAAAATTATTTAAATACATAAAAACCACAAAATTAGAAATTTACTTCGTGAACTTTGTGGTTTTTTTTCGCCCTTTGCGGTTAAATATTTAGAAAAACCAACTTGCTACAAAAATAGCTGTAATCACACATATCAGATCTACTAAAAGCATCGTGCCAAGGGTATAACGTGTGTGTTTAACATTGATAGAACCGAAGTAAACGGCAATTACATAAAAAGTGGTCTCGGCACTGCATTGGAAAATACAACTCAACCTTCCGGTAAAAGAATCCGGCCCAAAAGTACGCATAGAATCTATCATAAACCCTCGCGATCCGCCGGAACTAAAAGGCCTTAGCATAGCAACCGGCAAAGAATCGGTAATCTGTTTGCTCACTCCAATATTCGAGAAAACAAAAGAGATTCCGTTGCTTATAATTTCAAATAAACCGCTATTTCTAAAAAACGAAATAGCTACCAGCATCCCCAAAACATACGGGAAAATTGTAACTCCAGTTTTTAAACCATTGTTAGCACCAGTGACAAATGCATCGAAAATGGTGGTATTTAAAGCAATGAATTTTTTCTCATGTATAAAGGAAAAAACCAACGTAAATGCAATGATTGTTACTAACATTAAACCCGAAAGATTGGAGGTAAAAAAGTTTTTACCAATTAAATCTAAACCGTTTATGTACAGTAATAAACCAACAATGGCTGCAATTATGGTCATTAATGCAACGATTAATGAAGCACTTTTGAAATTGACTTTTTGTCTAATTCCAACGATCAAAAAGGCAGCAATCGTTCCTATAAACGAAGTGATAATACAAGGTAACATGACATCGGCAGGATTTGCAGCATTTTCGGCAGCGCGATAGCCAATGATAGATGTTGGTATCAAAGTAAGTCCCGCTGCATGCAAACACATAAACATAATTTGCGCATCGCTTGCTTTGTCTTTATCGGGATTAATCTCCTGCAAACTCTGCATAGCCTTTAGTCCAAAAGGTGTGGCGGCAGAATCCAGCCCTAGAAAATTAGCTGCAAAATTCAAGGTCATGTAAGAGATGGATTCGTGATTTTTGGGAATAGTTGGAAACACTTTCACAAAAACGGGACTCAGTTTTTTGGCTAATTTTTCGGCAGCACCAGAATCAATCAGTAATTGCATCAGTCCGCAGAAAAAAGCTAAATAGGCAATTAAAGGAATGATTAAATCGAGTAAAGTATTCTTGCAAGTAGGTAATAAACCATCTGATTTTTGAACGCCGCTGTATATTTTTACCGTTTGGCTTTTGAAAACATACGTCGTATCGGCATTTATGGTATCTCTGTTGACAATCATAGTTTGATCTGGTGCTTTTTTGATGCTGTCTCTGATAAAAGCAGGTACTTGTTCGATGTATTTTTCGGACAGTAAAATTGGGTCGTCTTTTTTACCATTCAAAATATAATCAATAGTGTAACTATTCCCCGAAAACAAACTAATGACTACAAATACAATTGAAGAAATAAAAATAGCCAGCCAAAATCTACTCAATACCATAATTTATAATTTTTGTAAATGTAATTATTTATTAACAAACCCAATCAGAGTTTTGAACCCTCATTGGGTTACGACAATTTAAACATGAATAATCTCCTCCTCAATCAATAAATCTTCTCGACGTAATCGAAGGAAAATTTGTGCTACGGCAATCGTATCTTTTTCACAATAAGTTACAATTCTATCAATGTCTTTTTCAACATAAAAAACATGTCCCACCTGACTGCCATCGATATCGCCTTTTGGAGAAGGGATTCCGAGAACTTTACACATCAATTTTAAAGAAGTATAATGTTTATAGTCCCCAAATTTCCATAGTTCCAAAGTATCCAAATGTGGAATTTCCCATGGTTTTTTACCAAATAAATTCAGTTTGTTAGGAATGGCGATTTGATTGATAATCATGCGTCGGGCAATGAATGGAATGTCGAATTCCTTGGCATTATGGCCACATAAAACGTGTTGCGGTTGATTGAAATGATTGTTTAACAGATTGATAAAATCGTGTAGAATTTTCTTTTCTTCACCAAAAAAAGAAGTCACCCTAAAATTCCGAATATCGCCTTTGATCGTAAAATAGCCTACCGAAATACAAACGATCTTCCCAAACTCGGCCCAAATTCCGGCACGGTCATAAAAATCCTCCGGAGTGTATTCGTCTTTGCGCTGGTATTGGGTCTTGTGTTCCCAAAGGTCTTTCATTTCGGAATCCAGAGAGTTGAAATCAGCTGCTTCCGGAACGGTTTCTATATCGAGGAATAAGATGTTATTGAGGTGGATTTTATCAATCATAATTCAGATTTTGTTAGACTTTCTTAGATTTTCAGACATTTTAGATTATTACCTTATTAGACTTCCTTAATCTTTTAAAATCTAACTTGTCTACCCGTCTAAAAATCTAAGAGGTCTATTTTAAAACAAACTTTGTTGCGTTGTTGGATTTTCATGTTCCAATAACCATTTCTTTCTCCATAACCCACCAGCATAACCGGTAAGCGAACCATCTGTTCCAATGACTCTGTGACACGGGACAACAATCCATAGCGGGTTTTTCCCATTGGCGGAAGCCACAGCTCTAATGGCTTTGACATCACCTAATTTTTTGGATAAATCCATATAAGACATGGTTTTCCCGAAAGGGATTTCCAATAATCCTTTCCATACTTTTTGCTGAAAATCGGTTCCTTTTGGATTGAGTACAAAATCAAAATCGGTTCTTTTTCCTTCGAAATAATCGTTGAGTTGCGAAACGGCTTCCTGCAAAACAGCAGGAATTACACTTGAAAGGACTCCTTCATCAGCAACTGAAATTACTGAAATCCCATTTTCGTCTCCAATAATAGTTGCGATTCCTAAAGGGGTTTTGATGTAAGCTGTTTCCATATTTTAAAGATAAAAAAATTAACCACAATGTTCACGAAGAAGACACAAACTTCACAAAGAAATGAAAACTTGAATAGTATTAGAAATAAAAAAACCATTCGCCTAGACGAATGGTTCTTGTTTTATAGCCCCGATAGAAGGGAAAATCCTTTTCTTTTTTTCTTTAAAAAAGAAAAGATTGGAATGATAGCGGGATTAGCTTCTTCCTTCGACCACGCTCAGGATGATAAAATTATTTCAAAGTTGAATAAACATATGCTTCTAATGCATTTAATTCTTCGTCAGTCATCGTTTTTGTAAGGACAATATTTGGTTTCATTAATGCATATTGAGAAGGATCAACAATAGGATCACTCTTCTCTTTTAGGAAACTGACAATGCTACCGTTTTTCTCTTTGTAGATTTTGGCAATATCTTGTAAACTTGGTCCTATTAGTTTCGTATCTACTTTATGACAAGAAGCACAGGTTCCTTTTCCTTTAAAAAGGGTCTCTCCTAATTGTTCCGGTGTTTGAACTTCTTCTTGCATTCCTTCAGAAACTGCAGCTTCAGGTTCAGCTTGTTTTTCAGCTGGTTCAGCTTCTTGCTTTTTACAAGAAAAAGCTAAAAATGCGATTGCAATTATTAATACTTTTTTCATTTTAGTTTTTTTAGTTTTTTAGTTTTCTCAAAAATAATTTATTTTTTGAAATTAGAATCAAAAAAAAGAATTAAAATTGGTTCTTCGCCAAAAGTAGTGGAAAACTAAGTTAGGTCGTTTAGGAATGGAAATTAAACTTTAAATAAACACTTATTTTTAAAGGATATTTTGCGATAATTACGAAATTTATTCATTGGTAAATTAATGTTTTTTTTGAATTCCACTACTTTTGGCGAAGAGCCTTAAAAAAATTATTAGAATCAAAAAAATCTAAATTTTACTTGTTTAAAAGTATCGCAGCTTCTTTAGCAAAATAAGTCGAAATCAAACTTGCTCCTGCTCTTTTGATACACATTAATTGCTCCATCATAATTTTATCATGATCTAGCCAACCTCTTTCGGCAGCGGCTTTAATCATAGCATATTCTCCCGAAACATGGTATACCGTTACAGGAACATTTACCGCATTTTTAACCTCTCGAACGATATCTAAATAGGCAATTCCTGGTTTTACCATGACCATATCGGCGCCTTCTTCCACATCCCATAAAGCTTCTTTGATGGCTTCAATGCGATTAGCATAATCCATTTGGTAGGTTTTTTTGTCTTTTGGGATTTCAGTTGCATCAACAGGAGCACTGTCTAAGGCATCACGGAACGGTCCGTAAAATGCGGAAGCGTATTTTGCAGAATAACTCATGATGCCCACATTATGAAAACCGGCAGCGTCTAAACCTTCACGCAAACGCAGCACGCGTCCGTCCATCATATCAGATGGCGCAACAAAATCAGCACCCGCTTCAGCATGAGAAACGGCCATTTTTACCAATGCATCATTGGTTGAATCGTTTTCTACATCGCCATTTGCAATAATTCCGTCATGACCATAAATAGAATAGGGATCCAAAGCCACATCTGGCATTACAATCATTTCCGGACAAGCAGATTTAATAGCACGAATTGCATTTTGCATTAATCCGTTTGGATTCCATGCTTCTAATCCCGTATTGTCTTTTAAATTTTCACTGACTTTTACATAAATATTTACCGCACGGATGCCTAAATTGAATAATTCTTGAATTTCTTTTACGGTTAAATCAATGGAACGACGAAATATTCCAGGCATGGAAGGAATTTCCACTTGTACATTTTCGCCTTCTGCTACAAACATGGGAAACATAAAATCCGCTGGACTTAAACTGGTTTCACGAACTAAACTTCGAATTGATTCGTTTGTTCTTAATCTTCTGCCTCTGTGTAATGGGAACATAATGATTTATGATTTTTGATTGCTTCGCCAATTCGAGCAAAGCTCTCGGGTTACGATTGCCGATTTATGATTTAAAACAAATTAGTGATGACAGAAAATCTGAAATCAAAAATCGTTAATCATCAATCTGCAATCCAATTTTTTGGGTTTTCTAATACGTTTACTAATTTTTCTTCTTCACTTCCAGTTTCCGGATGATGATCGTACACCCACTGCACATGTGGCGGCAGACTCATCAGGATACTTTCGATTCTTCCGTTGGTTTTCAAACCAAATAAAGTGCCTTTGTCGTGAACCAAGTTAAATTCCACATAACGACCACGACGGATCTCCTGCCAAGTTCTTTGTTCAGAAGTATAGGGTAAATCTTTTCTTTTTTCTACAATTGGAACATAAGCTTCGAGGAAACTATTGCCAACTTCGGTTACGAAGTTGTACCAATTTTGCATTGACATTGCATCAGTTGCTTTGCAATAATCGAAAAACAATCCTCCAATTCCACGGGCTTCATTTCGATGCACATTCCAGAAATAGGCATCGCATTGTTTTTTATATTTTGGATAAAAATCTGTCCCGACGCTTCGGGAGTGCTTATCACAAGCGGTTTTACAGGTTTGATGAAAATGGATTGCATCTTCTTCAAACAAATAATATGGTGTTAAATCCTGTCCGCCACCAAACCATTGCTGGATTACATTTCCGTTATCATCGTACATTTCGAAATAACGCCAGTTGGCATGAACGGTTGGAACCATTGGGTTTTTTGGATGCAAGACCAAACTCAATCCACAGGCAAAAAAATCAGCTTCGCCTACATTGAACAATTTTTGCATGCTGTCCGGTAATTTCCCGTGTACCGCCGAAATATTGACACCGCCTTTTTCGAAAACTGATCCGTTCTCTATCACGCGGGTTCTTCCGCCGCCGCCTTCCGGACGATTCCAAAGGTCTTCACGAAATTTGGCCTGACCTTCAACTGCTTCCAGTCCTTTACAGATTTGGTCTTGAAGGTTTTGTATGTATTGGTAAAATTGTTGTTTCATTATAATTATGATGATTTTAAACAAATTATAAAAGTGTCTAAAAGTGTCTAAAAAGCATTTAAATCAATTCCCAATAATATCCGGGTGTGCACTTTATTTTTCCCTCTTTCCCTAAGGCAGAAAGAAAATTAGTTACTTTCTTTTTCCTTTTCTCTTCAGTAAGTGCGGCTGAGAGTTTTGGAATAATTAAATTATCAATAGACTGCCGTTTCGATTTCCCGAACTTTTTGAGATATCCAACAATCATATCTTTAAAATGAGAATCATCAAAACTACGATTAGCTAGATATTCCGCTTTTAATTCTTCGTTATTTGTTAAATTCACATCGTCACCGGCTCTTCCTGAAACAGCACTTTTTAAGGACTTAAATTCTTTCCACTCACATTTTTCGTTTTCACGTGGGTAGTTAGTTTTTAGGTAATTCTGTAATTCATTTTCTGTCATTTCAAATAATTTATAGAAACTTTTCTAATTAGGAATGAGACATTAACAAATCTATGCTATTTAAGAAGGTAAAACAAAAATAGGATTGTTCTTTCATTATAAATTTGCTTTTGCAGCAGCTATTTTACTATTGATTCCAAACGAAAACATTTTACTTTCCTGCTGAATATAATTGTAAATGGCAATCGCTTTTTCAGAAAAATCAAACGGATTATCTTTCGAAGCAATCACTAAAAAATCGGCAAATTGCTCCAGCTGATTCCAATCCAAATGACAACGTAACAAATGCTTAATTAAATCTTTTTCATTACAATCAATCAGACTTTGAATATTCAATCCAAAGTCTTTCAATTGATCTTCTATGTTGATTTTATCTTCTAAATCCCAAAATTTAGGCACAAAAACTATAGAAAGCAACGTCTTTAGAACATTGTCTATTCGCACACTTTCCTGGTCTCGTAATCCTTTGTTTAGCATTTTTATTACTTAATTTTTGTTTTTTTGTTTCCTGCAAGGTTTTTTTTAACCTTGTAGGTATTACTAGTAATGACAATCTTAATCAAACATACCTACAAGGTTAAAAAAAACCTTGCAGGATTGCCACAATATTACTCAAATGTATATTTTTCAGTTAAAAAATCATTTCTTTGATTATGGCAAAAAATGAAATTTTCAAGACCACCAAACAACTTCAACACTTCTTCTCTTTCGACTTTAGTTTCTTTATTAGAAATAAAAACTTTATATGACGAATACTTATAATCCTGAAATTTTAAATCTAAATGATGCTTCGGATTCAAATGAACATATACTATCAATTGCTTTAAGTAATCATCACCATTCAATCTTATTCTCTTGAAATGTTTTTCAAAAAGACTTCCTGTTCTATCTATTTCCTTATTAAAAGCTTTAGCATAAGAATTAAAAAAATTAGAAAATGCTTGTGTCACTATTTCTTCATCTTCATTTAATCGAATGACCAAATGAAAATGATTATCCATTAAGCAATATCCAAATATTGAGATTTTACCCATAAATATTTTGAAAGTTGTTTTAAAAAGAAGTTTTTGTTTTCATCATTTTCGAAAATTAAACACCCGTTTATTCCTCTATTATAAATATGATAATAACCATCTTTTTCTAAAACTTCTAATTTCATATTTCGGCTTTTATATATTTACAATCCTGCAAGGTTTCCAAAACCTCGTAGGTATCGCTTAGGCTGATATTATCAAACATCCCTACAAGGTTCGAAAAAAACCTTGCAGGAGAGATACTGCAAACTGAACACTAATTACTGAACACTGAACACTATTTCCCGTACTCCTTCACCGCATCAATAAACGCTTTCGCGTGATCAACTGGAATATTTGGTAAAATTCCGTGACCTAAATTCACGATGTATTTGTCTTTTCCGAATTCATCAATCATTTCATGAACCATTTTCTTAATGACAGGAATAGGCGACAACAATCTTGACGGATCAAAATTTCCTTGCAACGTGATGTTTCCACCTGACAAGTATCTCGCATTCCTTGGAGAACAAGTCCAGTCAACACCCAATGCTGATGCTCTACTTTTACCCATTTCACCCAACGCAAACCAACATCCTTTTCCAAAAACAATTACATGGGTTTCATCGGCTAAAGCTTCAACGATTTGGTTGATGTATTTCCAAGAGAATTCCTGATAATCAACTGGAGAAAGCATTCCGCCCCAAGAGTCAAAAATCTGAACGGCATCAACTCCAGCTTTTACTTTTTCTTTTAAATATAAAATAGTGGTATCTGTGATTTTTTGCAATAAAACATGTGCCGCTTCCGGATGCGAAAAACAGAATCCTTTAGCCATATCAAAGCTTTTGGAACCTTTTCCTTCCACTGCATAACAGAAAATTGTCCATGGTGAACCAGCGAAACCTATTAATGGCACTTCATCATTCAACATTTCTTTGGTCAATTTAATGGCATCCATCACATAACCTAAAGTTTCCTGAATATCCGGAACAATCACTTTCTCAACATCCTGAATCGTTCGAATAGGATTTGGCAAAAACGGACCAAAATTTTCTTTCATCAAGACTTCAATTCCCATTGCCTGTGGAATTACTAATATATCCGAAAACAAAATCGCAACATCCGGAGCTATTCTTCGTATCGGTTGCACAGTGATTTCAGCAGCTAATTCTGGGGTTTGGCAACGGGTGAAGAAATCATATTTGTCGCGCAAAGCGATGAATTCAGGCAAATACCTTCCCGCCTGACGCATCATCCAAACTGGTGGACGTTCTACGGTTTCTCCTCTTAATGCTTTTAAAAATAGGTCGTTCTTTATCATAATTTCTTATTTAATGCCACAAAGGCACAAAGGCTCAAAGTTTTTATTTTATGTTTGTTCCCAGAAGTTGCAACGTTCTTAGGTTTCTTTTCTAATTCCCCTTCGGGGGTTATTTATATTCTTCAATTACATCTTCAATCACATCTTCAATAGACGGTTGATCTGCGATAATAATGTTTTTAGTAGTTTTGTTCAATGCTTCTGCAGTCGTAGTACCGATACAAAAGCAAAGTTCCCCTTTAATTTTATTTTCTTTCAAATAACTTTCCACGCCTGATGGGCTAAAAAACAAAATGGCATCAACAGGAGTTTTTATTTTGTGTGGTGTTAAAGAAGTCTCATACACTTGGATTTCGTTGAACTTTACTTTGGCTTCTTTCAACGCTTTTGGTAACGTTTCTTTTCTCAAATTGCCACTAAAAAAAGTGTAGCTTTCATTGGAGTAAATCAACGTTATTATTTCTGTCAAGTCTGATGCGTAACCCGTATAAGCAATGACGTTAAAACCGCTTTCCGACAATAGAATTTTGGTTTTCAACCCAACACAAAAAACGTTTTTTGTTTTTAATTCTTCGCATTTAGGGTGAAGCAACAAACTTTGAGCTGCATTTTGACTGGTAAAAATCAAGTTGTCATTGATTTCGTTTAGTTCGAAAGGTTGATTTTTGGTGTCGATAAAATCCGCTTCGATGACATTGAAATTAGCTTTTACTAATTCTTGTTTTTGAACGCTAGAAAGTACTTTTGTTGAAAATATTTGAATTTGTCTGCTCATGTTTTTGTTAATGAATTGCGATAAATCTTAAATGCGATATGTGAGAGACGCTATTTATTGCGTCTCTACTTATTATTTTTTTAATGTTTCTTTAATGGATCGCATTAATTTTGTTCCACCGTTCCCTAAAATTTCCTGAGCAGATGTAAATCCTAATTTTTTCCAATCTTCTAATGGAACAGTTTTATTTACCTCGATTCTTTCTTTTCCATCAATAGAAAACAAAACGCCTTTGAATAAAATAGTATCTTCTTCAAACGTTGCCAAAGCTCCAATTGGCGCTGTACAACCGCCTTCAAGCGTTTTTAGAAATTGTCTTTCAATATGGGTACACACTTCGGTTTCGATATCGTTGAGTTGGGCAACGGCTTCTTTAGAAAATTCATCATTTCCCATAGCAACAATAACCATTGCACCTTGTGCAGGTGCCGGAACCATCCAATCTAAATTAATATGATTTTCAGGTTTCAGGTTAATTCTTTCCAATCCTGCTGCCGCAAAGACAGCTCCATTCCAATCACTTTCCTGAAACTTTTGCATTCTGGTATTTACGTTTCCACGCAAATCGACAGTCTTGTGATTTGGGTATTTATGCAACCATTGTGCCTGACGACGTAAACTTCCTGTGGCAATAGTTCCTTCTCCATTAAGAAAATCAAGATTTCCTTTGTGTACCAAAATATCCAAAAAATTCGCTCTTTCCAGAACCGCGGCTTGAACAATTCCTATTGGCAAAGCCGTAGGAACATCTTTCATGGAATGCACAGCAATGTCGACTTGACCATTGATCATAGCGATATCCAGCGTTTTGGTAAAAATTCCTGTGATTCCTAATTCGTAAAGTGGTTTATCAAGGATGATATCCCCTTGTGATTTTACCGCTATAATTTCGGTTTTATACCCTAAATCGTTTAGTTTTCTTTCGACTGTATGGGCTTGCCAAAGTGCTAGTTCGCTATCGCGGGTTCCTATGCGTATAATTTTATTCATTATTTTGTGGTCGTTCCAATTTTGAAAACCTTTTCAATCCATTCAATACTTTCATCTACCATAGTGTCATCATCTTTCAAATGGTTGGCAAAGTGTGTTGTTATTTTTTGGATAATTCTTGCACTGATAATCTCGGCTTGTTCTTCATTGAAATTTAAAATTTTCTTGCTTTGGAAATCCAATTCTGAATTTTTTATCGCATTCAATTTTGCTTTCAAAGCATTGATTGTTGGAGCAAATTTTCTGCCTTTGGTCCAAGTAATAAATTCTTCCTTTATTTCTTCAATGATTGCTTCAGCAGCAGGAATATGTTTTTTTCTATTTTCTAAAGTTTCGTCTGTTAGTTGTGACAAATAATCCATGTGAATTAGCGTAACACCTTCTATTTCTTCCACATCTTTATTCACATTTTTTGGGATGGATAAATCCAGAATCAATAACGGTTTCTTCAAATTCAGAATCGCTTTATCGACCGTAGGATTTTGAGCTCCTGTAGCCACAACAACAACATCTGCTTTTTGCAATTCAAGATGCAATTCTGAATAATCTTTTACAACTAAATTCAATTTTCCGGCTAGCTTCTCTGCTTTGGCTTTCGTTCTGTTGATTAAAGTAATATGTTCGTTTTTAGTGTGTTTTACTAAATTCTCACAGGTGTTTCTACCAATTTTTCCAGTACCAAACAATAGAATATTTTTATTTCCAATGTCTTCTACATTCTTGAAAATATATTGAACAGCAGCAAAAGAAACCGAAGTAGCTCCAGAGCTGATCTCTGTATCGGTTTTGATCTTTTTACTGGCTTGTATAACGGCATTCACCAATCTTTCCATGAAAGCATTAGCCAAACCTAAAGATTTTGATTGTGAAAAACTGGATTTTATTTGAGCAATAATTTCGAAATCCCCAAGAATTTGGCTGTCCAAACCGGTTCCTACACGAAACATATGACTGATGGCTTCTTGATTTTTATAAACAAAACCAACTTTTTGAAATGCTTCAACAGAACCTTGACTGTTTTCGCAAATTAATTTGATTAATTGAAATGGGTGTTCTGCAAAACCGTAAATTTCAGTTCGGTTGCAGGTAGAAGTAACTATTAAACTCTCTATTCCTTCAGTCTTAGCTTGTTCCAGTAAACGCGTTTTTGCAGCAGCATCTAAACTAAATTTTCCTCTAATCTCAGCATCTGCTTTTTTATAACTCAATCCAACGGAGTAAAAATAATGATGCTTTGATGTGTTATTGTTTTCCATATTTTGCACTTTACCAGAAAGTGACACAAAATTATCACTATAGTTTTTATAAAAGTAACGCTAGAAGTTCTTTTTGTATCGCTGAGTGATTTTTTAATTCTAATTGCTTATTTTATTATAAAAAATTCTATTTTTGTAGTGAAATCAAGTTGTTGGAATCAAATTATTTAGAGTTGTTCTAAATAAAAATGTCTGATAATTATCATATTTGTAATAAAAAAATATCGCTATGGGTTCTCAGGAAATTATAAAAATTGAAGATGATTTTACCCTGATTCGTTTTCAAAATGATAGTGTTGATACTTTCAATGCACAACGCGAAGTGGGTAGCGGTTTGATTCAGTTCCATTTTGGATTAAAAGGAAGTGCCAAATTCATCTTCAATCAGGGAAATTATGCTTTGGAATTAAAAGAAGAAAAATCATTGCTTTTATACAATCCGCAGAAAGAATTGCCTTTAAATCTGGAGTTAGCGCCAAATTCCTGGGTGATTTCTGTAATTATTTCGATCAAAAAGTTTCACGCTTTGTTTTCGACAGAAGCAGACTACATCACCTTTTTAAGTGCCGACAATAAGGACAAAAAATATTATAACGAAGGAAATATCAGTCCATCGATGGCAATCGTTTTATCACAATTGTTTCATTACAGTTTGCATCCGTCCATAAAAAATCTCTATTATAAAGGAAAAGGATATGAATTATTGAGTTTGTATTTCAACCGAACTGAAGATCCAAACGCGGAACAATGTCCCTTTTTAATCGACGAGGATAATGTAATGAAAATTAAAAAAGCCAAAGAAATCATCATTGCAAACATGGCCGAACCGCCAGGATTACAGGAATTAGCCGATGAAATTGGTTTGAATCTAAAGAAACTAAAAATGGGTTTCAAACAAATTTATGGTGATACGGTTTACGGGTTTCTATTTGACTATAAAATGGATTTTGCCCGAAAATTATTAGACAGTGGTTCCTATAATGTAAACGAAGTGGGATTAAAAATTGGTTATAGCACAGGAAGTCATTTTATAGCGGCGTTCAAGAAAAAATTTGCAACAACGCCAAAGAAATATTTGATGTCGATCAACCCAAATATGCAGTAAACAATTGATTTATCATATTAAACAATAAATAAAAAATAGTTAATCGCAATTTATAAAAAAGTAAGTTTATTTACTTTTGTACCAACAAAAAAAGATAACATGAAAGGTGTATTATTAGTTAATTTAGGTTCTCCAGAAAGTCCAACTCCAAAAGATGTTAAACCCTATTTAGACGAATTTTTAATGGACAAATACGTAATTGACGTTCCGTTTTTGTTAAGAGCATTATTAGTTCGCGGGATTATTTTAAGAAAAAGACCTGAAAAATCAGCTGCTGCTTACGCAAAAATATGGTGGGATGAAGGCTCTCCGCTTGTGGTTATTTCCAAAAGAATGCACGAAAAGGTAAAAAAACTAGTTGATATTCCAGTTTCCTTGGCGATGCGTTATGGAAATCCTTCTCTTTTGTCAGGATTACAAGAATTGCACGATAAAGGGGTAAATGAAGTGATGCTTTTTCCATTGTATCCACAACATGCTATGGCTTCCACCACTACCATTCTGGAATTGGCCGAAGATTTGCGTAAAAAGCACTTCCCGGAAATGAAATTTACTATCGTTCCCGCATTTTATAACAAACCCGATTATATAAAAAACCTTGCTGATTCTATCAAAGGACATCTAGAAGGTTTTGATTACGATCATTTATTATTTTCGTATCACGGAATTCCGGAGCGTCACATTCGCAAGACGGATATCACCAAATCACATTGTAAAATTGACGGTTCTTGTTGCAACACGCCTTCACCGGCACATGAATTTTGTTACCGTCATCAATGTTACGAAACCACAAAACAAGTCGTGAAATTATTGGGAATTCCAGAAGGAAAATACAGTCAGACTTTTCAATCCCGTTTGGCTGGAGACAAATGGTTGACACCGTATACTGATGTGGAAGTGAATAAAATGCCGGAAAAAGGAATTAAAAACCTGGCCGTTGTTACGCCTGCTTTCGTATCGGATTGTTTGGAGACTTTGGAAGAAATTGCCATGGAAGCCAATCATCAATTTAAAGAACACGGCGGTGAAAACTTCAAAGCGATTCCCTGTTTAAATGACAGTGACGATTGGTGTAAAACCGTGAGTAACTGGATTACGAATTGGTCCAATACATCGTCTTCAATGAAAAAAGAGGTTGATTCTGAAAAAGCAAACGCTTAAAATGGCCGTTACCGCCGATGAATTAGGAACACAGGATATCAAAAAACTCTTGATAAAACAAGCAGTTCCGTCTTCTATTGGGATTTTATTCATGTCGGTCAATGTTGTGATCGACACTATATTTGTAGGACAATGGATTGGTTCCTTAGCCATTGCAGCAGTAACTGTAGTTTTGCCCATCACCTTCTTGATTTCTTCTTTAGGAATGGCGATTGGCGTGGGCGGAGGCTCTATACTTTCAAGAGCTTTGGGTGCCAATCACAAAGAAAAAGCATTGCACACTTTTGGGAACCAAATCATGATGACTTTTCTATTGGCATCTGTTTTTGTGCTATTAGGTATTTTTTTTAGCGATGAAATGCTGTTGCTTTTTGGCGCCAAAGGTGAAATAATGAAACCCGCAAAGGAATTTTTCTATCCCATTATCACTTCGGTGCCTTTTTTAGCGCTTTGCATGATGGGTAATAATATTATCCGCGCAGAAAGCAAAGCTAAATTTGCTATGATTGCCATGATTATTCCTGCTCTTGTAAATATTATATTAGATATTATTTTTATAAAATACATGAATATGGGGATGTTTGGAGCTGCATTGGCTTCAGCAATATCCTATTTCATGTGTTTTGTATTTGTGCTATGGTTTTTTGTTTTTAAAAGTGAATTAAAGCTAAAAGCGAGACATTTTAAATTCAAAATTCCCATCGTAAAAGAAATCACGGAACTGAGTTTTGTGACTTTTTCTAGACAAGGCGTGGTAAGTATTTTAGCCATAATCCTGAATCATACTTTATATACGTATGGTGGTGAACATTCTGTAGCCATTTATGGAATTATTAGCCGAATGTTGATGTTTGCTTTGTTTCCAATTCTGGGAATTACACAAGGTTTTCTGCCTATTGCAGGCTTTAACTACGGTGCTCAGAATTATGAAAGAGTTAAAGAAAGTGTTCTGCTTTCGATAAAATATGCTGCTTTTTTAGCTACCCTGATTTTTGTAGTTATTTTAATTTTTGCCAAACCAATCGTAGCCATCTTTACCACAGATCCAATAGTAATTGCACAAACTCCCGAAGCTTTGCGCTGGGTTTTTGCAGCTTCGCCAATTATAGCTATTCAATTAATTGGCGCTGCCTATTTTCAAGCGGCGGGAAAGGCAAAAAAAGCATTGCTTTTAACGTTAAGTAAGCAAGGATTTTTCCTAATTCCGTTAGTACTGATTCTACCAAATTTTTTAGGTATTTTTGGAGTATGGATTGCATTCCCAATCGCCGATATTTTATCGACGATACTTACTGGCTATTTTCTAAAAAAAGAAATGAATACAAAATTGATTCAAACTAATGACGGACTATTATAATTACCTTAAATCTTTACACCTCATCTTTGTAATCACGTGGTTTGCAGGATTATTTTATATTGTACGCTTATTTGTTTACCAAATTGAAGCCGCGCAAAAACCATCTCCTGAGAAAGAAATTCTGCAAAAACAATACAAAATAATGACCTATCGCCTGTGGTATATTATCACTTGGCCTTCGGCAGTATTAGCGAGTATATTTGCTTTTTGGATGCTGTTGTTTACGGATTTAGGACAAGCTTGGTTAAAAATGCCTTGGATGCATGTAAAACTTGGCTTTGTATTTGTGTTGTATTTATATCATGGTAAATGCCATCAAATATTCAAGCAATTGCAAAACGACGAAGTAAAATACACGACAAACTACATGCGTTTATGGAATGAGGGCGCCACAATTATTCTTTTTTCGGTGGTTTTTTTAGTGATACTGAAAAATGCCGTAAACTGGATTTATGGTGTAATCGGGATTATTTTATTCTCCGTTTTGATTATGCTCGGGTTTAAATTTTATAAAAAAATTAGAGAAAGAAATCAATCTTAATTATGTTCAACAGCCTCAAAACAACAATGCTTTCATTACGGATCAGGATTTTCCTTTCCATGATTGTATTGATTATTATGGCTTCGATATTGTTGGCGTCCATTTCCATTATTCAATTTAAAAATGAAGCCAAAGAATACCACCAAGAACGTCTGGAACGAAACGAGAATGCCGTAAAACAGCACATAAATTATGTGCTCTCTACTACAACTTATCCGTTGACATCCGGAAATTTAGATTTAATTTTTAAGGATAAAATTCACGAACTGGCGCAAATTCACAATATTGAGATCAACATTTACAGCTTAGATGGAAAACTGCTAAAATCATCTAAAGAATCGTTTTCAGTTGATAAGGTATCGCCTTCTATTCCAAAATATATTCTGAAATTAGTTCGTTCTTCTATCGAAAAAAGATACGTTGATATCAAAACCATTGACGGTGTTAAAAACCGTTCCTCTTATAGCCAGATAAAAGACGACAAATTTAAACCACTTGGTATTTTGAATTTGCCGTATGTTGAAGATGACGGATTTTATAAAAATGAGTTAAATAGTTTCCTCATCCGATTAGGACAAGTGTATTCCTTTATGCTAATTGTCGCTTTTGCAGTTGCTTATTTTCTTTCCTCCTACATCACAAAATCTTTAAAAACGATTTCAGATAAGTTAAGTGAAACCAGCTTGTATCAAAAAAACGAGAAAATTGTATTAGAAGCCAATAGCAAAGAAATTAATTTATTGATAAAGGCATACAACGGAATGGTTGATGAATTGGAGAAAAGCGCCATAAAACTGGCGCAAAGTGAGCGAGAAGAAGCTTGGCGAGAAATGGCAAAACAGGTGGCGCATGAAATCAAGAATCCGCTTACGCCAATGCGATTAACGGTGCAGAGTTTTCAAAGAAAATTTGATCCAAATGATGCGGATATAAAGCAAAAGATGAAGGATTACTCCGAAACTTTGATACAACAAATTGACACGATGAATGCGGTTGCATCAGCTTTTTCCAATTTTGCTTCGATGCCAGCACAACAAAACGAGACCTTGAATGTGGTTGAAGTGGTAGAATTGGCAATGGATATTTTCAATGAAGAGTATATCACCTTTCAAAGTGATTCACCCGAAATTATTTCAAAAGTAGACCGAACCCAACTCATCCGTATTATTACAAATTTGGTTAAAAATGCGATTCAATCCATTCCCGAAAACCAAGAAGAAAAATCAATAGTAGTAACCGTAAGAAAAGAATTAAACAACGTTCTGATTACTGTTGCGGACAATGGAATTGGAATTCAACCGAAAGACATCAGCCGCATATTCGAACCTAAATTTACTACCAAAAGTAGTGGAATGGGTCTTGGCCTTGGTATAATAAAAAACATTATCGAAAATTATAAAGGAACGATTACCTTTGAATCTGAATTTGGAAAAGGAACTACTTTCACGGTTTCACTTCCAATAATTAACTTCTAAAATCACAATCATGAATTACTCAACTATTTTAATTACAACAGAAAATAATATTGCAACGATTACCGTTAATCGCCCTACAAAACTAAACGCTTTGAATAAAGCTACCATTACTGATTTGTATAAAGCATTCAAAACATTGGGGAAAAACAATGAAATTCGTGCTATTGTTCTAACTGGAAGTGGCGAAAAAGCTTTTGTGGCCGGAGCTGATATTGCCGAATTTGCTAATTTTTCTATTGAAGAAGGAATGCTGTTAGCTGCTGAAGGACAAGAAAAATTATTTGATTATATAGAAAATCTAAAAACTCCCGTTATCGCAGCTATTAATGGTTTTGCGTTGGGCGGCGGATTAGAACTGGCGATGGCATGTCATTTCAGAGTTGCTTCCGAAAATGCAAAAATGGGTTTGCCTGAAGTTTCACTTGGGCTTATTCCTGGTTATGGAGGAACGCAACGTTTACCTCAATTGATAGGAAAAGGAAGAGCTATGGAAATGATCATGACTGCAGGAATGGTAACCGCACAAGATGCCTATAGAACCGGACTGGTAAATCACGTGGTACCTGAAGCGGAACTTTTAGATTACTGTACTAGTGTTGCACAAAGAATAATAAAAAATTCTCCATACGCAATCAGCAAAGCTATAAAAGCAATCAATGCCAATTTCAAAGAAGGCAAAAATGGATATGAAACTGAAATAAAAGCGTTTGGAAAATGTTTTGGGACTAACGATTTTAAAGAGGGAACAACGGCATTTCTAGAGAAAAGAAAAGCGGTGTTTACAGGAAAATAATAACAAAAGAGCCGTTTTGGTCTACCGTCTGGACACAAATTTTCTACATTAGAATAGAACACAGATTTGACAGATTAGACGGATTCTCACAGGTTTTTTTGATTATAACATGAAAAAGCCAACATGATTATGACACTTCGGGACACTACTTTTTTAATTAAAATAGAAAAGAACAAATTTAAATCAATGTCTTGTCCTAAAATAGGTTTACACATTTAAACGACAATTAAATGAGAACAAGTAAAGTTATTTTAGGATTTAAAAGGCCGATAGAAATTTCTAATATGGAACGTCGGCAGATAGT
>NZ_JBLNKS010000016.1:0-119719 GCF_048276375.1 Flavobacterium sp. ZB4R12 | reverse complement strand
CTTGATACTGTATGTCCATTTGTTCTTTGAAAATCCATATTTCAAATGTACATTTTTAGAAGCTAAAAGCGAAATGCACTAAAGTGCATAGTTTTAACTACTTTTGGGACCAATAAATTTTATCATTTATACCTGACTATATTGTCGCATTTCTTTGTTTATAAACTTAAATGTCTAAACTTGCTGCTCAAGATAAATTTTTAGATTTATCCGATTACGGAAGACCATTCGGGAAATTCTTAGCTAATCAATTAAAAAATACCCGATTCACTCCCATTCATGTTACACTGCTTTTTGGGGTTTCAGGTCTTATTGCAATTTACTGTATTTTACAAAATCATTACTTTTTAGCCGGCTTTTTTATCATTCTAAAATCGATTATCGATGCAGCAGATGGTGAACTGGCAAGGATAAAAAACACCCCTTCTTACACTGGAAGATACTTGGATAGCGTCTTTGATATTGTCTTGAATTTTTTGCTTTTCATGGCAATTTATTATGTTTCAAAAACAACAATTTGGCTTACCATTTTGGCATTTATTGGCATTCAACTACAAGGAACTTTATACAATTATTACTATGTGATTTTGAGAAATAAATCAGTCGGAGGAGATTCAACCAGTAAAATTTTCGAATACAAATCGCCAAAAGCTTTATCTGGAGAAAGCCAAAAATCAGTTGATATTTTGTTCAGAATTTACACCATTGTCTACGGCACTTTTGATAAAATAATTCACACTCTTGACAAAGAGGCCTACAAAATAAAAACGTTTCCAAACTGGTTTATGACATTAGTTTCCATTTACGGATTGGGTTTTCAATTACTGATTATTGCCGTTATGTTACCAATGGGATTAATCGAATATATCGCTCCGTTTTTTATCATTTACACTTTGTTTATTTTCGTATTAATTGGAATCAGAAAAGCAGTTTTTAAGGTATAAAATCTCCATAGAGATAATCTATACTCGTAATTTAAAATACTGAAAACGAATTTTTTGTACCAAATTACATAATGCATTAATTCAATAAATAAATTACCCAATCCAATTCTTAAAATCGGACACTTTTTCTCTGCTTACAATCACCTCATCATCTTTATAAGAAGGTAAAATCACCTTCAAACGAGAGTTACTGTACAACACAATTTCTTTAATTGCTTTAAGCGGAATAATAAATTTACGGCTTATTCGAAAGAAATCTACAGGGTCCAATTCCTGTTCCAAAACTTCCAAAGTACATTCGATTAAATAATTTCTATTGTCAAAAGTATGAATATAGATTCCTTTATTTTCGCTAAAAAAACATTCAATTTCATCAATTGAAATGACTTTCAAATGTTGCCCTATTTTTACCGTAAAGCGTTTTTTATAGTTTTTCTCAAATGGGTTGGTCAGCATTTTTTTAATTTGCTCAAAATCCAATTGTAGCGTTTCCTGTTTTGGCAATCGAGCTTTAAATTTTAAAACAGCCACTTCTAAATCGTCCTCATCAATGGGTTTCAAAAGATAATCAATACTGTTTAATTTGAAGGCACGTAACGCATATTCATCATACGCAGTCGTGAAAATTATAGCACTCTTGACGGCTACTTTTTCAAAAATCTCAAACGACAATCCATCCGATAATTGAATGTCTAAAAAAATCAAATCGGGATGTTCGTTTTTAGAAAACCAAGCAATCGATTCTTCCACCGAATGCAGCATCACTCCTACTTGGATATTTAGTTTTTCCAGTTTTCGCTGCAACAGTCTTGCTGCCGGTTTTTCGTCTTCGATTATTATTGTGGTCATTTAATGTTGAATCGTTTATTTGGTTATTTGGTTAACTGAAAACTGTGACTGAATACTCATTTTCACTCCCATTTGCTATTTTGGTCTTTTTTCATCAACTCCTGAATTCTTCTTTCTTCCCATTTTTTTCCAAAAAATATATCTCTACCAAAAACAGATAATCCGTGAGAGTATAAATAATCTTCATAATATTTGATTTTTGATGAAACAAATATATTTCGGGAATTAAAATCATAAAATAATAATTAACTGAACTGTTGAAATTATAGGATGAGTTGTAATCATCCGCAATTTCTTTTATATTTACCCTAAACTAGAATCCATTTTATGAAAACAGAAAAAGAAAAAATGATTGCCGGAGAATATTATTTGGCAGGCGATCCTGTTTTAGTAAAAGACAGACGAAAATCTAAAAATCTTCTCCATCGATTAAATGTTACAGAGTACCGAGTAACAAAAAAAGCGCGAGAAATACTAAAGGAATTAATCCCTAATGCAGGAGCAAATCTTTATATTGAACCTCCATTTTTTTGCGACTACGGATACAATATTAGTTGTGGGGAAAATGTTTATTTCAATGTAAACTGTGTTGTTTTGGACTGTGCCAAAGTAACTATTGGTTCCAATGTCTTTTTTGCACCAGGAGTTCAGCTTTACACCGCCACACATCCGCTGGATGCTGAACTGAGAAAAACGCTAGAAAATGCATTACCCATAACTATTGGAGATGATTGCTGGGTTGGAGGAAATACAGTTATTTGTCCAGGAATTACCGTCGGAAACGGTTGTGTTATTGGTGCAGGTTCAGTAGTTACAAAAGACATTCCCGACAATTCATTGGCCGTAGGAAATCCTGCAAAAGTAATTCGAAAACTGAACGAATAAATTATTTTGGAAACACTCAAAATATCTCTTCAAAAATCATAAAAAACACTTAGAAAAAACAAAACCTTTCTCGCTTTCTGAGGAATACATCAGTGTGAAATTAATTTATAATATTTTGAAAATGAATTACTTATAATGATTTAAATGATTAATTTTGTTATTTACTTCTAGGTGAAAAATTCAAAAAAATAATATTGTTTTTTTGCATAAGTGAATAATGGAAAGTTTACCAAAAAAATATTACACCATTAGTTTGCTCTTTTTATCTGTAATATCATTTGCCCAAAGAATTGACAACACAGCATCTTTTAGAGAAATAAAAAGCAAACACTATTTCCGTTATCATTATGACAACGACTATTTTACTGCAACCGATCATTTCTACACCCAAGGCGATAATTTTGAATTGGTAAGTCCAAAACTGATTCAGAATCCAATAAATAAGTTGTTTAAAAAATTAAAAAACGGTGAACAACAATATGGATTGGCGTTAGAACAAATGGGCTTTACGCCAATAAGCCTCAAATCTGATAAAATTCTTTATAATGACAGGCCTTTTGCTGCGGCCGTAATGATAAAATCATTCTTAGTTTCGACTGATACAACTCATAAAACCAAACTTTCTTCTATTCTAAGTATTGGAATCATTGGTCCTTATGCTTTTGGTAAGGAAATGCAAACTAAAATTCATGAATGGATCGGTGATGAAGTTCCCCATGGTTGGCAACACCAAATCAAGAATGATATCATACTAAATTATGAAATTGCACACGAGAAACAATTGTATCGACTCGATAATTTATTTGCTTTAAATTCTAATGCAAAACTTCGATTGGGAACGATGAACACAAATATATCTGGAGGCTTAACAACTACTTTTGGAAAAATCAATTCCCCTTTTACCTCCCTGAAAAACAAAAATGGCTTTCAAATTTATGCTTATTTACAAGGTTTTGTGACGATCATTGGATATGATGCCAGTTTACAAGGCGGACTTATTAATCAAAAAAGCCCTTATGTCATTACTAATCAAAATATTGACAGATTCACTTTTCAAGACAATTTTGGGATAGTCATGCAATACAAAGCAGTTTATCTCGAATATACCCGTTCTGAGCTTTCGAAGGAATTCGAAACGGGAAAAGCTCATAAATGGGGCGGATTTAGAATTGGGTTCAAGTTATAATTTTTTCAAAACCCAAAATCTAAATAAAAATTTTACCTTTGTTTTTTCAATATAACTTCAGGTTGATTCTTTTAAAAAAAAAGTCCCTAAGTTATTTACTCCCGATAACTTATTTTAAATAATTATGCTCTCTATAAACAAAGTACACCATATCGCTATCATTTGCTCCGATTATCAAAAATCTAAAACTTTCTATACCGATGTTTTGGGACTAACAATTATTCGGGAAATTTACCGCGAGGAAAGACAATCCTACAAACTGGATTTAGCCTTAAATGGTGTTTACATCATTGAACTTTTTTCGTTTATAAATCCACCGCAGCGTACTTCAGGACCAGAAGCTACCGGATTACGACATTTAGCATTTGAAGTAAATGACATGGACCAAACAATTCATTATTTATCTTCAAAAAACATTACATCCGAAGCAATCCGAATAGACCCGACAACAAATAAACGTTTTACTTTTATTGCTGATCCAGATAATCTCCCGATTGAATTTTATGAAAAATAAGCCTATTTTAAGCTACTGAAAAAGTATAATTCACAAAGAAATCATAAAAAATAATGGTTATATGGATTTTTTAAAGTCAAGTCTGATATTCTTTCTTTAGATTTGTAATACTCTCAAAAACTTTATTTTTTCAAATAAATCATTTTTATTTTATTTAAAAAACAAGGTTTGTAAAACATTTTTTAGATGAATAATACCGCTCGAATTAAAAAAATTATCAATTAATCAAATTTCAAAAATTAGTTATTGTTTCTGTTTTAATTGGTTTTCTTTCTGCATTTTTAGGAATTTCATTAAAAAAGATAACCGAATATTACGAGGAAATCTTTTTTCATCAAGCTACTTTAAACCTCATATTCATTGTCGTTTTTCCAGTTTTTGGTCTATCCATCATTTATTTCCTCAGAGAATATCTTTTTAGAAAAAAAGAAAACAAAGGGATTAAAGAAATTTTTGAAAGCACAAATTCCAAATCCAAAAACTTACCCAATTATAAAATTCCATCTCATTTCATCAACGGATTATTGACCGTTATTTTTGGAGGATCCACAGGAATTGAAGTTTCGACCGTTGTTGCTTCGGCTACGATTGGTTCTGTGGCCCAAAGAAAACAAAACGTATTCAGACAATATAAAACTGAATTGATATGTGCAGGGGTTGCGGCAGGAGTTACCGCTTTGTTCAGCAGTCCTATTGCCGGAATTCTTTTTGCGATTGAAGTTATTTCCGGAAAAGTAACTCAAGCATTTTTAATCAGTAATTTGATTGCGGTTGCTATAGCTTTTGGACTTGTTTTTTTATTGGATGAAAAACCTTTGTTTGCCGTAACTATTACAACTTGGCATTTAAGAGCGATTCCGTATTTTATTCTTTTGGGGATTTTAGCCGGTATCAATTCAGTTTATCTCACACGCTGTGTTTTATTTTTTAAATCCCAATTTTCAAAAATAAAAATTCATTATTATAAGATTCTAATAGGCTCACTAATCCTGAGTACTTCCTTATTCTTTTTTCCACAACTTTATGGAGAAGGATATCATGCTATTAAAACAATTTTTGTTCATTCGAATGAGGTGACACTATCATTTTCATTGGTACTGACATTTATTGGAATCATCCTTTTAAAACCAATAGTAACTTCGGCAACGCTTACTTCGGGAGGTGATGGAGGAGTTTTTGCGCCAAGCCTTTTCATTGGTGCCTTTTTAGGATTACTTGTTGCTTTGCTTTTAAACACCTATTTGAATGCTAATGTAATTCCTGTAAACTTTATGGTTATTGGAATGGCCGCAGTTTTAAGTGCCAGTATTCACGCACCTTTTACCGCGATTTTCTTAGTTTGTGGATTAACGAATGATTATACTTTATTTCTTCCCATTTTGGTTGTTTGTCTAATTTCAAAATACACAGCGAAAATGATTTATCCGTTTACAGTATATTCCTACTCTACAAGTTTATCAAAATAATAGTTTATGCCTTTTGAAAAAATAAAAAGGAATTATCGCAAAACAAAGTACATTCTATACAAAGAAACTTTAGTTGATTTTAAAGAACATTTCTGGGCTTTTTTAGGTTCATTTATTGGCATTGGATTAATAGCTTACATGCAATCTAAATCATTACTTCATTCTGATGTGGTCTATTTGATTGGTTCTTTTGGCGCTTCAAGCGTTTTAGTGTATGGCATAATTCAAAGTCCGATGGCGCAACCCAGAAATCTGGTTGGTGGACATCTGGTTTCTGCAATTGTGGGAGTTACGGTCGCTAAATTTGTGCCTGAAATTTTATGGCTGACAGCGCCCCTTGCAGTATCGCTTTCAATTGTTTTGATGCAAATAACCAAAACACTGCATCCTCCCGGCGGAGCAACTGCTTTAATTGCTGTAATAGGTTCGCCAAAAATTAAAACTCTTGGTTATTGGTATGTACTTTACCCTGTTCTAAGTGGAGTCCTTATCCTACTGATTATAGCTTTAATTTTCAATAACATGACCCCGAACAGATGCTATCCAAATCATAAAAAGTATCACATCATTAGAAAAAGGCTGACCAGTAAAATTAAAAAAAGCATCTCCTAAATTATAGTTACGACAAACCCGAATCGAAACAGATTTTTGAAACAAACATCAATATTTTATAATTTACATATTGTTTCTGTTTTATAATAAATGGCAATCATTTATTCGATTTACAGATTCATACGTAAAAATATTATCAACAAATCTGAAATCTGAAATTAAAATCTAAAATTATATTTTACCTTTGAGCTTTCAATAAAAACAAAGATTATGGTTTATAAATTTAGAGTAATTCTAGACGCGGAAGAAGATGTTTTTAGAGACATTGCAATACTTGAAGACGATACTTTAGAAGACTTACACAATGCTATCTTTAATTCCTTTGGTTTTGACGGGATGGAAGTGGCTTCATTCTATACTTGCGATGAAACTTGGAATCAAGAAGATGAAATTTCGCTTTTTGATAGCGGAGACATTCCAGGTGAGCAAAAAATAATGAGTGATTATCTGTTATCGGATATTTTAGACAAGCAAAATACCAAAATTATCTATGTTTATGATTTCATCAATATGTGGACTTTCCTTGTAGAATTAGCTGCAGTAGAAGAGCAAGTTGTTGGAAATTTATATCCTGAAACCATTTTTTCTCACGGTGAAATGCCAGATGAAGCAATGGAAAAAAGCTTTGAAGCCGATATGCATGATGATATCTATGGTGAATTTGAAGATGATATTGACGAAGAAGATCTAGACATGTTTGAAGGCGATGATAGTTTTGAAGACTACGGGTTTGAGGAGAACTGGAATTAATCCTCTCCTCAACCCTCTCCAAAGGAGAGGGAGACAAACCACATAAAAATAAAATGAATGTCCGTATTGATACTCAAAGGATATTTTTTTTACACAGATTTCTTTGTTAGGTATGATTCCAGACAATTATAAAAAGATTTAACAAATACAAAATCACGTCTCGTCTCCCCCTCCTTCGGAGGGGGCTGGGGGGAGGAAACCTTTTAAACATTTCTAATGATCAACTTATATAACACCCACATCGAAACCTTATCAATTCACAGAGTTGGCAATAAAAGTAGGAATGAAGCAATATTCTTATCGGAGCAACTCTTTAATTTGAATGACGAAATCGTTCCGTTGATGAAGGAGTTTTTCTTTAAACCTTTTAGAGAAAAAGAAGAAAATTATTTTCAATTTGCTCATGAAATTGATTTGGATTACAACGACATGTTCAAATTTGCAACGGAAGTTTTTGAGAATCCAAGTAACATTCACGAAATTTCTAAAAAGATAACAAAGCATTTATTTGAACAATCAAATCATCCGCACATCAAGAATGGCGAGGTATATGTTACTTATTTGACTAACGTAAGCATTGATAACAATGTCGTGGATGCCATAGGAATTTTCAAAAGCGAGATACAAGCTGACTTTTTACAATTTGAGGAAAAAGAAACGCACTTGGAAATGATTTTACAACAAGGAGTCAGTTTAAATAAATTAGATAAAGGTTGTTTAATCTTTAATTACAAAAAAGAAGAAGGATACAAAATCCTAACTGTTGACAGCAACCGTTACGATGCCAGATATTGGCTGGAACATTTCCTTTCTGTTGATGCTTTTGAGGATGAAAATTTCATTACCAAAAAGTATTTAAAATTCTGTCAGAACTTCGCCAAAGACGTTGTTTTCCCTGCAGAAGACAAAAAAGAAGAAGTGATGTTCATGAACCGTTCTGTAAATTATTTTGCAAAAAATGATCAGTTCGAAGAAACCAATTTCTTAAATGAAGTTTTAGACAATCCTGATTTGATTCCAGAATTCAAGAATTACAAAATAGACAAAGGGGAAAAATACAGCATTGAAGATGTAACCTCATTTCCTATTGCGAATGCAGCGGTTTCTGACGCTAGAAAGTCTATTAAAAACGTAATCAATTTAGATACGCATATCCAAATAAAAATGGATTTCATCAATCCTGAAAGTGCAGAGAAATTTGTAGAAAAAGGTTGGGATGAAGAAAAACAAATGTATTATTACTTAGTTTATTTTAATAAAGAAGAGAAGAGTTAGTTTACAGCGTTCAGTCTCAGTTTACATTTCTCATACTTATATTCAATCCCCAATGGCGAAAGTGATAGGGGATTTTTTTTGACTTTATAATAGCTCTAAATTAAACACAGCAAACAATAGTATTAATATTATTATAAGTATTTTCTTGTTTTTATTGCCGTAAAATACATTTAGTCGGTTTTATTTGATATTTAAGCGATTATTAGTTACGTTTAAGTCCCCAAATCTAAATAACCTAATATGAACCCAATCGAAATCAAAGAAAAATTTCTGAGTAAAAAAATCTTCTGTTCACTATTTGGACATAGAATTATCACAACTAGGAATGTAACAAATCATTTCAAGGAATATAAATGCACGGTTTGCCATCTGGAATTAACTAACGATGAAAATGGTCAAAAAACATTTCTCACACCAGAACTAAAAGAAATAAACGAAACATTGATTGGGTTTTATAAAAAAAGGGTTCATACTGTTTAAAACCGGTTTCCGTTTAACACAGTTATTTTTTATTTCAAAGCTGTAAATTATTAGCTTTTTATTGAAGTCAATTTCATTAAATAAAAGTTTTCAAGAATTAAATTACAACATATTACCAACTTACTAAAAACCTTGAAAAGATGCTAATCCTTCTATTAATCCAATCTATAATCGTGTTGAGACAAAAAAATAAATTAAAAAAAAGTCTCTTGAATTCAAACATTTCCTTAATTAACAAATCATAATTGATTTAAAATAAAATCAGTTACTTAAAGTCCTAATTAGAAATATTTGTGCTTTTTTGTAAAAATAAATTACTTGGTAGAAAAGGTTCATTAACCATTCAAATCATTATGTAGGACATAAAAATTCAAACTAATTTATAGGTTCCTGTGTAATTTTATTAAAGTATAAATTTTCAAAATCGAATTAAAAACTACTTCTGAAGTATTAATTTCGATTTATTCGTAAATTTGTTTCTTAGTAAAGCAAAAAAAATGAATCATAATTTTTTTAAAGACAGCCCATTCAAAACTTTAATTTCGTTTCATAAACTCATTGATACTCGTCCAAAGGCATTTTGTAGAAGTTCCCAAAGAAAAGCAGGTTCACTTTTTTATCTTCAATGTCTTGCTTTGTAAAAACACCCTTAGTCACTTTGGGACGTGTAGAAAGTATGGCAAAAATGATGGTAATTACACTGGATATCAACATAAAGAAAACAGGAATAACCAAATGAGCATTTTTTGGACTGTCTAATTTTGGAATAATCGTAGAAAGTGCAATCGAGATAATAATCGCATTTACTGAAAGCAAAATATTGGCTTTGCTGTCGGCAATGCCACTCAAACGAGTGTGATTACTCAATGTGATTCGGAACAAAGTATCAATCCCCCGGTCGGGTTTTTCTTCTTTCTCTCTCTTTTTGATTTCTTTTTCTAGCTTTTCTTTCGCTTCTTCTTCAACTTTTTTGATTTTTTTCTGTACTTTTTTAATATTTTTTTCCTTTAAAGGCTGCCAATTTTTTAAAGCATAATCAGTATAAAAATGATGCTTATTCACCAAAAAATCCCTGTTTTCTATTGCCCAATCTTTATCCGTAAATAATTTCTGCTCTGTGTTTTCCCATTCAGTTCTCAAAAATTCACAAGCCAAAGCATAATCTTCACTAAAAAGATGGTAATAATCTGCGTCTTTTATTATTTTTTCAAAAAGGGTTTGAGGTACACTATCCTTTCTAGTTGCTTTGATTAAGCTAGAAACTTTCTTTATATAATCATCAGATTTTCCTTTTTCTTTTAAAAAATCGGCAGCAATAGCACTACTTAAATCTTCGTGGTTTGCACAACCATTTATATATCCGGTATCGTGAAACCAAGCTGCGATTAGTAGCATTTCTTTGTCAGAAGGATTTAAATTTTCACTGTCGGACAATGTATTAACTGCATCAACTACGCCAAGTGTATGATTAAAATTATGATAGGTATATAAAACAGAAAGTTTATCTTTGAGTAAATTACTAACAAAATCTTGGGCTTGATCGATAAGAGTCATAAATAAATTTTTATACTACTAAATTATGAAATTGTTTTCGGATAATTGTTTTATAACTTCAAATAAAGCAGTTTTTATATTATTTGCAACTGGATTCATTTTTCAATCGTGTACGACATATCACGCACAATTTGGCAAAAACATCAAAACTCCGGTATCACAAAACGCTACAGATAGTTCAAAAATTGCACACACCTTTTATTTAATTGGAGATGCAGGAAATGCCAATGAAGAAAAAGCACAACAAACAATTGGTTTACTGGAAGATCGATTAAAAAAAGCAACCAAAAACTCTACTCTTTTATTTCTTGGCGATAATATTTATCCAAAAGGATTGCCCACTACTGACCATCCAAGTGAGCGAATTATTGCCGAAAATAAGTTAACAAGTCAACTAAAATTATCTAAAAACTTCAAAGGCCAAACCATTTACATTCCTGGAAATCATGATTGGTATAGCGGAATCAAAGGATTAGATCGCCAAGCTAAATTTGTAACCGAATATCTCAACGATAAAAAATCATTTTTGCCAAGAAAAAGCTGTGGTATTGATGATTTGGAAATAAATAAAAATCTAACACTTGTCATCTTAGACAGTCAATGGTTTCTGGAGGATTGGGATAAAAGCCCAACCATAAACGATGACTGTGATATCAAAACACGGGAAGCTTTTTTTGACGAATTAGAAAACGTTCTGAATAAAAATCAGGAAAAAATAGTAATTCTGGCGCTTCATCACCCGTTGATGAGCAACGGATCGCATGGTGGCCAATTTTCATTGGAAAAACAACTCTTTCCATTGGAACAAAAAATTATGCTTCCAGTCTTAGGTTCTGTTATTAATCTAATCAGAAAAACATCTGGAATAAGTCCGCAAGATATTCATAATAAACAGTATACATTTTTTATCAAACGGGTAAAAACACTATTACACAGTCAGGATAATGTTGTTGTGGTTTCAGGTCATGACCACAATTTGCAATACATTGAAAAAGACAACATCAAGCAAATCATTAGTGGTGCCGGTTCAAAATCGGAAGCAGCAAAAGCCGTTTTTCCTGATGATTTTTCTTATGGTGGAAATGGTTATGCCGCATTGTCTGTTTATGAAAATGGAGCTGCAAAAGTTTCTTTTTATGGCAAAGAAAACAATAAAGAAAAACTGATTTTTGAACAATCTGTGTTAGATGAAAAAGACGATTACAGCACCAAAAATTTTCCAACATCTTTTCCTAAAACTACCATTGCAACCATCTATTCGGAGAAACAAACCAAAAAAAGCGGATTTTATAAATTTCTCTTTGGAAAGCATTATCGAAAATATTACAGTTTCCCAATAGAAGTGCGAACAACAACTATTGACACCCTTTTTGGAGGTTTAAAGCCGAAACGTGCCGGCGGTGGTCATCAGTCTAAATCATTACAACTCTTTGACAAAAATGGCAAAGAATATGTAATGCGTGCCCTGAAAAAAAGTGCTACTCGTTTTCTACAATCGGTTGCATTTAAAGACCAATTTATCGAAAACGAATTTGAAGACACCTATGCTGAGAATTTTCTGTTTGATTTTTACACCACTGCGCATCCATATACTCCTTTTGCAGTGGGTAATTTAGCAGAAAAAATCGGCATTTCACATACCAATCCAGTATTGTATTATATTCCAAAACATAAAGCTCTAAAAGATTACAATGCCAATTTTGGTGATGAATTGTATATGGTCGAAGAACGCCCAACCGATAGCCAAATAGGAGTCAAAAGCTTTGGCAAACCAACTTCAATTATTGGTACCGATGATTTGTTGAAAAACCTACACAAAGATTACAACTATACCGTTGATGAAAGCGCCTATATTAAAGCACGATTATTTGACATGCTCATTGGCGATTGGGACAGACATGAAGATCAGTGGCGTTGGGGAGAATATAAACAGGGCAAAAAAATAATTTACAAGTCTATTCCGCGTGACAGAGATCAAGCTTTTACGAAATACGACGGTGCCTTTCTTTCCATTTTGATGAATATGCCAGCATTACGCCACATGCAAACTTTTAAAGAGAAAATTAAAAATGTAAAATGGCTGAATCGGGAACCCTATCCGTTAGACCTCGCTTTTCTTAGAACTGCTGATGAAAACGAATGGTTAAAACAAGCAAAATACATTCAGGAAAATCTTTCGGATTCCGATATAGATGTTGCTTTTGATAATTTACCAAAAGAAGTTCAGGATGAAACTATCGAGGACATTAAACATAAATTAAAAATAAGAAAAAACCAACTACAGCACTATGCATCAGATTACTACAAAGTGCTCCAGAAAACGGTTTTAATTGTTGGAACGGATAAAAAAGACAAATTTATAATTCAACACAAGGATAAGAACAAGCTTGAAATCGAAGTCTATCGATTAAAAAACGAAGGAGATGAATTACTGTACACAAAAGATTTTGTTGCCGGAAAAACAAAAAATATTTGGATTTATGGTTTAGATGACGATGATGTTTTTGAGGTAAAAGGAAACTCAAAATCAGACATAAACATTCGATTAATTGGAGGACAAAACAACGATTCCTATGTGATTGAAAACGGAAAAAAGGTAAAAATTCATGATTTCAAATCAAAGACAAATACTTATACTTTAGATTCTAAAACCAAAGTCGTTTTAACTGATGACTATGAAACAAGTTTTTATGATTATAAAAAGCCCAAATACAATGCTTTTTCAGGATTACCAAATATTGGTTATAATCCTGATAATGGAATAAAATTAGGTTTCATTACTAACTATACCGTAAATAAATTCAATCAAAATCCGTACACACAAAAACACATCTTAAAAGCCAATTACTTTTTTGCCACAAGTGGATATGAACTAATTTACAACGCCCATTTTCCTAAATCAGTCGGTAAATGGGATTTGGATTTGGAAGCCCAATTCACGAGTCCGAATTTCACGATTAATTATTTTGGTTATGGAAATGAGACCGTAAATAATGATGAAACTTTCGGAATGGATTACAATCGGGTACGTCTTAGAACGATGAAAGTTATGCCATCCATCAAAAAAATGGGAAGATATGGCAGCGCAATCCATTTCCAAACCTCCTTTGAAAGAATCAGTGTAGAAGAAACCAGTGATCGTTTTATAAACATTCCCGGAATCGTAAATCCTGACGTTTTTGAGAGCCAACAATTTGCAGGAGTGGCATTAAAATACAGTTTTGAGAATTACGACATTCCATCATTCCCCGCCATGGGAATGGGATTTTCCATAGCTGGAAGTTGGAAAATGAATTTGAATGATACTAAAAGAAATTTCCCAACATTAGAAAGTAAACTTAATTTCAACCATAAAATTGATACCAATGGCAAAATCGTATTGGCTACAATTTTGAAAGCAAAAATACTATTGAATAACAATTTTGATTTTTATCAAGGTGCTACTTTAGGGGGTGATTATGATTTGAGAGGTTTTAGAAACGAACGTTTTTTAGGGAATCAATCTTTTTATCAAAGCAGTGATTTACGTTGGAATTTAGGAAAAATAAAAAGAAGCCTTTTGCCAATGTCTTACGGAATCTTAGGCGGTTTTGATTACGGCAGAGTCTGGCAAAAAGGAGAAGACTCCGATAAATGGCATCAATCATTTGGTGGAGGATTGTGGCTCAACGGACTCAATGCACTTACGGCGAGAATCACCTATTTTAAAAATGTGGATGAGGAAGCCCGAATCGCTTTTGGTTTAGGATTTGGATTTTAGCTTTTTGATACTGACATTATATACATTTCCACCAATACTTTTGGTTCTTTCATCGGCTATGAATAATCTATCATTATCATTGAAACTAACCGCTTCCTTTTGGGAAAAATGGTCTAATTCGAGTATCGTTTTTGTTCCATTCAAAAAATTATCACCTTTAAAATTTTCGAATAACCAGATTTTGTCATGGGTTAAAATGGCAACTTTGGATTCATCCGGACTTATAGTAGCACTGGTAATTACACAATGATTATAGTTGTCACAAGTTTGGAATTCTCCCATTAAAACCGCTTGATGAAAGCCGGGAGTATTGGGGATTTTATATAAAAAAGCAGTGCCTTCAAATCCTTTACTTCGGTTTTTGGTAAAGAGATAGAAATTATTTTTAAACTCAAAAAAACCTTCAACATCATAGAACATTTCAGTTTTTTTTGGTGGAAAATCTTTTTGTTCCGGATAAGCAAATGAGACTTTATAAGCTGGAACGACACTTTCAATATTTAATAAATTCTTGTCGATTTTATAAATGCACAAATCCTTTCTTTCATTATCATTGTTACCAAAATCGCCAATATACAGATTTCCTTCCTTGTCTTTTGTAATGTCTTCCCAATCTATATTCTCCGTATTTTCAATAGTTATCGTTTTTTCGATTTTGCCATTTTCTAAATTTAGAGCATAAATCGCATTTGCATTACCGCTGTCTTCGAGTGTCCAAAGTAGATTGGTATTTGGAAAATAAATAATTCCTGAAACTTCTTTTAGCTTATTAGGCAAAGAATAAAGCGTTTCCAATGAATCTGAATCTTGTTGACAAGATAAAAAAACAACTGCAAATAGGATAGAAATATAGTTTTTCAAACTCATTGTAGTGTAAATGTAAATTTATAAAAAGACTAAAATCCGGTATTAAATAAATTTGTGTTTTTAAAGTTTCTGGTTATAAATTCAAAAGCAGCACTCATTACATTTCCCATGGATTTTGCTTTTTTAAAATTTAAATCATTGGTATAATTATACAGTTCTAATTTCAATTGATTCAAATGTTCATCGGTAGAAATAACGTCAGAACCCATGATTTGCAATAATCTTTTGATACGGTTTTCGGCAGAATGTATTCTTTTGGCTAAAACTGCTCGTTCTTCATCTTTATACTGTTCAATCGAACTATTTTGCAGTTTTTCTTTAACCAACTTTACCATTGGATAATTTTCTTTAAAAAACTGGGGACGATAAACTTTAAAATTTCCTTCGAAGCATTGTTGGTCAAAATCAATAGCCCGTATTTTATAAACAACATGGTCAAAATCATGCGTTGGTACAATTACATAATTATAAGAGCGCATATCGCCCAGCAATCGAATCATACTGCGTTCATTGAACTTGACAAATTCTTTTGCTATTTGTGATTTCTCGATTTCGGTACAATCATTCAGAAGTGTTTTCATAAATACATCTCCAGGAATTCCCATAATATGTTCTTCAATTAAAGTGTCTTTGTACACTAAAAAATTTATTTTATCCGGGGACAAAATGTGCTCCAATTCAAGTCCATATACTCGGGAAGCATCAGCTTTCTTGATATAAAAATGGGTGTAATTATCGTTCAGGATATTTCTGACTTTGATTCGAAAAGGCTTCGAATTTCCAAAAGTGCAATAATCGATTGAATCAACATTCAGAAATTTAATAATTCCCAGATTACCATCGGAGTGTAAAAGAGAATAGATTTTCATCAAAGTAAGATCAATCTCTTTTCGTTCAAATTCATTATAATACACTCGAATCCATAAAGTGTCCTGATCGTATTTGTCATACACATTTATGGAACCGGAAAAACGCAACAAATCATCATAAAAAATGGGCACTTTAGAGATTCTGTCAAAACGTTCCAGATAATCCAAGAGTGAATTGTTTATAGGATAAGATGGTTTTTTAAAAAGCATTATTGGCTCACTCATTCGAAATATATTTAATGCAAAATTACAATAAATTATAACATTCCGTTAAATCCAAATTACCTTGAAAAAACCTCCTTAATAATTTGACTTTTTACAAACTTTTACCAAACGTGATTAAATTAATAAATACATTCAAATATGATTTTTTTCAATTGGAAAATATCTAAAAAAGCTTGGAATACGGAAAACAAATGTGTTGTTATTCGGCTTTTTTTTATTCAAATAGAAATCGTAAGACTTGTTAAAAAGCACATTCTCTATTTAATAATATGAGGAATTTGTAAGATTTTTTTGTAAAAATTATATTACAAAAAAATGAAAAAAAAGTTTTTAGTCGACTTAATTTGATTTTTATCGAATTATTAAATATTTTTATTATTTTAGACATTTCTCTTGACATTGAGTAAATTCTAAATTTGTGTGTTTTTCAAAATATTTGTGTGTTTTTCAAAATTATTTCAAAAAAAGATAGGTGATTTGTTTGTCAATTATAATTTATTGAATTATTGAAAAAAACATGCCTTATAATTTAGTTATTTTACCCTGTAAGAAAATTATTGTGTTAAATTGGACTTTTATTAAAAAAGTACATCAGTTTAAAGCAGGTTTAGAAAAAAGTATGTTTTTATACAAACAAACAAAACCATTTTTTAACGTTAAATAAAATATAAAAAGAAAATAATCACAAAATATTTGATTGTCCCCAAGACATTAAAATCTATTTAATACCTACTATGACAAATAAACTTGAACTCTATTACAAAGCCGCACAATCAGCTAAAATAGGGATTTGGAAATTGAACTTAAAAACCAATCAAGTATTTTGGGATGCTGTTACAAAATGTATTCTTGAAGTACCTGAAGATTTCATTCCTATACATGGAAGTGGAATTAATTTTTATACAGAAGGAGAAAATAAAGACAAAATCGAATACCTCATTGAGAAAGCGATTAATGAAGGGATTTCTTTTGAAGACAAATTTCAAATCACCACGGCTAAAAATAATATCAAGCATGTAGAATGTATTTGTCAGGTGGAAATGAAAAATGGAAAACCTACCCAATTATTGGGCACTTTTCAAGACATCACAAAAGAGCAAAATCTAATCAACGAACTTCAATTAAATGTTGAGAAGTTTTCATCAATTTTCTCCAGTGCCAATGATGCTATTATTATTATTGATTCTTTAAATGGAATCATATCTGATTGTAATACAAGGGCATCAGAACTTACCGGTTACAATTATTCTGAGTTAATAGGCTTGAACAATTCAGAATTATTTCCAACAAAACACAGAGAAAAAGGTGATGCTTTTATTTCAAATCATTCAATAAGAGATGATTACACTGTTAACGAGACCTATATAATAACCAAATCCGCAGATATAATACCTGTAGAAGTAGCCTCGGGTAAAAAATTCATGGTCAATGATAAAACGTATTTGGTCTGTTTCTTTAGAAATATTAGTGAGAGAAAAAATGTTGAGGGAAAGCTAAATTTACTCTCGCTTGCTGCTTCTGAAACTACTGACACTATCGTAATTGCAAATCCACAAGGTGAAGCAATATGGGCAAACAATGCTTATTTAAATCTGACAGGTTTAAGTATAGAAGAAGTAATAGGACAAAAGCCAGGATATTTATCTGAAGGTCCTGAAACAGATTTACAGACTACAGCAATAATGAGAAAAGCAATTCAGGATAAAAAAAGTATAAAAATTACTATTCTGAATTACAACAAGCAAAAAGAAAAATACTGGTTTGAATTAAATATTACCACAGTATTTGATAGTCAAAATAATTTAATCAATTTTATTGGTGTAGGTCGGGATGTTACACCCAGAATTGAGAAAGAGATTGAGCTTAAGCGTCTATTAGAAGTCACCAGTCAACAAAACAACAAACTGTTTAACTTTGCACACATTGTTTCTCATAATATTCGTTCACACACCAGCAAATTAGATATGATTGCAAATGCTATAGAAAACACAGAAAATACAACAGAAAAACTATCCTACTTTAATCTATTTAAAGAAGGAACCGAAAAACTGTCAGAAACAATTGAATATTTAAATGAAATTATAACTATCCAGCAAAAAACAAATATTGAAAAAACTAAGATTCGTTTAAAAGACGAAATCGAAAAAACAAAAAAGGCATTGAGTTTGGTTATTAAAGAAAGTCAGATAACAATAACCCATACTATTCCCAATGAATTAATAGTGAATGCGATCCCCGCTTACTTAGACAGTATTTTACTTAATTTATTTACAAATGCAATAAAATATAAATCCCCTAAACGTGAAGCTATTTTAGAAATTGGTTATGAAGTTAATGAAAATTTCACCATTATAACTTTTAGTGATAATGGTTTAGGACTAAATTTAAAGCAAAACGGCCATAAACTTTTTGGCATGTATAAAACGTTTCATGGCAATGAAGATGCTAAAGGCATTGGATTATTTATTACCAAAAACCAACTTGAGGCCATGGGTGGAAAAATCGAAGTAGAAAGTGAAGTAGGTTTTGGCTCAGTTTTTAAAATCTATTTAAATGAAAAATAAGCTAACTTATATTATTGATGACGATAAACTAACAGTAAAATTAACAAGCATGCTTATTTCCAAAAATGAGTTTTGCGAAGAAATCAACTCATTTTTTAATGCCCAATATGCGTTAGACGAATTAAAAAAGAATTATTCAAATATAGAAAATTTGCCCGATGCGATTTTGCTTGATTTAAATATGCCTGTCATGGACGGTTGGCAATTTCTGGATGAGTTTATTCTTTTGCCAATAAAAAAAGAAATTTCAGTTTTTATTGTCACTTCTTCAATTGATCCTGCTGACATAGAAATGTCAAAAAAATATGATGTGGTAAAAAACTACATTATAAAGCCAATTACCGCTGAAAAACTAGAAGCTGCTTCCATGTTAATCTGTGCAAAAAACTAATTCCTGTTTAATAGTAACAAATCCTTACCTTGTTCGTCCTATACAAAATATAAAAAACGAACACTTTGGAAATCATACTCTCTATTAAAAATATCAACAAACGTTATGGCAGTTTACAAGCCTTGAAAGACGTTTCATTCGAAATATATAAAGGTAATGTTTACGGGATTCTTGGTCCCAACGGTAGCGGAAAATCGACAACATTAGGGATTGTTTTGAATGTGGTAAATAAAACTTCAGGTGAATACAGCTGGTTTGGTGGTACAATGCAAACGCACGAAGCGCTAAAAAAAGTGGGAGCTATTATAGAAAGACCTAATTTCTATCCGTACATGACGGCAAAAGAAAACTTAGAATTAGTCTGCAAAATCAAAGGCATCAATTATACTAAAGTAAACGAAAAGCTGGAATTAGTTGGTTTAACAGACAGACAAAACAGTAAATTCAGTACTTTTTCACTTGGGATGAAACAGCGATTAGCGATAGCTTCAGCCCTACTGAATGATCCGGAAATTTTAATTCTGGACGAACCTACTAACGGTTTAGACCCACAAGGGATTCATCAAATTCGAGATATAATCAAACAAATAGCCGCAAAAGGAACTACTATTTTACTCGCCTCTCATTTATTGGACGAAGTAGAAAAAGTATGTACACATGCATTGGTTTTAAGAAAAGGCGAAATTTTGTATTCAGGATTAGTTGATGGCATGTCAACAAACGAAGGATTCTTTGAGCTGCAAGCGGATGATATTGAAAATTTGATATTAATTTTAAAAACGCATCCTGCTGTAAAAAATGTTGTAAATGAGGAAGGAAAAGTTTTGGTTTATTTAAAAAATGATTTGGAAGCGAAGGAGTTGAATCAGTTTCTTTTTGAAAAAAACATTGTATTAAGTCATTTGGTTAAACGCAAAAATAGCCTAGAAGAGCAATTTTTGGAATTAACAAATAACACAAAACCAACCATCAAAAACTAAAAAAATGAAACGACTTCTCTCAATAGAACTACAAAAAATATGGAAAAATAAAGCAAGCCGAGTATTGACTTTGACTTATTTTATTCTCTTAACCTTTATTGCTTTAATTGCCTCAATCAAATTTGACCTTGGAATTTTCAAACTTCACCTTGCCGAAATGGGAATTTTTAATTTCCCTTTCATTTGGCATTTTAATACCTACATTGCGGCAATTTTAAAATTATTCCTGGCGATTGTTATCGTTTCAATGATGGCTAACGAATATAGTTACGGTACATTGAAACAAAATTTGATAGACGGAATGAGTAAAAAAGAATTTATTCTTTCTAAATTTCTGACAATCATCTTATTTGCTGCGGTATCAACTCTTTTTGTGTTTATAATGTCATTAATTCTGGGGTTTAGCTTTTCTTCCTATACTGAAATTGGTATCGTTTTCTCTAATTTAGAATATATTTTGGCTTATTTCGTAAAATTGGTTGGATTTTTCTCTTTCTGTTTATTTTTAGGAATATTGGTAAAACGTTCGGCATTTGCACTTGGATTTCTTTTAGTTTGGAATATTATTGAAGGAATTCTCAAAGGAATTTTAACTTTTAAAATATTTCCGGACAGTAATAACGCATCCTATATTACACAATTTTTCCCATTAGAATCTATGTCTAATTTAATTGTGGAGCCTTTCTCCAGATTATCAATTATTAAGTCTATTGGAAACCAAATCGGAATGGAAAACAGTAAAGATTACAGTGTACATTTTTTATCTATTCTAATCGTTTTATGTTGGACTTTCATTTTTACATTCTTATCGTATCGCTTATTAAAAAATAGAGATTTGTAGTATCTTTACGGAGCTATGAAATGTATAAAAACAATCTTATTTTATATCTTCATTTGTTGCGCCTCATTTAGTGCAACGGCTCAATCTATTTCAGTAAATGACTCTTATACAGCACAACAACTTGTTGAAAATGTTTTAGTAAATAGTTCTTGTGTTACTATTTCGAACCCAATTGCAACAGGAGATACATTTACTGCCGGAAAAAATAGTTATGCCTATTTTAATAATCAGGCAGGTAGTTTCCCTTTTACTGAAGGCGTGCTTTTAAGTACTTGGAGTAGCCAAAATTCTATTGGACCATTTGTAAGAAATCAAGGAGGAGGTGGCACTTCTTGGTTAGGTGATGCCGATTTGGATAAGGAATTAGGCTTTAAAACAATAAATGCTACCTTCTTAGAATTTGATTTCACTCCTCTAACTAATTTCATAAGTTTTGATTATATCTTCGCTTCCAATGAATACCAAGATGATTTTCCGTGTCGGTTTTCTGACGGTTTTGCATTTTTAATAAAGGAAAAAGGCAGCGCTGCCAATTATCAAAATTTAGCAGTAATTCCTGGCACTTCTACACCCGTTTCATCACTAAATATTCATCCATTAATTCCACCATTTGGTGTAGGCGGTGGATGCCCTGCAAAAAATGAAAACTATTTTGCAGGCTATAGTTCCGCTACCAGTCCTACTAATTATAGTGCCCAAACTGTGGTGATGAATGCACAAACAAATGTTATAGCCGGAACAACTTATCATATAAAATTAGTAATTGCTGATGACTCTTTTCAATATTATGATTCCGCTGTTTTTCTAAAAGCGGGTAGTTTTTCTCCAAAAATAGATTTAGGTGCGGATCGATTATTAACAACGAATAATCCTATTTGTTTTGGCGAAAGCTATACTATTGACACTAAATTACCCGTAAGTTATAGTTATAAATGGTTTAAAGATTCAATAGAAATAATCGGAGAAACTAGTCCAGCGCTCACGGTTATTGATACTGGCAATTACAAAGTTGAAATTACTTTGACACCTGCGACTTGCACGACCACTGATGAAATAAAAGTAGAATATGCTCCAAAAATCATTTTGAACGACACAACACTTTCACAATGCGATGATAATGCTGATGGAATCACTGTTTTTGATTTAACGCGAGCTGATGCGTTGGTAAAAAACAATGCTTCTGGTTTAAGCAACATTGTATATTATGAATCTTTAGCTGATGCACAAGCACAAATCAATCCAATTGCGAATCCTACAAATTATCAAAACAAAACAGCAAACCAAATTGTCTTTGCCGATACTACAAATCCTTATGGTTGTGCAAATTATGCGGAAGTTCAACTCCAAATCTCAAATAATAGTATTGCTCCTCAAAACCCCATCACAACTTGTGATGGGGATACCGTTCAAGATGGTTTGTATCTTTTTGATTTGAATTCACAGATAACTCCACAGGTTTTGACTGGATTACCTACCGGATTAATTGTTGAATATTATTTAAACTCCACTGATGCTATTGCTCAAAAAAATCCTTTACCTAATATTTTTAATAACACTGTTGCAAACCAACAAATTATTTATGCTAGAATTGTAAATGGTTCTGATTGTTACGCAATTACTCCGGAAACACTTATAGTTAGTACTTTTAATCCACCAAATTTTCAAGAAGAGAATGCTATTTTGTGCAACGGCAGTTCTATTAACTTAGTTGTTAATGCTGGATTTTCAAGTTATTTATGGGATACAGGAGAAACTACAAATACAATTAATGTTAGCACTTCAGGTAATTATTCGGTAACCGTTACGAATGCAAATGGCTGCAACGCCACAAAGACTTTTAATGTATCGGCATCTGGAATTGCAACTATTACCGGAGCGACAATAAATGATTTTGACGGAAATGGAAATTCAGTTTTGATTGAATATACGGGAGTCGGCAATTATGAATTTTCAATTGATGGATCATTTTTTCAAGACGACCCGCTTTTCAATGCAGTAGCTCCCGGAGATTATTTAGTTTATGTCCGAGATAAAAATGGTTGTGGTCTATCAAATCCATTCCAAATTTATGTGCTCGATTATCCTCGTTATTTCACTCCAAACGGAGATGGATATAATGATTTTTGGGAAATTAAAAATCTAAATCTGCTGCCAAAATCTAAAATAACGATTTTTGACCGTTATGGTAAATTATTAAAAGAACTTAGCTCAACAAGTTCCGGATGGAATGGAATTTTCAATGGATATACATTACCCTCAGACGATTATTGGTTTAACTTAACTTTTGAGGATGGAAGAATAATAAAAGGGCATTTTTCATTAAAAAGATAAACCTTAGTTTTTAATCGTTTAGGAAAACTTCTCAAACAATTATCTCCCCTCAAGCCTTGGTTGGGATGGTACTTTTCACAAACTACCTACGGACGATTATTGGTTTACCATAAAATTAGAAGACAGAAGGGAAGCAAAAGGTAATTTTAAGTTTGAAAAGGTAATATTTCATAAATTTTTATATAAGAAAATTTTTTACAACAATTTATTTTGAAGAAAAAGTAAATACATAAAAAAAGCCATTCTTTCGAATGGCTTTTTTTATTGTAAAATATGAAAATTAGAATTTAAATCTTTTTCTATCTGTTTCTGTCAAATATATTTTTCTCAAACGAATACTTTTTGGAGTAACCTCAACGTATTCATCTTTTTGAATGTACTCTAAAGCTTCTTCAAGAGAAAAACGAATAGGAGGGATTATTCTTGCTTTTTCATCATTTCCGGATGAACGAACGTTAGACTGTTTCTTAGCCTTAGTTACGTTTACACACATATCATCGCTACGACTGTTCTCTCCAATTACTTGACCTTCGTAAATCTCATCATTAGGGTCAACGAAGAATTTACCACGATCTTGCAATTTATCGATAGAATAAGGAATTGCTTTACCATTTTCCATAGAGATCAATGAACCATTGTTACGTCCAGGAATTTCCCCTTTGTAAGGCTCATATCCTATGTAACGGTGTGACATAATAGCTTCACCGGCAGTAGCAGTCAACAATTGATTACGCAATCCGATGATTCCACGAGATGGAATATTAAATTTTATAATCATACGTTCTCCTTTACCTTCCATACTCAACATTTCTCCTTTACGGATAGAAACAAACTCTACCGCTCTACCAGAAAGGTTTTCAGGTAAGTCGATTGTTAGTTCTTCAATTGGTTCACATTTTTTACCATCAATTTCTTTGATGATAACTTGTGGTTGACCGATTTGTAACTCATACCCTTCTCTTCTCATTGTTTCGATAAGAACAGACAAGTGAAGTACACCACGACCAAAAACCATGAATTTATCAGCTGAATCGGTTTCACCTAACTTCATTGCTAAGTTTTTCTCTAATTCTTTTGTCAAACGGTCTCTAATATGACGAGAAGTTACAAATTTACCCTCTTTACCAAAGAAAGGAGAGTCATTAATTGTAAACAACATACTCATAGTAGGCTCGTCAATATCAATTGTTTTCAGCGCTTCTGGATTTTCAAAATCAGCGATAGTATCTCCAATTTCAAAACCTTCCACTCCAATAATAGCACAGATATCTCCAGCAATTACTTGCTCTACTTTCTTACGCCCAAGTCCTTCAAAAGTATGAAGTTCTTTAATACGTGATTTCATTACTTTACCATCTCTTTTTACTAAAGCGATCGGCATTCCTTCATTTAATATACCTCTTTCCAAACGACCAATAGCAATACGACCTGTAAATGCTGAGAAATCTAAAGATGTAATTAACATTTGAGGAGTTCCTTCCGATACTTTAGGAGCTGGTACATTTTTAAGAACCATGTCTAATAACGGTTCAATGTTTTCAGTCATAACGTTAAAATCGTCTGACATCCAGTTATTTTTTGCAGAACCGTAAACAGTTGGAAAATCCAATTGCTCTTCAGTTGCGCCTAATTCAAACATTAAGTCAAAAACTTTTTCATGAACTTCTTCAGGAGTACAGTTTTCTTTATCTACTTTATTAATAACAACGCATGGTTTCAAACCAAGGTCAAGAGCCTTTTGTAATACAAAACGCGTTTGTGGCATTGGTCCTTCAAAAGCATCTACAAGCAGACAAACTCCATCAGCCATGTTCAATACACGTTCTACCTCTCCACCAAAATCGGCGTGACCAGGAGTATCAATAATGTTGATTTTTGTTCCTTTGTATACTACAGAAACATTTTTAGAAGTAATAGTGATACCTCTTTCACGCTCTAAGTCGTTGTTATCAAGGATTAAGTCACCTGTGTTTTCGTTGTCACGAAATAACTGACAGTGATACATAATTTTATCAACCAAAGTTGTTTTACCGTGATCGACGTGGGCAATAATTGCAATGTTTCTAATAGATTCCATCTGTGATTTTTAATGGGTGCAAAGGTACACTTTATTTTGATATAAAAAATATTTCTGCAATAGTTTACATATTGTTAACCTTTTAGACCTAAAAAAATCAACAAAAAAGCTGTTAAAATAAGTTTTGGATGATGTTTAATAATTAAGTATTATTTAATTATATTTGAGTAATGAAAAACAAAACCAATCAAATAACTCTAACCTACATTCTCATCTCCATATTTATGGCCATTATTTGCCATAAATTATTACAAAATTACACCCACAATACTAATTACCAATATTATAACTTTATAAAAGATTTAGTATTTATTTCTTTGACAGGCATAGCTTACAAATATATTTTATCAAAAAACGACAATAGAAACATCGCTGTTTTTGAAAAATTAAAGAATACAAATGACGAAATTAAAGAATCGAATGAAAAATATGACATTGTAGCAAAAGCAACAAGTGACACTATTTGGGATTGGAAAATACAAGAAGACAATCTATCGTGGAATAAAGGAATTGAAAACGTTTTTGGCTATAAAGAAGATCAGGTAGGCGGTAGTTCAACATGGTGGTTTGATAAAATTCATCCCGAAGACAGCATTAAAATGTCGATAAAACTATACTCGTTTATAGAACAAAAAACAGAAAAATGGCAAGATCAATATCGATTTAGATGTGCAGACAACTCTTATAAATATGTCCTGGACAGAGGATTTCTTCTCAAGGACGAGGAGGGAAAAGCGATAAGAATGATTGGAGCAATACAGGATATAACAAAACAAAAAGAAGAAGAACAAAGACTTAAATTATTAGAAACCGTAATTACACAATCCAAAGACTCAATAATCATAACCGAAGCAAATTCTAACAATACCCGGATACCAAAAATAATTTATGTTAATCCCGCTTTTTCTATCATGTCCGGATATAAATCTGAGGAAGTCATTGGAAAAACTCCAAATCTTTTCAAAGGACCAAATTCTGACAAACAAGAATATAAAAAATTGATTACTGCTTTAAAAAATAAAGAAGAGTGCTTAATTGAGACTATCAGCTATAAAAAAAACAAAGAGGAATATTGGGTTCGTTTCTCTATGATCCCTATTTACAACTCAGAAAATGAACTTTCACATTGGATTTCAATACAAAGAGATGTTTCTGAAGAAAAGAAACAAGAAAAAGAAAAAGAGCAACTTATTAGAGAATTAACACAAAACAATAAGGACTTAAAACAGTTTTCCTATATTACTTCGCATAATCTTAGAGCCCCATTATCAAACCTCACCGGTCTTTTAAACCTAATTGAAGATATCCCTATAGAGAATCAGGAATTAAAGGAAATTTTAAACGGCTTTAATAAATCAACGCATTTATTGAATGAAACGATTAATGACTTAGTAAAAGTAATTATCATTAAGGACAATCCTTCTATTCAAAAAGAAGCCGTACTTTTAAAAGAAATATTTGAAAACGTTTTTAATCAATTAAGCTTTCAAATAGAACTGTACAAACCTATAATTAAACTTAATTTTGAAAAAGTTTCTGTTTTAAACACAAATAAAGCCTACATAGAAAGCATATTGTTAAATCTATTAACAAATGCTATAAAGTACAAATCTGAAAACAGAAAGCTTAAAATCACAATTAACGCTAATGAAGTTGATGATACTGTTTATCTAATATTCAAAGACAACGGAATAGGAATAGATTTAGAAAGAAATAGAGACAAAGTTTTTGGGCTTTACCAAAGATTCCATAATTATCCTGACAGCAAAGGACTGGGATTATACCTTGTGAAATCTCAGGTTGAAACTATGGGAGGAACTATTAGCATTGAAAGTGAGGTAAACAAAGGAACTACATTCACATTAACATTTAAAAACAAACAATAATGTTGGATCAAATTTTATGCGTTGATGACGACCCCATAACACTTATGTTATGCAAAAAAGTAATCATTAAAGCATCCTTTTCAAACGAAATAATCACTTCTCAAAATGGAGAAGAAGCACTTGATTACTTTAATAAACTAAAACATACTAACGCTGAAAGTGAATTAAAAAAACATCCTCAATTAATCTTTTTAGATTTAAATATGCCAGTAATGGGAGGATGGGAGTTTTTAGATATTTTTAATACTGATGATTATTCCGAATTCAACACCATAAAAGTGGTTGTTCTCTCCTCAACAATAGACCCTGAAGACTTAGAAAAAGCAAGATCATATCCTATGGTCATCGATTTTTTATCGAAGCCCATAACTACATCAATGCTTGAATACTTAAAAAACAAAATATAAAAATTATATGTCATAAAAAAAGCTCTCAATTTTATTGAGAGCTTTTTTTATAATTATTTTGAAAATTGTACTAATTACAATTTAGCAACATGTTTCGTTAATTTAGACTTTAAATTAGAAGCTTTATTATCATGAATGATATTTTTCTTAGCTAATTTATCAATCATAGATATTACACTTGATAATTTAGAAGTCGCATCTGTTTTATCAGTAGCTATTCTTAACGCTTTGATTGCATTACGAGTAGTTTTGTGTTGGTATCTATTTAATACTCTTCTCTTTTCGTTACTTCTAATTCTCTTTAGAGCTGATTTATGATTTGCCATTTTATTGCTTTTTTATCTTTTACTATTTTTTGTAGTCCGTAAGGGAATCGAACCCCTGTTACCAAGACGAAATCTTGGCGTCCTAACCCCTAGACGAACGGACCTTATCCTCCTAAGTTTTTATCAATCTAAATTGAAATTGTAGCCCGTAGCGGAATCGAACCGCTCTTACATGGATGAAAACCATGCGTCCTAACCGATAGACGAACGGGCCATTTTTCCCTCTAAGTTCAGGAAAACTTTAACTTGCAAAAAAAATAGTAGCCCGTAGCGGAATCGAACCGCTCTTACATGGATGAAAACCATGCGTCCTAACCGATAGACGAACGGGCCCTGCTTCTCTAATGCGGATGCAAAAATACAACTATTTTTGAAACGCACAATAGTAGATGCAAAAAAATTTATTTTTTTTTAATATGCCTTCGCAAACAACACTCTTCCTACTGAACTTTCCCCAGTAAAAACACAGCTTCCCGCTTCTTCTACCCTATCCAAAGGGATACATCTAATCGTAGCTTTGGTCAAATCTTTTATCTTCTCTTCAGTTGCTGCAGTTCCATCCCAATGAGCTGATACAAAGCCTCCTTTTGTGTCTAAAACTTGTTTAAACTCATCAAAACTATTTACTTCAGTAATATGCGTGTCGCGATAATTTAAAGCTTTATCAAACAAATCAATTTGAATTTGCTCTAATAAATCGCTGATATAAGTTACAATTCCATCTTTTGAAACAATTTCTTTAGTCAATGTATCTCTTCTTGCAACTTCAAAAGTACCATTCTCTAAATCTTTTGGACCAACAGCAATTCTAATAGGCACTCCTTTCAATTCATATTCATTGAATTTGAATCCTGGTTTTTGCGTAGTTCTATCATCATATTTAACCGCAATCTTTAATTTCTTCAATTGAGAAACTAAATCAGTAACTACAGTTGTTATTTCCTCTAATTGTTCATCCGTTTTGTGAATTGGAACAATTACCACCTGAATAGGCGCCAAACTTGGAGGTAAAACCAATCCTTTATCATCCGAATGTGTCATCACCAAAGCTCCCATTAATCGAGTAGAAACCCCCCATGAAGTTCCCCAAACGTGTTCTTGCTTTCCTTCGGCATTAGCAAATTTAACATCAAATGCTTTAGCAAAGTTTTGTCCTAAAAAGTGAGACGTTCCTGCCTGTAATGCTTTTCCATCTTGCATTAAAGCCTCTATACAATAGGTTTCCTCAGCCCCGGCAAAACGTTCTGTTTCAGTTTTAAAACCTTTAATTACCGGTATTGCCATAAAATTCTCTGCAAACTCAGCATATACATGCATCATTTTTTCAGATTCTTCAATAGCTTCCGCTTTCGTAGCATGAGCCGTGTGTCCTTCTTGCCATAAAAATTCTGCAGTTCGTAAAAACAATCTTGTTCTCATTTCCCATCGCACCACATTTGCCCATTGATTAATCAACAAAGGTAAATCTCTATAGGATTGCACCCATCCTTTGTATGTTGACCAAATAATAGCTTCACTAGTTGGACGAACGATTAATTCTTCTTCCAGTTTCGCATTAGGGTCCACCATAAGTTTCCCTGGTCTATCGGGATCGTTTTTTAATCTATAATGCGTTACAATAGCACATTCTTTTGCAAATCCTTCCGCATTTTTTTCTTCTGCCTCAAACATGCTTTTCGGAACAAATAAAGGAAAATAGGCATTTTGATGCCCCGTTTCTTTAAACATTCTGTCCAACTCAGCTTGCATTTTTTCCCATATGGCATAACCGTACGGTTTAATCACCATACAGCCTCTAACTCCTGAATTTTCGGCTAAATCGGCTTTTACAACCAACTCGTTATACCATTTTGAATAATCTTCTGATCTTGTAGTTAAGTTCTTACTCATATTGAATAGTTTGGCACAAATTTTGTTTTAATAATTTTAACTAAATAGTTCCGCAAAACTAACTATTTTTGTATTGTCCAACAATAAAAAACCCCATAGATATGAAAACTAGTACTTTTTCCCTTAAAAACGCATCAATTTATTATGTTGTTGGGTTTTTGAGTATTCTGTTAACCTCTTGTGGTTCTTACCAAAATAGTTCTTACTACGACGGGGATGGAATTTATGGAAATACCGCTAAAAAAACTATTGTGAGAGAGAATCAAGATACTCAAAATAATTACTACAAAAATTATTTTGGCTCTTTGCAGGACAACAATCAATCCGCTGAGATTTTTACCGATGTGGATAATTACAGCAATTACAATACTGATAATGATAGCATTCAGGCAACCTATTCCAATTATGGCGGATGGGGAAGCAATTCCCATGAAACCATAATAAATGTATCGCCTAATCACTGGAGTCTTTCGTTAGGATATGGATTGGGTTATCCTTATTATGGCTACGGATATGGTTATTCTGGCTTCGGCTGGAACTACCCTTATTATGGTTATGGCTATTCTAGCTTCGGGTGGAACTATCCTTATTATGGTTGGGGATATCCCGGTTGGAATTACCCTTATTATGGAGGAGGTTACTCATCTGGTTACTATAACAATTACTCATACAATCCAAGCAGAAGAGGTTCATCGTATTCTAACAGAGTGAACAGCAATAGAAATTATAGCACCAGAACTTCTAGGGATTATTCTCAAAACCCAACTAATAGTTATAGAGGAACAAACAATAGAAATTCTACTTATAATAGTACTAGAACAAGTCCTACTTTCACAAGAAATCAAAATCAGAATAATACTTTCAGTAATTCTAACCGAAGAACAAGCACAAACAGTTCTCGCAGCGAAAGCAATTCTCCTACAAGATCTTACACACCAAGTTCAAGAAGCGAAAGTAATTCTTCAAGATCATATAGCCCAAGCTCAAATAATTCTAATAATAGTGGTGGCGGTGGAAGATCATCTGGCGGTGGAGGCGGAAGAAGATAACTTTTACGTCTATTTGAATAAAAAGCTAAACCTTACCTGAAATAAAAATGAAAAAATATTTATTCCTACTATTAACAGGCTTCACTTTTAGTGCCGCACAATCACAAGAGACAACAGATGCGATCCGATATGCACAGGACAATTTGAATGGCACAGCACGTTTTAGAGCTATGGGCGGAGCTTTTGGAGCATTAGGAGGTGATTTATCTTCTATTAATATAAATCCTGCAGGGGCTGCTGTTTTTTCAAATAATCAGATTGCGGTGACATTAAGCAGTTACAATACGAAAAACAATTCCAATTATTTTGGCACTGAAACCACCGAGAAAGATAATTCCTTTGATTTAAATCAAGCTGGAGGTGTTTTTGTTTTTAACAACAGAAATTCAAATAGTAATTGGAAAAAGTTTTCAGTGGGAGTGAATTATGATAACGTAAATAATTACAATAATTCTCTATTTTCTGCTGGAACGAATCCAAATAATTCAGTTGATAACTATTTTTTAAGTTATGCTGATGGAGTTCCCCTAAATGTATTGAAAAACTCAAGCTATGGAAATTTAGATCATGGAGCGCAACAAGCATATTTAGGACATTGGGGTTATATAATAAATTCAGCAGATGAGAATAACCCAAATAACACACAATATATTTCAAATGTTCCTGCAGGTGGAAATTATTATCAAGAAAACACCATCAGCACTAATGGCTATAATGGAAAACTATCATTTAATGCTGCAACATCTTACAAAGATAAATTATACATAGGACTGAATTTAAACTCTCATTTTACCGATTACAGACAATCTACCAGTTTTTATGAAGACAATAGTGCCCCGTTAACTGATGAGTACACCGTAACAAGATTGCGTTTTGACAATGATTTATATACTTATGGAACTGGGTTTTCATTTCAAGTCGGCGCTATTGCAAAAGTCACTAATGAAGTTCGTTTAGGACTAGCCTACGAATCATCAACTTGGTATCACTTGAGTGATGAGTTTTCACAACGATTGGTTGCCGTGAGTAGCGCAACAAATCTACCTGACACCAATGATGTTGTTGATCCTCAAATTACAAATTACTACGCACCATACAAGTTACAAACACCAAGTAAACTGACAGGAAGTTTTGCTTATGTTTTTGGTAAATCAGGGCTGATAAGTATTGATTATGCTATGAAAGATTATAGCAACACCAAATTCAAACCAGAAAATGATTCTTATTTCAGTGATGTAAACAGCTATATGAATTCAGTTTTGGATAAAACCAACGAAGTAAGAGTGGGTGCTGAATATAAAATTGAGAAACTAAGCTTAAGAGCTGGATACCGTTACGAACAAAGTCCCTACAAAAACAAAACAACTGTTGGTAATTTGAAAGGATATTCAGGAGGTTTAGGTTATAATTTCGGTTCTACCAAAGTGGATTTATCGTATTCATCTTCGGAAAGAAATTCTCAGCAAGGTTTTTTTAGTCAAGGACTTACAGACGGTGCTAAAATAAATTCTATCAACAATACTATTTCTATGACTTTATTGTTTGAATTGTAATTCACAAAAAAACACTATTAAAAATCCGTTTCGTTATTATGGAACGGATTTTTTTTAGCCCTGATTACTTCACTTAATTTTCATTTTCATTTGAGTTCAGTGAACTTCGTTTGCAGTGAAAATCCTCCCGATTTTTTTCGGGAGATTGCAACGTATAGCAGGAATAGCTTCATGAAAAACATTGAAAAGAAATTGAAACAAGTTCAGTTTGAATAAAAAATTGTAATTTTGCAAAATTCCCAAATTATCGGGACTATAATGTTATGAGAACGAAGTCTTTAAAAAAGAATAAAATCAACGTAATCACTCTTGGGTGTTCGAAAAATGTATATGACAGTGAAGTGCTTATGGGACAGCTTCGCGCAAGCGGAAAAGACGTCACACACGAAGCTCCAGAAGCTGAAGAAGGAAATATTATTGTGATAAATACTTGTGGATTTATTGATAATGCTAAGGCAGAATCAGTAAACATGATTTTAGAATATGCCGATAAAAAAGAAAGAGGATTAGTTGACAAAGTTTTCGTTACAGGCTGTTTATCTGAACGTTACAGACCTGATTTAGAAAAAGAGATTCCAAATGTGGATCAATTTTTTGGTACTACTGAGTTGCCACAATTATTGAAAGCTTTAGGTGCCGATTATAAGCATGAATTACTGGGTGAGCGATTGACTACGACTCCAAAAAATTATGCGTATTTAAAAATTTCCGAAGGTTGCGACAGACCATGCAGTTTTTGCGCGATTCCATTAATGCGAGGAAAAAACGTTTCACAAACCATTGAAAAATTGGTAAAAGAAGCCGAAGGTTTAGCTAAAAATGGCGTGAAAGAATTGATTTTGATTGCTCAGGATTTGACTTATTATGGTCTGGATCTTTACAAAAAGAGAAATCTTGGTGAATTATTAGAAGCTTTGGTAAAAGTAGAAGGAATCGAATGGATTCGTTTGCACTACGCCTTCCCTACCGGTTTCCCAATGGACGTTCTGGAAATCATGAAGCGCGAGCCAAAAATTTGTAATTATATTGATATTCCGTTGCAACACATTTCAGATTCTATTTTGAAATCGATGCGTCGCGGAACAACTCAAGAGAAAACAACAAAATTATTGAAAGATTTCCGTGAAGCTGTTTCTGGAATGGCTATACGTACGACTTTGATTGTAGGTTACCCTGGAGAAACACAAGAAGATTTCAACATATTGAAAGATTTCGTTCAAGAAATGAAATTTGACAGAATGGGTTGTTTTGCTTATTCACACGAAGAAAATACGCATGCGTATTTATTGGAAGACGATGTTCCGGATACAGTAAAACAAGAACGTGCCAACGAAATTATGGAATTACAATCTCAAATTTCCTGGGATTTGAACCAAGAAAAAGTAGGTCAAACATTCAAATGTATCATCGACAGAAAAGAAGGTGGTCATTTTGTTGGACGCACTGAATTTGACAGTCCAGATGTAGATAACGAAGTTTTAATTGATGCTTCAAAGCATTATGTGAAAACTGGTGAATTTGTGATGATAAAAATTATCGAGGCTACAGAATTTGATTTGTATGGTGAGCCCGCTTAGATTTGTAATATAGTTTTTGAAAACCTTTTTAAAACATTTAATATGAAAATAGTTCAGTCATTATTAGTGAGCGCATTTATGTTATTATCTATTAATACCATTTCCGCACAATATGGAAATAGTGGCTATGGCGGAGGAGGTTATGGTAGAAACGGTTATGGAAGTGGTCGCATGAATAGTGGAATGGATCAAGGTAGAAGCCAGGAAAAACCAAAAGAAATTCCCGTTGAAGAAACTGTTGGTAAAATTATGGTCAGACTAAAACCAGCCCTAGTTCTTGACGAACTTCAGGAAATTGCTATTGCAAACATACTTACAGAAAGCATAAAACAACAAGGGGTTATATTAAAACAAGAAACGAATCAAAGCGATCAAATAAAAAATATCCAAATACTTTCTGAAAATACGGAAAGAAAGGTTGTGGAATTATTGAACGACGATCAAAAAGAAAAATACAAAATATTTTCTCAAGAAAGTAAAAATCCAAAAAAATCCAAAAAAAACAGATAATCCGTATTTTGGGACATAAAAATGCAATTTAAATATGAGAAAATCCTTTTACTGCCTAATTTCGGCTGTTATAATTACATCTTGCTCCACTAATCCTTACAAAGCCAGTGAGAAAGTATATGACAAAAAACTCAAAACATTAAAGGATCAGATTTCAACCAAAGAGTCACAGCCTTTGCCTTTTGTTACCGAAACCGCAATAAGTATCGACACTTTATACGCAAAACAATTGCATATTTTTAAAGATTCTATTTCAAAAATGGGGTCTACTCCTTTGCAAAATGGTATCAATACAGAATGGATAGGCACTGTAAATTTTAATTTGCGGAAGCCTAACTTTATAATTATCCATCATACTGCCCAAGATTCCCTACAACAAACTGTAAAAACGTTTACAAAAACTGAAACGCAGGTAAGTGCCCATTATGTAATTTCAGATAATGGCAAAGTGGTTCAAATGTTGAATGATTATCTAAGAGCTTGGCATGCCGGAACTGGTTCATGGGGAAAAAATACTGATATCAACTCGACATCTATAGGAATTGAACTGGATAATAACGGCACAGAGCCTTTTACTGAATTACAGATGAATAGTCTACTGGCACTATTGACTAAATTAAAAAAAGACTACAATATTCCTGCCCAAAACATCATTGGCCATTCTGATATTGCTCCAACCAGAAAAAAAGATCCAAGCGCTTTGTTCCCTTGGAAAATTTTAGCTGAAAAAGGATTTGGAATTTGGTCTGATGAAATATTAGAGACTGCTCCTCTCGATTTTAATGTTCAACAAGGATTGCAAATCATAGGATACGACACAAAGAATCTTTTGGCAGCCATTACAGCATTTAAATTGCATTATGTTCAATCTCAAGTTGATGACATAGTAGATGAAAACACTAAGAATATTATCTACTCTATATATAAGAAACAATAACTTATTCGTTCCAAAGTAATAACAGCAAAGCGTCTTTTTGAATTGTTCAAAAAGACGCTTTGCTGTTATTAAACCCCTTTTCCAACAAACTTACTTTATAAAGACACTCTTATTATTCAATAATAAAAAGCTGCCAAAGCACTTAAAAGCTTCATGAAAGCAAAGCAATTTACACAAGACTCAAAAAGCAGTTTTGTTGTTAAACCCTTTATTAAACCAACTCATTATATAAAAATTTTAACTTATATTCAATAAAAAAAAGCTGCCAAAACACTTAAAAGTATCTTGACAGCAAAAAAAAAAATATTGTTTTTAAATTAGAATGTATAAGTTGTCGCAAGTAAAACATATGCGTTTGAACCTGTCGGAAGTGCATCGCTATCAGAGAAAACATCTACAGATGAACTATCATATCTAATCTCAGGAATAATAGTCAAGTTTCCTACTTTATAGTTTAATGATAAAGTATTTCCAAGTATATTTCCACCTATAGCATTTGCTGAAAGTACATCTTTATCATCAAAATACTCTAATCTGTAAGCTAAGCTAACATTTTCTTTAACAGCGTAACTGGCATACCCTACTAATGAAAACCATTCTCCGTCTAAATTACTATCAAAATCATCCGCTACCATTGCATAAGTACCATTAAATCCTAAAGAGAATGCATCACTTAGTTTTTTAGAACCTACAAAATCAAATTGAGTTACGTTTTTATCAGAAACAGGATTAACACTGCCAGAAGTTACGTTAAAGTATGCACTTCCTGTATCTCCAACATATCCTAATTGACCGATAAACGTTTTTTGAGTAGAACCTGCATCAAGTGCTGATTTAAAATCGGTTGGATTAGTAACACCTGCCATGATACTGAACTTACCTGAAGTATATTGTGCTTTAACACCGGTATTAAAGAACGGTCCGTTAGTAAAAGCATAAGACATACTATAATTTTTGTTGTCTACTGCATCTAATAATTCGTATCCAATATGCGTTCCAAAACTACCCGCTATCATTTTGAATTTATCCGAAAACTCATAAGTAAAGTTTAATTGCTTAATCATAAAAGTATTAGCGGCATCATTATAAGTAAATTCACTTGCTCTGCTTCCAAAACCTAAATCTACAAAAACAGATGCTTTACCCATTTTGTGTGAAGCTTCAATAGATGCCATTCCTAATTCAAATGAATTGTGAGAGCCAGTAAAACTTGTTAAACCATTGCCTTGTTGATTAGAAAAATCATATTTATAATACATATCTGCTGAACCTGCAAAAGTTGTAGCTGGTGCTGGTGTCGTTTCTTGTGCAAATGTCATGCCCGTCGTTAGCATTAATGCTAAAATTAGTCCTGCTTTTTTCATCTTTAAGTTTAGTTTTAATTATTAATTTGGTTTGGTTATTATTTTTTATCTATACTATTTGTTGTGTTTTTTTAAATCAAAAAACCTTTTTTACAGTTATTCATTTAGTAGGCAAAACCCTTTTTCCTGAGGCGAATTTATTAACTTTTATTTTACTTAAATAAATAATAATTACTTTTTTGACTCTTTTTGATAAGAATTATCGATAACAAAGAAACATTCGGAAATAATATATATTTCCATCTTTTTAATGATATATTTTAAAAATCTCATAATTCATTTATTTACATAACCCCTGTTTTTTTACGTATTAAAACAAAAAACTATCTATTGTAAAAGACATTTTATCAATATTTTGAATACAAAAACACAAATACCCCACTAAAAAAACACATTGATTACTATTTTTAAATTTAATAGAAAAACAAACAACACTATTATTAACCTCGTTTTTTAATTAGAAATATAAGATCCTAAATAATAATGACAGGTTATTGTATCAATCCCGTTGAATAAAAAGAAGATTGCAAAAATACACAAACATATAAACACTTTGATTCATTTGAAACCATTTTTAGATTTATTAAAAAAGGTCAATTATTAATTTTTTCAAAATATTAAGTAATGAGATTGAAATAATGTCATATTTGTTTTTTAACTCAACCTCAGTCTTTATTGAGGTTTTGACATTATAATATGCGACAATATATCGTTCCTATTACTTATTAATGTTTGTTTTTGTCGCTTTCCTTTTAACACCTACGATTGTTTGTGTCATAGAGAAAAGTGCCGATACTTCTATTTTCTATGGTTTTTCTGAGGAAAAACAAGCACACAAGCAGATTAAAGTAATTTTTCATTATAATACTATATATGAAGGAATCAAATCATCAGGACTAACTTCAAGTCTTATTCTGTCAGAGAATTTGTCCAAACACGATACAATTGCTTCTACTATATTCATTCCCCCACCCGAACAGGTTTAACACATCGTGGATTTTAATATTTTAAAATCTAATTCTCTCATTTTTGTAATGTGAGCAAGTCTTTTGTGTTTAATTTTTAGTAAGGTATTATGACAAAAAAAATCAATCTTTTTGCTAATCTTAAATCTGATTTTGCGTCTGGTTTAGTGGTTTTTTTGGTGGCGCTTCCATTGTGTTTAGGTATTGCGATGGCTTCTGGTGCACCGTTATTTTCGGGAATTATTTCTGGCGTTATTGGCGGGATAGTTGTAGGTTATTTGAGTAAATCACATTTAAGTGTCTCCGAACCTGCAGCTGGTTTAACAGCTATTATTCTTACTGCAATTACTGATTTAGGTGCTTTTGATATTTTTTTAACCGCAGTTTTTATTGCAGGTTTAATCCAATTGGCATTGGGATTCATCAAAGCAGGAACTATTTCAAATTATTTCCCTACAAATGTTATTGAAGGAATGTTGGCCGGAATCGGAATTATTATAATTATGAAGCAACTGCCGCATGCTTTTGGCTACGACAGTGATTTTGAGAGCGATCAATCCTTTATGCAAACGGATGGAAGCAATACGTTTTCTGCATTATTCGGCATATTTGACTATGTTCAATTGGGCTCCATAATTATTACTGTAATCTCATTAATCATATTGATTGCTTGGGATAAATTTTCTTTTTTGAAAAAATTAAAATTAATTCCGGGTGCACTTATAGCCGTTATAGTTGGTGTTGTTTTAAATGAAATTTTCACATCAACGGGAAGCTCTTTGGCAATAGCCAAAGAACATTTGGTTTCATTACCGGTTCCGAAGACTTTTGAAGAATTCAAACAAATTATAGTTACTCCTAATTTTTCTGGAATTACTAATCCTAAAGTCTGGATTGTAGGCTTGACGATTGCCATTGTTGCTTCAATAGAAACGCTATTGTGTATTGAAGCGTCTGATAGAATGGATGTTCAAAAGCGTTACACCGATACCAACGTAGAGTTAAAAGCATAGGGAATTGGAAATATTGTCAGCTCCCTTTTAGGTGGTTTACCAATGACTTCGGTTGTTGTTCGTTCCTCTGCGAATAACAATGCTGGTGCAAAATCAAAAATGTCTGCTATTATTCATGGCGTGTTGTTATTGGTAAGTGTTGTTACAATTCCACTAATCTTGAATAAAATCCCATTGGCTACATTAGCAGCCATATTACTATTAGTGGGATATAAACTGGCTAAACCATCAACATTCAAGCATTTTTGGAAAAAAGGAAAATACCAATTTGTGCCTTTTATCGCCACTTTATCAGCCGTTGTATTCCCCGATTTATTAAAAGGTGTGGCTCTAGGGATTGTCATCAGTATTATATTTATTTTGAAAGGCAACCTTAAACGAGCGTACTATTTTAGAAAAGAAGAGTATGCAGATGGCGATGTCATTCATATCGATTTAGCACAAGAAGTTTCTTTTTTAAATAAAGCAGCAATCAAGTTAACATTAAATCATATTCCTGAAAATTCTAAAGTAATTATTAATGCACAGGATACGGTTTACATTGCCCATGATATTTTGGACTTAATCCATGAATTTAAAACCATAAAAGCCAAAAATGACAATATAAAAGTTAAGCTTAAAGGGTTTAAAAAAGCGTATCAGTTAGAAAATAGTGAGGAGACGACAAACAAAGTTACCGTTGAGCACTATTATGATGCTGCAAAAAGAAAAACAATTAAAAGAGAAATCGTCACTGAAGAATTTTATGATTAAATCATAAATAACGAGCCTTTAATTAATCTCTTTTTTCATCTCAATTATTTTATTAAGTAAAAAAATTGATTTTAATAATTTTTAACGAAACAAAAAAATGAGCGATTTTTATAAAAAAATATTAGACAATAATAAAAAATGGGTTGAAACTTCTTTAGCCAGCGATCCAAATTATTTTGAAGATTTAGCTAAAGGCCAAACACCGCCATTATTATGGATTGGCTGTTCTGACAGTAGAGTTCCTGCTAATGAAATCGTAGGAGCAAAACCAGGAGAAGTATTCGTCCATAGAAACATAGCCAATATGGTAATCCATACTGACATGAATATGTTAAGTGTTCTGGATTATGCCGTGAATGTTTTAAAAGTAAAGCATGTACTTGTTTGTAGCCACTATGGTTGCGGAGGTATAAAAGCTGCGATGGGAAATGAATCTATCGGTATTATTGACAACTGGATTCGTCACATAAAAGACGTATACCGTTTGCATCATATTTATTTGGATTCCATTATTAATGAAACGGATCGTTTCAATAAGTTTTTGGAACTCAACGTAAAAGAACAGGTTTTTGATTTAGCCAAAACTTCTATTGTGCAATCTGCTTGGAAAAACGGACAGGACTTAACTTTACATGGTTGGGCTTACGGATTGAATTCGGGTTTCGTAACTGATTTGGATGTCAATATCAGTTCAGAAAAAGATTTGGACCAAGTTTATCAATTAAAATTCTAAAAGCAATCGTTTGTACTTATTACTATTATAATTAGCAACAATTCTTCGTTTTAAGAAGTATTGCATCCATACTGGAAGAGGCTGTCTAAAAACATAGACAGCCTCTTTTTATAAACTCTGATTTAGTTTCTTTAATACGTAAAAGTCACACCCGCTACTAAAAATTGTTTTCCAAATGGTTCCAAATTAGTTTTATTTGAAGCTGCATTATAAGTATAATTTAACCAAATTGGCATGGTAATACTTTCGCTTAATTGAATGTCTTTTGACACAGTACATCCTAGGTTAACAAATGAGGGTTTATTATAATCAGCAAAAGTATAATATTCTGCTTTATTATTAAGAACAGCTCCCACAACAGGAGCGATATTTAATCCTAAGGGAGCTTCAAAATCATATCCAATTTCCATATAAGTAGTGAAATTTTGTTTTCCTTTTTCATCTTTATATCTAAAATCATTTCCTGCAATTAAGGTGCTTAAAGTAAACCAAATTGGCACCCCTTTTTCAGAAAAACCAAACAGAAACTGCAAATCAATTGATTGTGATCCATCATTCCCAAAATTGAAAAAATCATTTGAAACGCCTTCTTGTTTGTCTGTAGATGGCCAATAATAATCCTGCAATGAAACAGTCAAATAATCTGTAATGGCATAATTAAAAATAAAATCTAACTCTTGGTACCCTTTTGAAGCCCCATTTGCATCATAATATTCTTTTTTGAAATTGTGTGTTGCCCAAAAACCCACAGAGAATTTATCACTCACATTATAATTTCCATACAATTGTGCTACAGGATATTTACCTCCCCAAGATTGTCCTCTCCAAATATATCGACTGGCAATATCGAGATTTATATCCCATTTTTTTTTAACTTTTACGGTGTCAATGGCATTTTCTTGTGCAAATAGTATGCTATTCGTCAACATTAATACAAAAATAAGTCCTGCTTTTTTCATGCTTGATTTTGGTTGTTAATTTTAAAATTCGATTTCTATTCTTAATTAAAATTATTCGATGATTATCGATTTCATATTCATAAATTCTTTTATTCCAATGTCAGATAATTCTCTTCCGTAACCTGATTTTTTTATTCCTCCAAAAGGAATTCTGGAATCAGAACGCACCAATGCGTTTATAAAAACATTTCCTGCTTCAATTTTTCGTGCCAATCTATATGCATTTTCACGATCTTCGGTCCAAATTGCCGATGCCAATCCATATCTATGATTATTGGCTATCGCAACAGCATCATTTTCATCTTTAGCTCTAATTAGGGTTGCCAATGGGCCAAAAATTTCTTCTTGAAAAGCAATATTATTGGAATCCACAAAATCAATTAATGTAGGTTGGAAATTGCAATCTTCACGCACCCCTCCTACCACTAATTTCGCACCTTGCTGCAACGATTTTTCTAATTGACGACTCAATTTTTCGGCCAAATCCAATCGAGCCAAAGGCCCCATATTGATTCCGCTCTTCAATGGATTTCCTTGCTGCAATGCGTTAATTTTTTGGGCAAGAAGGCCTGCAAATTCATCGGCAACTTTTTCAGTAACAATAAAACGTTTGGCACAAATACAAGCCTGACCGGCATTAAGCATTCTGGATTGAGTGGCGATAGTAGCTGCTTTTTCAAGATTGGCATCATTCAAAACAATAAATGCATCCGAACCGCCCAACTCCATAACTGATTTTTTGATGTGCTTTCCAGCCAATGAAGCTACAGAAGAACCCGCCATTTCACTCCCTGTCAAAGTTACGCCACAGACAATATCCGAAGCGATTACACTTTCCACTTGTGTAATATCTATGGTTATTTGTTGAAAAACACCTTCTGGAAAACCAGCTTCCAAAAATGCACTTTCAATAGCTTTGGCACAGCCAATAACATTTGGTGCATGTTTCAAAAGCGTCACATTGCCCGCCATAATTGCCGGTGCGGCATAACGAAGTACTTGCCAAAAAGGGTAATTCCAAGGCATAATCGCAAAAACGGCTCCCATTGGGTCATAAACAGACAGGCTTCTGAAAGGCGTGTCATACTGCTGATCCTTCAACATTTTCTCTGCATTCTCCGCATAAAAATCACAGTTTCCGGCTGATTTTTCCACTTCGCTAATTCCTTCAGATAGAATTTTACCCATTTCATTGGTAATGAGTAATCCCAACTCTTCTTTGTTTACTCTCAGAATATTAGCCAATTTTTTCATTTTATCAGCCCTCTCCTGAAAAGATGCATTCCGCCAATTCTTAAAAGCACTTTCTGATAATTTCAGTTTTTGATTCAATTGTGCATTCGTCAACACTTCGTGTTCTGCAATAATCGCTCTTGAAAATGGGTTTATTGATTTGAATATCATTTTATTTTTTGTTTAAAGTTTAATGCTGTTCGTTTAAAATTCCTTGAAAGACCTCATTACGATTGAACACTATTTAATGGTTCTCGCTTAATTTAGTGTTTGGATCCAAAGGCCAAAACATCAGTATCGAACAATTTCCGCTTCTAGGATCATCTAAATAATCGAATAATGGTTCCACCGGAATGAATCCGCATTTGGTTTGAGCCGTAACAGTTGGGTCTATGATTTCACCTTTGATTAATTTATCACAATATTCTGCAATTGTCATTTGACCTTTTACTTTGTCATAACCAATAGGCATCCCAGCTGTCATTTGTCCTTTGCAACCTAATGCCTTGGCCACATCCTGACGCGCATTATAAATTTCCCTTCCAATACCTTTTCCTTGGTAATCCGGATGAACAGAAACATCCAACCCATAAATCCATTCGGCTTTAGGATCGTGTGTTCCCAACCATAAATCATCTGAAATTTCCAAAAAAGTATGATGTCCTTTGTGGTAATTTTGAAGCAAAGTCGTGCAAGAAGCGATCACATTATCACCATCTAAAACAATAAATTGTCCCTCTGGAAAAATCTCCAAATGTCTTTTATATTTTTCTTCAGTAATTAATTCTTCAGCAGACAAAGTAGGAAAAACTATTTCTTGCAATTCCGCTTGTTGTTTTGCATGTTCCGGTAAAGGAGTTTGTAAAGTGTATTTCCCTAAAATTTCTTTTTTCATAAATTGACGACTCCTTTGAATACTAATAAAGTTATAAAAAGATTGGCGCTAAATTAAGAGAATTAGAATTATACGCCTTATCGTTGGGGGGAAATATTTTTTATTGTTCCTAAAATGATTAAAATGAAGAACAAATTGAGTACGGTTTAGCTATTATTTCACAAGCAATGAGTATTGCAGATGAATATATGATTCAAAATAACTTATGTTTTGTACTGAAAAATGGGCTTATTTATTAGACAAAAAATCTAAAAAAACAGTTGCCAGTACTAAATTTCGGATTTTCAATATTGTCCCATCCTGAAATATCGATACACAAAAAACATCGTTATGGAAGAAACCACACATTATACTTATGCAAATAGTCTCGAATCTTTATTCCTGATTCTTTAAGATCTTCCACTTTCCAATTCCCCTCTGACTTAGCTGATTTTTCGTTTGGCAATTGGTGGTGGAATCGCTGCGATTATTAAGCCTAAAAATTAATTTTGGAAAATTATATTGAAAAAAAGAGTAAAAGTTAACTTTCACCCTTTTTATTGTCCCAAAACCCCTTCAATCTTCTCTAGTTCCTCTTTGGAAAAATCCAGATTTTGTAGACTGTCAATATTATTATTTAATTGACTAACAGAACTGGCACCAATCAAAACAGAAGTGATTCGGTTGTCTTTTAATAGCCAAGCCAAAGCCATTTGTGCCAAAGACTGATTTCGTCCTTTCGCTATTTCGTTCAACGCTATAATCTTTTGCACTTTTGCTTCAGAAACTTCTTCTAATTGCAAATGTCCATTTGGATTCGAAGCTCTTGAATTTTCCGGAATTCCTTTCAGGTATTTATCCGTTAAAAGTCCTTGTGCCAAAGGCGAAAAAGCAATACATCCCACTCCTTTTTCTTCCAGAACGTCCAGTAAACCCTCTTCTGGTTCTCTAACAAACATCGAGTATTTTACTTGATGAATCAGGCAAGGTGTTCCTAATCGTTTAAGAATTTCAGTTGCTTCCTTTGTTTGTTCCGCATTGTAATTAGAAATTCCAGCATACAACGCTTTTCCGCTTCGCACGGCATAATCCAAAGCCATCATGGTTTCTTCCAAAGGCGTTTCCGGGTCAAAACGATGCGAATAAAAAATATCCACATAATCCAAATTCATTCGCTTCAAACTCTGGTCTAAACTCGATAATAAATATTTACGGGAACCCCAGTCGCCATAAGGACCATCCCACATGGTGTAACCGGCTTTGGTCGTAATTACGATTTCATCGCGCAGGTTTCCCTGAAAATTATTCTTCAGGATTTTACCAAAATTGGTCTCTGCAGAACCCGGAACCGGACCGTAATTGTTAGCCAAATCAAAATGGGTAATTCCCTTATCAAAAGCGGCTTTGACAATATTTTCTCCATTTTCAAAACTATCCACCGAGCCGAAGTTATGCCATAATCCTAAAGAAATTTGTGGCAGTAATAAGCCACTTTTTCCACATCTGTTGTATTTCATTTATTTGTTTTTTTAATCAAATTCTAATTTAGGTTTTTTAGTCAGTTGCGAAAGATAGTAAAATGTCAATTAGTAATAAAAAACACCAACCAGTGTTTTAATAAATCAAAGAAACACAAGACGTGAACTTCCCTGATTAAAAAAATTTTACTCTTTTACGGAAAACCGTAAAGAATGTTTAAAAAAGTGGCTGTAATTTGTAAATTAACAAAATCATGTTAATAAGATAATTCTTAAGCTACCATTGTTTTAGCTATTTTTACAGAAATAACATGCATATGTTTAATGATATATACAAGTTGACAAAGAGCATAATTGATTACGTAATAAAACCTAAATATGGAACATAATAAACACGAAACACAAAGTATTAAAACTAGTGGACAAGTCGCATTACCGTTTAATAATGAACAATTTAAAGATTTTATAGTTAGCTTGTTAGGCAAGCCTCAAACAATTTCAAAGCATTTAGAAGGTACATTCGAAATAAACAAAGAGAATATTATAACTTTATTTGAAGTAATTAACCAAAGAATATATCAACAAAATGACTCTAAACTAATTCAATTTCGTGCTTCAATTTATTACAATGATAATACAACTGTGACATTAAATGGTTTTGAACATTTAGTTCATTTCAATGAAAAATTACCTTTAGTTTCAAGAGCTGTACACTTAACTTGGCAATATCTTGTAAAGTTTAGAGATAAAGATACATTTGAGAAACAAGAAATATCGATATCTTTTATAACAGACAATAATGGATCAATACCTAGTTTTGATGGTGAAGTTCATCATAGATATTTTAATAGCGGAATAAACTTCCGAATTTCTCATACCGCTAGGACTTGGGGAGCAGATATTGAAGCAATGTTGACAAAAAACTTGCAAACAATGATTCAAAAAGAAAATAAATTTCTTGACTTTTTTAAATTTAATAATGAAAGAGTTGGACATTTAATATCCGCATTTTTAATTTCAACAACTTTAATAATTTCATTAATAAACACAAGTACAATAATTAAATCCGGAGAGTACTCAAATAATCCTACTTATTGGATTCATCATTATGGAAATTATTTCTTTCTTTTTTAGGAATTTATTTTTTACAAAAAATCACACTAATAATTTTGGAAGAATTTGAATTTTATGGCACTCCAAGTTTTATAATACTAACACCCGAATCTGAAAAGAACAAAACCAAAAAACTAAATAGCTACAAAAGAAAATTGGGTAAATATTTGTTCACATTAATTGGAAGTCTAGTTTTAGGTGTAGCAGTTAATTATCTATACGCATACTTAATTACAAAATAATGCCTTATACCAATCTCCGAGCTACCAAAATATGATACATTATAAAAAAACCACCCTCATCAGGTGGTTTTTTCAATTCTATCCAACAATTACAAAGGAATATTTCCGTGTTTTCTATTAGGAGTAACACTTACTTTGTTTTCCAACATACTAAACGCTTTTATTAATTTGCGTCGGGTATCTTGCGGGAGGATTACCTCATCCACAAAACCACGTTGGGCTGCTGTATATGGATTCGCAAACAAATCGGCATATTCTGCTTCTTTTTCCAACAGTTTTGCTTCATGGTCCTGGGCTTCGTTGATTTCTTTTTTAAAGATAATTTCAGAGGCGCCTTTGGCTCCCATCACGGCAATTTCAGCAGTTGGCCAGGCAAAATTCATGTCGGCACCAATGTGTTTCGAGTTCATCACATCATACGCACCACCATAGGCTTTACGCGTAATCACGGTCACTCTTGGTACGGTTGCTTCGCTTAAGGCATACAACAATTTGGCACCGTGAACGATAATCCCGCTCCACTCTTGATCGGTTCCCGGTAAAAAGCCCGGTACATCTACCAAAACCAATAGCGGAATATTAAAACAATCGCAAAAACGAGTAAATCGAGCCGCTTTTTTCGAACTGTTCACATCAAGACAACCAGCCAAAATCATCGGTTGGTTGGCTATAATCCCAATGCTTTTTCCTCCCAATCGGGCAAAACCCACGAGAATATTTTCGGCATAATTTTTATGAATTTCAAAAAACGAATCTTCATCAATAATCCCACCGATGACTTCGTGCATATCGTACGGTTTGTTGGGATTATCCGGAATAATAGTTGCTAATTTAGTACGTACCTCATCATTCAGTTCGTACCGTAAATTACGGGGCGTTTCTTTATTGCTTTGTGGCAAATAACTCAACAAACGTTTCAAATCTTCCAGACATTCCACATCATTTGCTGACGTGCAATGCGCCACACCAGATTTGGTAGAATGCGTACTCGCACCACCCAATTCCTCTGAAGTTACGGTTTCATTGGTCACGGTTTTCACCACATTCGGTCCCGTTACAAACATATAACTGGTGTCTTCGACCATCATGGTAAAATCAGTCATAGCAGGAGAATAAACGGCTCCACCTGCACAAGGTCCCATAATAGCTGAAATTTGCGGAATTACTCCCGAAGCTTGTACGTTTCGGTAAAAAATATCGGCATAACCGCCCAAAGAACGAACACCTTCCTGAATACGTGCTCCACCAGAATCATTCAGTCCAATCATTGGTGCTCCCATTTTGACTGCCATATCCATGACTTTACAGATTTTTTCGGCATGTGTTTCGGATAACGAACCGCCAAAAACGGTAAAATCCTGAGCAAAAATATAAACCAATCGTTCGTTTATGGTTCCGTATCCTGTAATGACTCCGTCACCATAATACAGCTCTTTTTCCATTCCAAAATCAGATGTTCGGTGCGTTACCAACATCCCAATTTCTTCAAAAGAACCTTCATCCATCAAATAATTGACGCGTTCTCTTGCAGTCAGTTTTTTATTGGAATGCTGTTTTGCAATTCTGTTTTTACCTCCACCCAAATGAGCTTCGGCAATTTTATCGTTTAATGTATTTATTTTAGATTCCATACTTTATTGAATTGGATACTATTGTTTTTTAAAATTTCGTCACTTCGAGTGGTTTTGAACAGTAATGCGGTAGCTTTAATGTTTAAAATTGTATCGAGAAGCCTTATGAAATGTAAGGTTCTCGATACTTCGTAAAAATTTTCTATCGCAAATTATTACTCAACTCGAACTGACGTTTTAACTGTTGGGTAATCGTACGATTTTTTGATCTTCAAAATACTGTTTCAACGCTACCAAAGCAGCGATTTCGGCTTCTTGCGCCATTTGGTTTTTCAATACATCGGCATTGTAATAGTTCTTTACGAAATGCGTGTCAAATTTCCCGGAACGAAACGCCTCGTGTTCAAAAACAAATTTCCCGAAAGGCAAGGTCGTCTGCACACCTTCCACCTGATAATCTTCGATGGCTTTGAGCATAATTTGAATCGCCTCTTCACGGGTTTCGCCATAGGTGATTAATTTGGCCAACATGGGATCGTAATAAATAGGAATATCCATGCCTTGTTCAAAACCGTTATCCACACGAACACCTTCGCCTTCTGGCAATTGATACACATCCAAATGACCCACACTTGGCAGAAAATCATTCATCGGATCCTCGGCATACACACGCAATTCCATGGCGTGCCCTTTTATTTTCAAATCTTCTTGCTTGATTGTCAATGCTTCTCCTCTTGCCACTCTGATTTGCAATTCGACCAAGTCGGTTCCTGTAATCCATTCCGTAACGGGATGTTCCACTTGCAAACGAGTATTCATTTCCAAGAAGTAAAAATTATTGTTTTCGTCCAATAAAAATTCGACAGTTCCGGCTCCTAAATAATCACAGGATTTAGCTACCAAAACAGCTGCTTCGCCCATTTTTTTACGCAATTCCGGTGTTAAAACCGAGGAAGGCGCTTCTTCTATCACTTTTTGGTGACGACGCTGGATGCTGCATTCTCTTTCGAATAAATACAACACATTGCCATGACTGTCCGCCATAACCTGAATTTCAATATGTCTTGGTGAACCCACATATTTTTCGATAAAAACGGAACCATCTCCAAAAGCAGAAATCGCTTCACTGATTGCTCGATCCATTTGGGATTCAAAATCGGCTTCACTTTCTACCACACGCATTCCTTTTCCGCCACCACCAGCCGAAGCTTTAATCAGTATAGGAAAACCGATTTCTTTGGCAACGACTTTTGCTTTTTCTACATCAGTTATGGCTTCGTCAAAACCGGGAACCATTGGGATATTGTATTGCTTAACGGCATCTTTGGCCGCTAATTTACTTCCCATGATTTTTATCGCTTTCGACTTGGGACCTATAAAGATGATGTCATTTTTTTCTGCTTCTTCGGCAAAATCAGCATTTTCACTTAAAAATCCATAACCGGGATGAATCGCATCCACATTTAAGGCTTTCGCTACTTCAATGATTTTACTTCCCAATAAATAGGATTGACTCGAAGGTGCTTCCCCAATCCAAACCGCTTCATCTGCAAATTTTACGTGAGGTGCATTTCTGTCGGCAGTAGAATATACCGCCACGGTTTTAATGCCCATTTTTTGTGCGGTTTTCATCACCCTAATGGCAATTTCTCCTCTATTGGCAACTAATAATTTTTTCATATTTTAATAAGACTAAAAGAATTAAAACCGCTTCGCTGCAAGAGCAAAGAAATATAAATTCTTGGTTCTTTTTATCTTGTTTCTTTTCTCTCTACTCGAATTCAATTAACAACTGTCCTTTATCTACAGCATCTCCCATCAGTACCGAAATCGTTTTTATAACGCCATCTCGCGGAGAAAGAAAACTGTTTTCCATTTTCATGGCACCCAAAATAATTAGGTTGTCGTTTTCTTTTACAGTTTGTCCCACCACAACACTGATTTCCAAAATCAATCCAGGCATAGGTGCTTTGATAAAATTGACTTGTTTGGTAAGTCCCACTTCAAACCCCATTTCTTTAATAAGAATGTCCAAAGGATTTGAAATGGCCACAACATAAGTGTTGTTATTCACCTTTACAGTATAGTTTTTTTGAAGAAAATCAGAAGTTATGATTTCCGCTTTATAAGGGGTATTTTGATGTAGTATATGAAATTTATTAGCTTCCACACTAACTGCATCCAGTTGAGAAATACTTTCCTTTTCCAAATCAAAATGGAAAGTATCATTTACATTTACTTTATAACCAATACTCATACGTGTATTTATTTAATTGGTTGTAAAAATAAGTAAAGAAAACGTTTTCGTAATCGAAAAATAAAATTTTTATGCTAATTTGATATAGTTATATAAAAATAATTATTAAAACTTACTTAAATAAAAAAGCACAACAAAATTAAGTATACTGTACAAAAAACATATAAAATCTAGCATTAAATAGTTCTACTACTTTTCTAGAGAATTAAACCATCATGCATTTTTCTGACAACCATATAAGGAATATAACTACATTTAAGCTAATGTTCGGTTCAAATTATATGAACTTCAATTTCTTATATGGTTTAAAACACCTAAATATTTAAAGTTTTTATGTAAATAACTCGACAACACTTTTACAAGACTAATAATCCAAATTCTCTTAGGGTTTTAACTGGTTTTGAGTACCAAAACAATTCAAAGTCTTCCAGTTGTGTTTCGAAATCTAATTTTATTTCTTGAAACGTTTGGATTTTAGCATTCGAAACCGAGATTTTCTGTAGCATTTCAACCAGCCATTCTCCTTCATTTTTATTTGTTTGAATACTGAAACTTTCCTTTTTATCATGGAAAGTTAACGTCATCAGCTCCCAAGAATTCCCTTTTTTGGATTTAGTAAAATGCTCTACAAATGGCTTCCCGCCTAACCAAACGATTTTGGCTGTAGGTTTGATATTGAAATCATCGTCTTCTTGTAAGGCGTCAAAAATAAAATCAGAACTAATTTTAGTCTTTGGAATTTTAAACTCAAACCAATCCTGCAGTTCATAATCAAAACAGATTCCGTGCATGAAATTAAACAAGGATTTCTTAAGTCCAAAACTGAATTTATCATGATCGATTCCTGTTGCATCCGTATAATTAATATCGTTATTGGCGAAAGTTCCTATCGCTTCAGTTTCTTTTACCACGCCAAATTTCTCTGGATACAAGCCCACGGGACTGTGTGCGGTCATGGCAAATTGATGCCAGAATCCCGATTGTAATATGCCCACTTCAAACAATTGTCTTACCATTTCGAGACTGTCCACGGTTTCCTGAATGGTTTGTGTAGGGTACCCGTACATTAAATACGCATGAACCATTACTCCAGCTTCGGTGAAGTTTCGGGTAACTTTGGCAACTTGTTCGACCGTAACCCCTTTATCTATTAGTTTTAATAATCTGTCGGAAGCGACTTCGAGTCCGCCAGAAACGGCGATACAACCCGAGGCTTTTAGTAGAAAACACAAGTCTTTGGTAAAACTTTTTTCGAATCGAATGTTCGTCCACCAGGTCACTGCTAATTTCCTGCGAAGAATTTCGAGAGCCAAAGCGCGCATCAAAGCCGGAGGAGCCGCTTCATCTACAAAATGAAATCCGTTTTCGCCTGTTTGAGCAATCATTTCCTCCATTCGATCACACAATAAATTAGCTGCAACGGGCTCGTACACTTTTATATAATCCAATGAAATATCGCAAAACGTACATTTCCCCCAATAGCAACCATGCGCCATGGTGAGTTTATTCCAGCGTCCGTCGCTCCACATGCGGTGCATTGGATTCACAATTTCGATAACCGAAATGTATTTATCCAAAAGCAAATCCGAGTAATCAGGCGTTCCCACTTGCGATTGTTTGTAATCGTGTTTTATAGAATTATTTTTATAAACTACTTTTCCGTCTTCCAGAAGAAAAGTTCTTTTATAATGCTTCTCGACTGCGCTCGAAGTGACAGCATTTATTAATTCTTCTATTGGCATTTCGCCATCATCCAACGTAATAAAATCGAAAAACTCAAAAACACGAGCATCCGAAAGGGAACGCAATTCGGTATTCGGGAAACCGCCACCCATTGAAATTTTAATATTCGGATAATGCTTTTTCACCCATTGTGCGGAACGAAAAGCCGAATACAAATTCCCCGGAAACGGAACTGAAATCAAGAATAATGTAGGTTGAATGGTTTCTATTTTTTCTTTTAAAATCGAAAGAAGAACGCTATCAATATAGGTTGGTTCTTGTTGCAAAGCTTCGTACAATTCATCAAATGAATTCGCACTTCGCCCTAAACGTTCTGCATAACGGCTGAAACCAAAATTAGCATCGACACATTCCACAATAAAATCCGAAATATCTTCCAGATACAAAGTCGCTAAATGTTTCGCTTTATCCTGTGTTCCCATCGTTCCAAAAGCCCAATCCAATTCTTCCAATTGTGCAAATCGGGACGCTTCCGGCAAGAAATCTTCCTGACAAATTTGAAGCGCCAAGGTTGGATTTTTCCCTTGCAAGAAAGCAATTACGGGATCAATCGTTTTTAAATATTCATCTTGTAAAGCGAAAATACGTTTTGAGTTATCTGAAACTTCTTCAACTTTAAATTTTAAACTTGCAACTTTAAACAAATTCTCTAACCCAGCTTTCGAAAACAATTTCAAAATCACTTCGATGCCCAAATCCGCCTGAACAGACTCAATATTTTTGGTATCCAGAAACCCTTTGATATAAGCGGTTGCCGGATACGGTGTATTCAGTTGGGTAAAAGGCGGCGTGATTAAGAATAATTTGGTTTTCAAAGTGGGATTATTTTATGCAAAAGTAACCTATTTTAGAATTTGGAAAAATAATACCCCATATATCCACACATTTTCTTAATTTGGAAATATTATTATTACTTTTAAAAACTTAAAAAACGACTAATGGCCATTCAATAATATCTAACTAATGTCAGCAAAATTGACTAGAATTATTTCATTAAATAGGTTGCCAACCATTCCAGAAATAGCATAATGACGTTGTATTGAGTTTTGATATTCTTTCAAGAATAAAAATAATTATGGCTTTGTACGAAACCGATAGAATCATAAAGGGAATTAATGATATAGGAATTTAATTTCAAATTAACTAAAATGATATAAAATGACTTTTGAAAAAGAATTTAAAACCGCTCTCCAAAACTTACCAAGTGCCGAAAAAGATAAATTAATTTTAAGGCTTCTGAAACGGGATTTAGATTTAGCCAACAGATTACTTTTTGAATTGGTAAGTACGCAAAGTATTGAAGATCGCAGAAAAATAATTCAAAATGAAGTGACAATCGCGGTAAAAAGAGCGAGTAATCGATTTTATTCTTTGAGTTATCTTCTTGTGGATATGCGCGAATTAAGCGGTCGAATTACTGAACATGTAAAAATAACCAAAGATAAATTCGGCGAAATTAGTTTGAATATACAAATGCTGAACGAAATATTAACCTTAAATAAATTACACCTATTAAACTCAAAACCAAAAGATGCGCATACTTTTTGCATTTATGTAATTGCACGTGCATTCAAAATTTTAATGCTTATTAATGTGCTACATGAAGATTATAAGATTGAATTTAAAAATGATTTAGAAAAACTAGGTTTACTTATTTCAGAGAATCGTCTATTAATAAAAACTGCTATGTACAACGGATTGGATCTAAAGTGGCTTTTAGAAAGCGAAATACCAACCAATATTGTTGCCATACACAAAGAAATTAGAAGCAATGGTTTTCTAAAATAATAGTTTTTCTTTTTTTTATACTTTTACATAAAACAATTCCCCATGCCAACCGACTGTATCAGCTATCAGAATTCCGGATATTTTTCTGCTTTAATGAATGATTATTTAGAGGAAAAAAACAATCTTCAATCTTTATACCATCGTTTTCCTAATCTTGAAAACTTTGAAGCACAAATTCAGGAAAAGCAAAACAATTTCAATGATAATAGCAATGGCAATCTCAAAAGACAAATATTAGTTTTTACATTAGAAAAACAATATTCAAATTTGGAAGTTTCGACTTTGACTAAACAAAATATTGAAACTTTAGCCAATTCCAATACATTTACGATAACCACTGGCCACCAATTAAATTTATTCAGCGGGCCTTTATATTTCTTATATAAAATCATTTCAACAATTAATTTAACAACTGAATTAAAAGCGAAATATCCAACTTATAATTTTGTTCCTATTTATTGGATGGCAACTGAAGATCATGATTTTGAAGAAATCAATTATTTTAATTTTAAAGGCAAAAAATTCCGTTGGAACAAAGAAAGCGCTGGTCCTGTTGGTCGATTGTCTACTGAAGGTTTAGCTGATTTCCTTGAAGTATACGCACTGGAATTAGGTTCCAGTACAAATGCAAATACACTAAAAAAACTGTTTGAAGATTCTTATCTTAATCATGATAATTTAGCCGACGCTACAAGATTTTTGGCAAATGCGCTTTTTGGTGCGTATGGTTTAGTCATTTTGGACGCGGATAATCAGGATTTGAAACGCAACTTCATTCCTTTTATAAAAGAAGAATTACTGCAACAGTCATCCCATAAATTGGTATTGGAAACCACTGAAAAATTAAAAGACTATACGGTTCAAGTTAATCCACGGGAAATCAATTTGTTTTATATTGAAGATGATATACGAGAACGCATCATATTTGAAAACGATACCTACAAAGTAAATCATACAAAAATTGAGTTTTCAGAAAAAGAAATTTTATCCCTTTTAGAAAATCATCCTGAAAAATTCAGTCCCAACGTGATTATGCGTCCGTTGTATCAAGAAGTGATTCTGCCTAATTTATGCTACATTGGCGGAGGCGGAGAAATTGCATATTGGTTAGAACTAAAATCCTTTTTTGAATCCGTAAAAGTAACTTTTCCTATACTTTTACTTAGAAACTCTGTACTATTAGCAACCGAAAAGCAAGCTAAAAAAGCAGACAAATTAGACTTTAATTTGGCAGATTTATTTTCAAAACAAGCAGATTTAGTAAACAGCAAAACCAAACAATTTTCTGAATTTCCAATCGATTTAACCAATTTAAAAGAACAATTGCAAAAACAATTCCGAGCACTTCATGAAATTGTAAATCAAACGGATGAATCTTTCGCTGGAGCTGTAAAAGCGCAAGAAGTAAAGCAAATAAAAGGATTGGAAAATCTGGAAAAACGTTTGCTGAAAGCACAAAAAAGAAAATTGAGCGATGTATTGCAACGCATCACTGAATTGCAAAACGAATTGTTTCCTAACCAAAGTTTACAGGAACGTCAAGCTAATTTTTCGGAATTCTATTTAGAAAACGGAGAGCGTTTAATTCCTAAATTAATAAATCAATTAAAACCTTTAGAGTGTAATTTTGATATTATTATACTTCCATAAAAGCTTTAAAAAAATTTAACTACCAAAAAAAGAATGACCAAAGAACGCCTGATTTCACTTGATGTATTCAGAGGATTTACAATTTTATTAATGACCATTGTCAACAATCCCGGAAGCTGGGATACGGTTTACCCTCCTTTATTACACTCTGATTGGAATGGCTGCACTCCCACCGATTTGGTTTTTCCGTTCTTTATTTTCATTATGGGCGTGGCGGTTTCATTTGCAATGCCTACTAAAACTTTTGACAGCACCACTTTCAATAAAATAATGGTTCGCTCACTGCGCATGTTTTGTTTGGGAGTATTTTTTAATTTTTTTGGAAAAATACAACTATTCGGATTAGAAGGAATTCCTTTATTAATAGGACGGTTAGCCATTACAATTGGAGTGGGCTATGCACTAATGGGTAATTTTTCTTTAAAAAACAAAACCTATTTGATGCTTTCAATACTTGGCGCGTATGTATTTCTGGCTTTTAGCGGAATTGAAGCCTATCAAGACGTGAGGCTTCCGGGCGTTTTACAACGCATTGCAATTGTATATTTTGTAATATCCCTTTTGTATTTAAAAACTACCCAAAAAACGCAAGTTATAGTAGCATCAGCTATTTTATTAGGATATTGGGGAATAATGACACTGGTGCCAGTTCCTGGAATTGGATTAGCAAACCTTGAAAAAGGCACTAATTTGGCGTCTTGGATTGACGGTTTTTTACTAAAAATCATGTGTGGGCAGTAACAAAAACTTGGGATCCGGAAGGAATTCTAAGCACTATACCCGCAATTGCTTCCGGAATAATTGGACTACTTACTGGACAATTGCTCAATCGTCCTTTGCCAAAGATTGAAATTGCAAAAAAAATGGGAATCGCAGGAATCAGCCTTATCCTTGTAGCGCTTTTATGGTCTATTGCATTTCCACTTAACAAATCACTGTGGACCAGCTCGTTTGTTTTATATATATCAGGACTGGCAATACTTTCCTTGACTCTTTTTTATTATGTTATTGATATCGCAAACTATAAAAAATGGATAAAGCTATTTCTTATTTGGGGCGTAAATCCCATGATTGTATTCTTCTTTACAGAGATCATTCCGCAAGGATTAGAAATGATTCAATTTCAAAATCCAGAAATTCCTTCCGAGCAAATCAATCTTCAAAACTATCTGTATAGTTTTTGGATTGCACCCGTTTTCAATAATCCTATGACGGCATCCTTAACCGGAGCTTTAATTTATGTAACTATTTGGTCTTTCATTTTAGGACTGTTTTATAAACATAAATTAATCTTTACCGTTTAAATTTCAAAAAATTCGTATTAATCATAAATAAACACCTTTTAATTGGCGCTTTATTAAATTAAACACATAAAAAAGTCTACTTTTGCACCCAAATATAAAAATACAAAAAATGGCTACGAATAGAACTTTTACAATGATTAAGCCTGATGCTGTTGCTAACGGACACATCGGAAATATTTTGGCGATGATTACCAATGCAGGTTTCAAAATTGTTTCTTTGAAATTAACACAATTAACTGTAGCTGATGCTCAAGCATTTTATGAAGTTCACGCTGCAAGATCATTTTATGGTGAATTAGTGGAATTCATGTCAAGAGGACCAATTGTTGCTGCTATTTTAGAAAAAGATAACGCTGTTGAAGATTTCAGAACTTTAATTGGTGCTACAAACCCTGCTGAAGCTGCTGAAGGTACAATCCGCAAAGCATACGCTACTTCTATTGGAGAAAATGCAGTTCACGGTTCTGATAGCGATGAAAATGCAGCTATCGAAGGTGCTTTCCATTTTGCTGGAAGAGAGCAGTTCTAGTATTCAGTGTTCAGTTTTTAGTGTTCAGTAAAAATAGCACTGAAAACAGTTTACAACTTTTCATAAAAAAATCCCATTCGTCAAGACGAATGGGATTTTTTTATGAACCTGAAAACCGAAACTGATCACTAAAAACTGAATACTGAACACTTCTTCATTATCTCAAAACAACATCTTTAACCACATCACGACGAAGTTCCTCGTTAATCATGGCAACGATTTTTGATCTTCCATGACTTAATTCTTCTCTTAATACTGAAGAACTCAATTCCACATACAAAGTGCTTCCTTTCAAAACCACATTTTTAGTGTAATTATTCACACCATTCCCCATCAGATTTTTCCACGCATCTTTAACGTCAATTTGATCCATTCCAGGTTGGAGTTTATTCACTTGGATAATTTGTTTCAAAACATCCCCTATCGTACTCTGATTATTTAGCCTTTTTGCCATCGCCCAGTAAATTTATTGATGTTGCTTTCTTGTAATGATATTCCGTTTTTTCCTTGTTCAACAATACTAATTCTTCCTCTGATAAAGCAATTAATTCCTCACTCCATTTCATGTACGGTGTCGAATAATCTAAAAATACTTTATTATCGGCAAATCGCACCGTTACGTTTTCATAAACATCATTCACCAAAAAAGTCCCATCCAATTGTGGCATCACTTTCTTCCGAATTCCTTTATTGTTGCTTATTTTGAAAAAATCATAACTTTCATTCATCCCATATTCCTTATCTTTTCCTTTTTCAAAAACAACTTTTTCAATTTCCCAATATCCATTTATTTTAGCAATATCTGCGGGCTTAATATTTTGCTGACATCCTACAAAAAGGAATGCTATAAAAAGAATGCTAAATGTGTTTTTCATATAATTATTATTTTTAGGAGCTGTTTCCTGCTGTCCGCTATATCCACGCAAAAAAAGCGTGGGATGCCGCTTCCATCAGGGCTAGGAAATTCGGGTTAAATCACGTTTATTCTAAATACAAAGTTACTCTTATTAAATTCAAAGAAAACAAAAAATAGTAGAAACACATTAAACTATTTTCTATATTTTTGGTCTTAAAGGAATTAGAAATAAATCATTAGCAAGATGTCAAAAATAATCTACAGTCTCATCATCGTATTATTTTGTAGTAGCTGCAGTTCCGAAACTACTGAACCAACACCTGCAGAAACAATCTATTTCCCACCATTAAATGGTACAACTTGGGAAACAAAATCTATTGCGAGTTTAGGTTGGAAACAATCCGCCGTGCAACCGCTATTAGATTATTTGGAACTCAAAAATTCAAAATCTTTCATTATTCTTGTCAACGGAAGAATCGTAATGGAAAATTATTTCAATGGTCATGATACTAATGCTTTTTGGTATTGGGCAAGCGCCGGAAAAACACTGACATCAACTGTAACAGGAATTGCTCAACAAGAAAACCTAATCAACATCAACAATAAAGTTTCGCAATATATAGGAACTGGTTGGACCAGCTTGCCTTTAGCCAAAGAAAACTTGATTACAAACAAACATCTACTCAATATGACTTCCGGATTAGATGACAGTACGGATGATGTTGATCCAGCAAGCCTAAAATATAAAGCGGATGCAGGAACACGTTGGGCGTATCATAATGTATATGTAAAATTACAGGATGTGATTGCTCAAGTCAGCGGCCAAACTTGGAATACCTATTTCAATACCAAATTGAAAGATAAAATAGGAATGGATGGCGCATGGTTTCAACTAGGTAATAATTCCGTTTATGGAAGTAATACTCGCTCCATGGCACGCTTTGGCTTGCTAATCTACAACAAAGGAAAATGGGAAAGCAATACCATATTGAATGAGAATTATCTTAATGAAGCCACAAACACTTCACAAACTATAAATCTGGGATATGGCTATTTATGGTGGCTGAATGGAAAATCAAGTTATCATTTGCCACAAAGCCAACTTCAGTTCAATGTAGTTTAATACCGACAGCTCCAGCCGATATGTATATGGCCTTAGGCAAAAACGACCAGAAAATCTATGTTATTCCAAGCAAGAAAATGGTCATAATCAGAATGGGAGATGCTGCGAATCCAGATAACCCAACTTTTGCTTTATCCGATTTTGATGAAGTTTTGTGGCAAAAAATCAGTGCTTTTTATCAATAAATTTACTTATTTTTCAAACGTTTCATAAAACCTAAGACAAAGAAAACCAAACCTATTACCAACAAAAAATAATAGAAACCAAGACTTTTATCTCGGACAAGATTTGCCAATATAAAAGAAATGATGCTCACTAGATAGAGATACATCGGAGGTGTATTTTTTAAAGAAGAAAAATCCATTCTAATTATTATTTAAAAAAACTATCTACAAACTCATACTTATTAAAAACCTGAAGATCCTCAATTCCTTCTCCAACACCAATGTATTTTACCGGAATTTGAAACTGATCTGAGATTCCTATTACAACACCACCTTTTGCAGTTCCGTCTAGTTTCGTAACTGCTAAACAAGTAACCTCTGTAGCGGCAGTAAATTGTTTGGCTTGTTCAAAAGCATTTTGACCGGTTGAACCATCCAAAACCAATAATACGTCGTGTGGCGCATCAGCAACCACTTTTTGCATCACTCGTTTTACTTTGGTCAATTCGTTCATTAAATTCACTTTATTGTGCAAACGTCCTGCAGTATCAATAATGACAATATCGGCATCTTGTGCCACCGCCGATTGTAAAGTATCAAAAGCTACAGAAGCAGGATCACTCCCCATATTTTGTCTTACTATAGGAACACCCACTCTATCCGCCCAAATTTGCAGTTGATCGATGGCTGCGGCACGAAAAGTATCCGCTGCACCTAAAACCACTTTATAGCCTGCTTTTTTGAATTGATACGCTAATTTACCAATAGTGGTAGTTTTCCCAACTCCATTTACACCTACCACCATTAAAACATAAGGTTTTGTTTGAGTCGGAATTACAAATTCGGTTGCTTCACCTGAGTTGGTCTCCGATAATAAAGCGGCGATTTCTTCACGCAGTATTTGATTGAGTTCCTCAATACCCAGGTATTTATCTGAGGCAACACGGTTTTCGATTCGGGTGATTATTTTCAATGTGGTATTCACCCCAACATCTGAGGCAACAAGGATTTCCTCTAAATTATCTAAAACTTCATCATCAACTTTTGACTTTCCGGCGACAGCTTTAGTTAACTTCGAAAAGAAATTTGTTTTTGATTTTTCAAGACCTTTGTCTAATGTTTCTTTTTTCTCGGAAGAAAATATTCTTTTAAAAAAACTCATTTTATAAATAGTATTAAGAATGAAGTATAAAGTAAAATAACTCAATACTATTTTCTGACGGTAAATATAAAAAATAAAAAAGCTACTTCCGAATGAAAGTAGCTTTTCTATATAATGCTATTGTAAATTACTTCTTTTTCAAGAATTCATCAACTGCTTCTGGAGTCATAATAGATTCTACGAATGTATATGCTCCTGTTACTGGAGATTTCACCATTTTAATGGCTTTTGATAATCTCTTAGAAGATGTCTGTAACGATGCTACTGTTTTCTTTGCCATGACTAATTATTATTTAATTTCTTTATGAACAGTTACACGTTTCAAGATTGGATTAAATTTTTTAATCTCTAATCTGTCCGGAGTATTTTTTTTGTTCTTTGTTGTTATGTATCTTGAAGTCCCTGCAACACCTGATGTTTTGTGTTCAGTACATTCTAAAATTACCTGGATTCTATTACCTTTCTTTGCCATCTTGCTATTTTTTTATTTTGGAAGAGATTATTTAATAAATCCTTCTGACTGCGCTTTTTTCAAAACCGCAGCGATTCCATTTTTATTAATTGTTTTTATCGTAGATGCAGCTACTCTTAGAGTAATCCATCTATCTTCTTCTGGAAGATAAAAACGCTTTTTAACTAAGTTTACAGAAAATTTTCTCTTAGTTTTGTTCATAGCGTGAGAAACGTTATTTCCTACCATCGCTCTTTTACCTGTAAGGTCACAAACTCTTGACATTATACTTATCTTTTATCGTTATTCAAAATCAGGGTGCAAAGAAAAGAAAAATAAACCTATTAAGCAAAGAAAATATTACACATTTTTCAAAATTTCTTTCTGTAATAGCTCTAAACTTTTAATTACCGCTCTATCTATCACTTTTTCACGGGGTTGACCAAAATTAAATTCTTCAACAATTACTTCACTCGGTGTCGCCAATGCGATAAAAACTGTTCCAACCTCAGCATTTGAATCCCCTTTTAACGGTCCTGCGTTTCCAGTTGCAGCAATTGCATAATCCGTTTTCATGATTCGTTTTACACTTAAAGCCATCGCCGAAACTACTTCTCTACTCACAACAGAATGCTCTTTTATGATGCTTTCCGGAATACCCAAAACGTTAATTTTAACCTCTGTCGCGTACGAAACCACACTCCCTTTAAAATATTTGGAAGAACCTGAAACCGAAGTCAAAACTTCCGCGATTTTTCCTCCTGTGCAACTTTCGGCAGTTGAAATGGTTTTATTTTGTTTTGTCAGTATTTTTCCTACTACAACCTCTAAGGTTTCATCATCCTCAAAACCAACGATAATATCATGGATTATTGCATCCAGCGAACTTACATTTTTCTCAATAGCAGCCTCTAATTTTTCTTTATCGGTACCTCGAGCCGAAAGACGCAAACGCACTTTCCCCGGACTTGGTAAATAAGCCAATTTAATGAATTCCGGAAGGTTATTTTCCCAATCTTCAATTCGCTCGGCCACTAGACTTTCGCCTTGACCGTAGGTAAGAATTGTTTTGTGAATAATATAAGGGCGTTTGTATTCTCGGACAACTTTTGGGATTATTTCATGTTCCACTAAATATTTCATTTCATAAGGGACTCCGGGAAGCGAAATAAAAACGGTATTTTCTTTTTTCATCCACATGCCAGGCGCCGTACCTACCTGATTGTGAAGCACCGTGCATTTTGACGGAACCAGTGCCTGATCCTTGTTGATTTGGGTAATTGTTCGTTTATAAAAACCCTCTATAAGCTGCGTAACATGAGCTAGGACTTCCTGATCAACAATCAATTCATCTTCAAAATAATCACAAAATGTTTTTTTGGTAACATCATCTTTTGTGGGCCCTAAACCACCGGTAATAATAACCAAATCAACTGTGTTTTGAAGGGTCAAAAACGTATCTAAAATGTGTTTTTTATCGTCGCTTATCGAAATCATTTCATTGATTTCAACACCAATTTTGTCTAACGATTTTGCAATAAATCCAGAATTCGTATCGACAATTTGGCCTATTAAAATTTCGTCACCTATAGTAACTATGGTTGCTTTCATTTTTTGATTTAGGTTGGAGATTTGGGATTTCGTTCTGAAATCAACATTCGTTAATCATCATTCAACATTCAAACTTAGATTTTAAAAATATTTATCCCATAAAATGATCAAAACCATAATGAGCACAACCAAAAATATTGCTTTTAAATATAAATATTGGATTTTTCTTTGCTGACGAAAATCCGAAATTGCTATAGTTTCTGTACTCCCAACTATTTTAGCTTCTTTGAGTAGTAAATCGATTTTTTCTTTATCACTATCTAATAAAAAATATCTTATATTATCTCCGTTTACAGGTTGATTGTCGTAATCTTCATAAAAATCAATTTCTTTGTTAATTAATTCACTTTCAAAAACAATTTTATCTTGAAAAAGAATATATAACTTAAAGTGATTTTGGAATTTTACTTTAATAACATTAGACATCGATAAATTTTGAGATTAAATTTTCAGTATTACAAATCAAAGTCTTTTTTGATCTCTTTGATAGCATCGTTGACTTGATTCTTTACGCTCTTAAAAGTCTCTTTGATATCTTTCTTTTTGCCTTCGGCTTTAGTCCAGGCTTCGATTTGAAGAATTTCTTCGAAAGCCACATTTAGACCCATTAAATCCAGCGTTGGTTTTATCTTGTGCGCATAAGCATAAGCATGCTTATGGTCTTTCTTTTTTATTCCTTCTTTGATTTGCAATAAATCATCCGGAACTTCGGTAACAAACAAAGTCAAAATTTCATTTACAAATTCCGCATCGTTGTCTGAAAGTGCGTACACTTTTGAAAGGTTGTAATTTATAGCCATTATTTTACTTGTATTCTAAATAGTTGTTGTCCTTCTAAAAACCCTTCTAAAACGTCATCTGGCTTTACGGCAGCTACTCCTTCTGGAGTTCCCGTAAAAATAACATCACCAATCTTTAAGGTAAAAAACTGAGAAACATACGAAATCAGTTCATCAATTTTCCACAACATAAGACTAGAATTACCTATTTGTACCGTTTTATTATTGTTGGTTAATTCAAAAGTAATATTTTCTAATGAACTAAATTGATTTTTCGGTAAAAATTCTCCTATAACCGCCGAGCCATCAAATGCTTTGGCTTTTTCCCAAGGTAAACCTTTAGCTTTTAATTTATCTTGCAAATCACGTGCGGTAAAATCAATTCCCACACTAATTTCGTCATAATATTTATGGGCAAACTTAGGCTCGATGTATTTACCAACCTTATTTATTTTGACAATAATTTCAATTTCATGGTGAACATCTTCCGAAAATTCCGGTATTACAAACGGATGTTGCTTTAATAAAACAGCTGAATCCGGTTTCATAAAAACCACCGGTTCTGTTGGTCTTTCGTTGTGCAATTCCTCTATATGATTGGTATAATTTCTACCGATGCAGATTATTTTCATATTATTAGTAATCAGTTTAAAAAAATCATCAGTGATCCGTTTTTCAGAGCAGTTTTTCAACTGAACACTAAAAAACTGAACACTGACAACTCTTACTTCGTATTCAGTTTTCTTAATTTTATTGCCGTTAAAACTTTTTTGGTATACAAAGGAAAATCAGCATTTTGTATCCAACTGAAATAACCTGGTTCAGTTTCCAGAATTTTATCGACTTTCACTCCTTTATGTTTTCCAAAAGCAAAAATTTCTTCATTATCTTTATCAAAAGCAATCATTCCGGCAAAATCAGCAATTTTCTTTCTTGTAGTGAATTCCGATAATGATTTCATATCGTTTTCCAATTCAGGATAACGGTCCAGTTGCGCTTTTAATATTTCGTAAGTCGCCATGGTATCCGCTTCGGCAGAATGCGCATTTTCAAGCGTTTTCCCACAATAAAATTTGTGTGCTGCGCCTAATGTACGTTCTTCCATTTTATGAAAAACGGTTTGCACATCTACTGAAACTCTGTTTTTCATATCAAAATCTACTCCGGCACGTAACATTTCTTCTGCCAATAACGGAATATCAAATCGATCTGAATTAAATCCAGCCAAATCGCTGTCTTTAATCATATTATAAACTTGCACGGCTAATTCATTAAAAGTAGGTTCATTCGCCACTTTTTCATCCGTGATTCCATGAACAGCCGTTGTTTGTGGCGGAATTGGAATGGTTGGATTCACCAACCAAGTTTTACTTTCCTTATTTCCGTTTGGAAAAACTTTGAATATTGAGATTTCTACAATTCTATCTTTTCCGATATCAATTCCTGTGGTTTCAAGATCGAAAAAGCAAATTGGTTTATTGAGTTTAAGTTCCATTTTTAAATTTTGTATAAGTACAAATATAGATATTTGGGTTTAATTTAGTTTAAAGTTCCAGAAAATATCAAAAAAAGAAAACCCGACTAATTTTCAAAAAAACTAGTCGGGTTTGAATTGTATGTATGTAAGTTTAAAAATCTCTGTCGATATCAAAAGCTTCAAGATATTCCGCTACTCGTTTCACAAAACTTCCTCCTAATGCTCCATCTACCACTCTATGATCGTAACTGTGCGATAAAAACATTTTCTGGCGAATACCGATGAAATCCCCTTCAGGTGTTTCGATTACTGCCGGCATTTTACGAATGGCTCCCAATGCTAAAATCCCCACTTGCGGTTGATTGATAATTGGCGTACCAAAAACACTTCCAAAAGTCCCCACATTCGTAACCGTATATGTTCCGCCTTGCGTATCGTCTGGTTTTAGTTTTCCAGCTTTTGCACGACCTCCTAAATCGTTTACTGCTTTTGCCATTCCAACTAAATTCAGTTGATCCGCATTTTTAATTACTGGAACAATCAAGTTTCCGTTTGGCAATGACGCTGCCATTCCAAGGTTGATGTTTTTCTTCTTAATGATAAAATCACCATCTACAGAAATATTCATTCCAGGAAAATCCTTTAAAGCTTTTGCTACTGCTTCCATGAAAATTGGAGTATAAGTCAACTTCTCCCCCTCTCTCTTTTCGAAAGCAATTTTATTTTTTTCTCTCCATTTTACAATATTGGTCACATCCACTTCAATAAACGATTGTACGTGAGCCGATGTTTGTACCGAAGCGACCATATAACCCGCAATTAGCTTGCGCATTCTGTCCATTTCTATGATTTCATCGCCACCACTTACCGATACCGGGGCTGCTTTTTGAGCAACTGGAGCTGAAACTGTTTTTTGAACAGCTGCAACCGGAGCTGAAACAACAGGTTGGCTTGTTCTATCTTTTAGGTACTCTAAAATATCATTTTTAGTAACTCTTCCTTCTTTTCCAGTTCCTGAAATCGATTCTAATTCGGCAACAGAAACACCTTCTTCTTTGGCTATATTTTTAACCAAAGGCGACAAGAATTTTTCAGATCCCGAATAGTCGGGAGAGAAATCTGTTGGAACCGCAACCGCTTCTTTGGCTCCCGAAGCTTCGGGATCAACTGTTTTTTCAATTGCCGCAACGGCAACCGGAGCTTCAACTTCTCTTACTGTTTCAGTAACGGTAGTGCTATCCGTTTCAATAATGGCGATGGTTTGCCCTACTTGAACCAAATCATCTTTACCAAACAATTGTTCCACTAAAACACCCGAAACCTCACTTGGCACTTCGCTATCGACTTTATCAGTAGCAATCTCAAGTACCGCTTCATCGGCTTCAATTTTGTCTCCAACTTGTTTCAACCAATTTGTAATGGTCGCTTCTGCAACGCTTTCTCCCATTTTTGGAAGCTTTAATTCAAATCTTGCCATATTGTTAACCTAAAAGGTGATTTTGATTTTCAGTTTGCGAAATTACTAAATATTTTAAATATAAATTACATTTAATGTAATTTTTTACTCTATTTCTATAATCTCACCTCTCTCGTTACTATTGTTACTTCCAATTAAAAAATTAGCGTTTTTTGGTATGATCTTAAAGGTAATCCCGACGCTTCGGGACTTATTTCTTGAAGATTCGAGAATTGCGATACTTTCTTTGAAAGAAACGAATTCGTTATCCAAAATAATTTCGGTTCCATCCCCGTTTCTTAGCGAAGACGAAATTACCATTTTTTCTGTTTTTAAATCGTGAAATGACACTTTTTTTTGCAAAACTAAACTGAGTTTATCCGCTAATTTTTGGTTAGCCGAATACAATAGATATGATTTTGGAGTCCTTTTTATTGTAGATTTCCCTTGAAACATTTTAACAAAAGAAAAAAAGACAATTCCTGTTTTCATAAAAAGAGAGAATAATACGGATCCCGTCCCGAGGCTTCGGGATCGAGGATTAAAATGCTTTTTATAAAAAAAATGCATCGCCTCCTGAAAACGTTTCATGTAGGTTTCGTCCTTAATAGTGCTTTCCCCTTTATAATGTATAACAGTGGTTTCATGGAAATAATAATTGGATTTTCCTTTTTGCAACATCATATACGACAAATCAATATCGTCTGAATACATGAAACAATCTTCATCAAACCCGCCTACCTCAAGATATAAATCCCTTTTTAGGAACATAAAAGCCCCCACGAGAATGTCTACTTTTCCCGTTTGGTTTTCGTTTAAATGCTGTGCATAATATTTCCCGAATGTTCTTGATTTAGGAAATAATTTATACAAACCGGTAACCTTTGTAAATGCGACAAAAGGCTTTGGAACGCCACGTTTACTTTCGGGCAGAAAATTTCCGGTGCCATCAATGAGTTTACACCCAATAATTCCCATTGAATCGTTTAATTGCGAAGAATGAAGCAATCTTGCGAAAGCCAATACTTTCACAAACGTATCTTTGGCAACAACAGTATCCGGATTGAGAATGCAAATGTATTCGCCATGAGCTTGAGCAACTCCAATATTATTGCCTTTTGGAAAACCTAAATTTTCATTGTTTCGAATGAGCTTTACGTTTGGGAAACGTTGCTTCATCATTGCACAACTATCATCGGAAGAATTATTATCGATTACAATAATTTCGCCGTCAATGGTTTCTAACGCATTTTGAACGCTTAAAACACATTGTTCCAGAAAATAGCAAACGTTGTAATTGAGGATGATGACGGATAGTTGCATTGGACAAATATAATTAGAAAATTTGCCAATTAGAAAATTAGAAAATTAACCTAAAATTTTTTTTCTAACTTCTTCACTCGAATAAGTTTCTAACTTCCCTTGACTCAATTGATGTAAAGCCTCGTGAATGTCCTTTGTATATTCTTTTTCGGAAATTGGGTTTCCATCTGCGTCATAACCAACAATATTTTCTTCATCAAGAAGTTTTGCTATTTTACTAAGGACCTTATTGTCGTTAATATTTAAGATTCTTTGCGTGATGTTGATTTTTAAAGTCTCCGTTTTCATGATACAAATTTTTAACTACTCAAATTTACGTTATTTTATTGAAAATTAAAAAACATGTTTCTCCTTAGCCCCGATGGAAGGGAAAATCCTTTCTAGTCCTGAACTTGTTTCAGGATCCTGAAACAAGTTCAGGACTAGAAAGATTAGAATGACAGCGGGAACGATATTTCCAGATAAAACCAAATCTTTCGCTCCTAAAAATTAGCCTAAAGTTTTTAGTTTTAACATTACTTGAACCACAAAAACTTGAAACTTGGTGTAAATGAATTACTTTTGCAAAAAAGTTATGTTTCGTAACGAATTCATATCTTATAATTTATAACTCATACCCTACAAAGTGAATTACTTATCTGTTGAAAATATCTCTAAATCTTTTGGAGAAAGAACACTTTTTGAAAATATTTCTTTTGGAATCAATAAAGACCAAAAAATTGCCTTCATAGCCAAAAATGGCTCTGGAAAAACGACCATTATGAGTATTATTAATGGTTTAGAAGAATCTGATACCGGACAAGTAGTACTAAGAAAAGGTATAAAAATGGCTTTCCTTTCGCAAAATAACAACTTGCAAGACGAATTGACCATTGAAGAAAGCATTTTTGCATCAGATAATGAGACTTTGAAAGTGATTGAGGCGTATGAAAAAGCATTAGAAAATCCTGAAGACGAAGAAGCATACCAAAAAGCTTTTGACGGAATGGATCAGCACAATGCGTGGGATTTTGAAACCCAATACAAACAAATTTTGTTCAAACTGAAGTTGGAAGATTTCAAACTGAAAGTGAAGAATCTTTCCGGTGGACAGAAAAAACGTTTGTCACTGGCTATCATTTTGATTAATCGTCCTGATTTATTGATTCTGGATGAACCTACGAATCACTTGGATTTAGAGATGATCGAATGGCTGGAAAGTTATTTTGCCAAAGAAAACATTACGTTGTTTATGGTGACGCACGACCGTTTCTTTTTGGAACGTGTTTGTAACGAAATCATCGAATTAGACAACGGAAAATTATACCAATACAAAGGAAATTACTCTTATTATTTAGAGAAAAAAGAGGAACGCATCGCATCCGAGAATTCGAGTGTGGATAAAGCGCAGAATCTTTTTGTGAAAGAATTGCAATGGATGCGCCGTCAGCCAAAAGCGAGAACGACCAAATCGAAATCGCGTCAGGATGATTTTTATGACATTAAGGAAAAAGCACAAAGTCGTCGTCGTGAAAATAAAGTAGAACTGGAAATTAATATGGAGCGTATGGGAAGCAAGATTATTGAGCTTCACAAAATTTCCAAGAAATTCAAGGATCATGTGATCATGGACAATTTCAGTTTTGATTTTCAGCGTGGCGAACGCATTGGAATCATTGGAAAAAACGGAACCGGAAAATCGACTTTCTTGAATTTATTGACCGGAACGTTACCCCTTGATGGTGGAAAAGTGGTGGTTGGCGATACTATAAAAATAGGATACTATACCCAAAGCGGGATTAACCCAAAACCGGGTCAGCGCGTTATTGATGTGATTAAGGAATACGGAGAATTCATTCCGTTGATGAAAGGGAAATTGATTTCGGCTTCGCAATTATTGGAGCGTTTCTTGTTTGATTCTAAAAAACAATATGATTTTGTGGATCGATTGAGCGGTGGTGAGTTGAAACGTTTGTACTTGTGTACGGTTTTGATTCAGAATCCTAACTTCTTGATTCTGGATGAGCCTACCAATGATTTGGATATTGTAACGCTGAATGTATTGGAAAGCTTCCTTTTGGATTATCCGGGATGCTTAGTTGTAGTTTCTCACGACAGGTATTTCATGGATAAAATTGTGGATCACTTATTCATTTTTAGAGGTGATGGTGTGGTGGAAGATTTCCCTGGGAACTATTCTGATTTCAGAGCGTATGAAGACAGTGCTGATGTCGCTCAAAAAGAGGAAAACAAAGCCGATAAGAAAGACTGGAAACAAAACAATCCAACCGGGAATCTGACGTTCAACGAGCAAAAAGAATTCCAAAAAACGGAACGAGAAATAAAAGATTTAGAGATTCAAAAAGCAACTATCGAGCAATTGTTCTCAGACGGAAAAATCGAAGAAGCAGCTATCGAGAAGAAAGCCAACGAATTGAAAAATATCATCAATAAAATTGAGGAGAAAGAAGAAAGATGGTTTGAGCTGAGCGCGAAGATAGAAGGATAAAGTGTCATTTCGACAAAAGACTAGTTTGTCATTTCGACGAAGGAGAAATCACATAACGAGAGCAACTAATGTGATTTCTCCTTCGTCGAAATGACAAAGCACTACGAATCATTTTATATTATTTACAACCCCAACATTTTTAGCAGTAGCGCTGAAAATGTTGGGGTTGTTATTTTTTAGAAAAAAAGCGATTTTAAATTAGTAAGAAAAATTATATAAATAAAAATTTATTTTGATGATTCGTAACCTACATATTCATATCTTTGAAAAATAAAGGATAGCATTTGTCAGACAAATTCAGCTATATTTGGGTGAAGCGAGATAGTTTTATCAGATCTCGATATTAATTTGCAGACATTTTAACGCATAATCGCTGAAAAGAGAAATTACGAAAACTAATAAAAATAAAATGGTAAATCATATTGTTAGACTAAATGGAGAATTCTATGGAAATAGATTTAATGAAGAAATTAACAAAGTAAAAACTATAATTACTCAAAGAGAAGAATTAAGTGAAGACGCATTTAATAAAATTAGACATACAACAAATATAAATTATATAATAAATGGGCTTAATTACGAAGGTGGGCTTATAAGTTATCAAATCTCAAAAAACAATTTAATTATTGGACGTTTAGATTGCTTTGTAGACATTGAATATAAGTTCATCGAAATTTCATTAATTCCGAATTATTAAATTGTAGAAAATCAACTTTAAAAAAATTACATTTTTTTAAAGTAATTCCAATTTCATTGATTGGAATAGGCCTGTATGGAGATTATTATGCTTTTAAAAAACATAATAATGAAAATCCTAACATTTTAATTTACTTGTTACCGATAGCTCCAATGTATCAACGTTTCTATTAATATAACTGCAAAAAAGAAATTATGAAAAAAATAACATTATTACTAATAATGGGATTGTCAACCCAAATGAACTATGCCCAATCTAATAATATAAATGTTACGGTGCAAAGACCAAACCCAATTGGAGATGCAATGGATAAAGTTATGCAAGCTAACGTAGCTAATATAACTGCAAGAGCAAATGAAGCTGAGGCACAAGCATCTAACAATGCTGTTTTCAACGAAACTATAAAAAATAATTATTCTAAAGTAACCATTGATAATCTTATTAATAACACAAATAACTATGAGTATATAGTTATTGAAAATGTAGGTGGCTGGGCGCCTAAGGAAAACACGGAGGACTTAATAAATATTCTTTCAGGAGCAAAAAAATATACTATAATCAACATTAGCAAATACTACAATACTCATAAAAAAAACCCTAGCAATCTAATTAATAATAAAGAAGTTCTTTTTCTTAATTGGCTAAGAGACGCTCAAGGTGATGTTAATAGAATTACGCAACTTTCAGTTAAAAATTCAGAAGGCAAATTAATTTATGAATCTACATCTAAAAATTTGAGTCATGCAGAAATTTTAAAGCCATTGATTTCAAATTATATTTTCACAAAAGAGCAAGCTTTATCAAAAATTGAAGATTTAAAAAAATACTTAGATTTAGGAGTAATTACTAAAGAAGAATATGATTCTAAAATTTCCGAATTAAAACCTATTTTACTAGGTAATAACTAACTAGAACTATTCATAACGATTTCGCGCAAATTTATAATCTTTGCCCTCAACCATGAGATACAAAATAAGAAAATAAAAACCACAGCAAAATTAAATTCTGTTATGGTTTTTATTTTTTTAGGTAAAAAGCAAAAGCGATTCCTAAGTTTGCGACAGATAAAATGTCATTTTAATGATTTGTAATAGCTTATACCTATTTAAGCAAAAGAAAAAAACGGCTATTTTACAACATAACGCAATCCTTATTCGGATATATACTTATTTTTGTCTGATATAAACAAATTAGCCCGAAAATTGAAAATAAAATTATGAATTATGACCTATTTTTATGATGATTATGTTATTGAATTATCCAGAAAATTTTCTGCAAGATTAGAAGATATTAAAGCTGATTATAATTTTGACCTTGGTGATGAATTTGAAATTGCAATCTGTCTTACCTTACGGACTTTTCTACCAACAAAATACGGAATTTGCAGAGGTTTTGTAGTTGATCGAGAAGGAAATAAAGAAGGTGATGATATAATTATATATGATCAATTAAATTTTCCAACAATTAGAACTAACACAAAAGATGATTATTCACGAAAAGAAAATATTCCAATTGAAGCTGTATACGCATATATTGAAGCAAAACATACTTTAAATAAAGAGAGCTTTGAGAAAAGTGTATTACAAATCGGAAAAGTCAAAACGCTATGCCAAACAAGAGGAAAAACAGATTTATACCAAACTGATCCTTGTGTTGGTAAATATGTAGACCGAGGAAATGTACTTGAACATCAGCCAAAATATAGAAATCCAATTTTGACAATAATTCTAAGCAGGTATTCATCAAATATTGACAATAAAAAAGCTGAAAATGAAGAAGAAATTAAAGAATTTTTAAAAACATACCACAATATATTTCCTTCCGATTGTTCAGCTCCAGAATTAATAATTTCAGGAAAAGATAATATTTTAGCTATTGGTTATGTAAACGATAAAAAAGAGCCTATAGGAACATTATTTTATCCAGACAACGGATTTAAAGTTGGTTATGAGAGTTTAATAAAAAAAGATTTAGCGTTTGGGATATTTCTTTGTCATTTAATGGCATCACTAAATTGGATAAGATTAGGAAATATGCCTTGGGTAGACATGCTTAATCAAGCAAGAAAAAACAATAACTGTGGCTAAGAGTTTAGCAAGATTTGGGTTTTATGCTTAATTTAAAAATGGTCTTATACTTGTAAGAATTGGGTTAAACTAAAAAATAAATGCTAGCTTAGTCCCCCGCTCTTCGAAGTATACAATAGTTCTTTGGTTAGGCTGCACAAATGTCTCTGACTTTGTGCCCGCAACAGTGAGCAACAAAATAATAAAGCAAAAAACCACAACAAAATCTAATTCTGTTGTGGTTTTCATTTTATAAACTCGTATAAATGGTTTACGCCAAAAACAAGGTCTTCTTGTGATAATTATATAAAATCGAATCGTAAAGGGTTACTTTAGGCGCAACTTTTTCGGAAGAAGCATCAAACTTGATACCGTTGTATTTGCGGAACAAGTAAATCTCTTTCAAACAATTAGACAAACTCTTATGGATTAATGTCTTAAAAGTTGGCAATTTTTTGTCTCCTACCAATAAATCAATTTGGTAATTCGAACTCGTTTTCGATATATTATTTCCGATGATTCTTATAGTAAATTTTGTCGGAATTCCGTTTTGTTCCCCTTGATACTCTATTACCATAGTATTTAAAATTAAAATGTGATTAAATTAATGTTCAACTTTTATATTTATTGAATTCTGTATTAAAGATAACAATAAAAAGAAAACTGCATAATAACAGCCCTTAAATTATTAATTTACAACAAAACTAATTAATAAAATGGTTTTGAACCTCATTTTAAAACTCTAAAAATTTCATAAATTATTGGGTAGTCCTGATTTACAATCCGTGTCGGTAAATTTGGACAACAAAAAACCACAACCCAATCAGATTTCGGTTGTGGTTTTTATTTAAAATTAAGAATTTCAAACATATATCAACAACAAATTAAATGTCTTTTTATAAAAAAACAATCCTATAAGAAATAGAAGTACAGATAAGCTAACTTAAATGAACTTCTATTTCTTAAATGGTTTAAAATCTGGATTTTGTTTTTTGATTTATTTGTCTTAGTCCACTTTATAAACAATTATTTCATTTTATAACTACTACCAAGGAATAGGATTGTAATCCTTCAAAAACTTCCCGCACCAATGTTTTCCTGTATTAATGCCGTCAAACAATGGATCCATAACCCGTGCGGCACCATCCACAATATCTAATGGCGGTTGGAAATCTTCAAATCAAAAATCATGGTACCATGAATTACTTGAGAGTATGAATTATTTTGCGTATTTTTGAATTATACTATTTAAAAACATGAATGCAATAGAAAGCCATACCGAGGATATAACAAAATTATGCAAAATGCATAATGTTAAGTCATTGTATGCCTTTGGTTCCGTTTTGACTGAAAAATTCAATAACGAAAGTGACATTGACCTAATCGTTGAATTTCAACCATTAGATGTTTTAGATTATGCCGATAATTATTATGATTTAAAATTCTCATTAGAAACCATATTAAAAAGACAAATTGATTTGCTTGAAGAAAAAGCAATTAAAAATCCTTATTTCAGAAAAACTATAAATCAAAACAAACAACTGATTTATGGACAATAACATTAAAACTTGGCTTTATGATATTTTAAGTTCAATTAATGAAATCGAAAGTTATTTTATTGATCTACCAAAAGAATTTAAAGTTTATGAAAATGATTTAAGGACTAAAAGAGCTGTTGAAAGGAATATTGAAATAATTGGTGAAGCAATGAATCGAATTTTAAAAGAAGATAGCGAAATCATTATTTCGAACTCCAGAAAAATAGTGGATGTTAGAAATCGAATAATTCATGGTTATGATTCGGTTTCTGACGAGGTGATTTGGGGAATTGTAATACGACATTTACCCATTCTGCAAAAAGAAGTCGAAAAAATGCTAGGAGAGTAATAAATACTTCCTTTACACCCACAACAAAAAACCACAACCCAATCAGATTTCGGTTGTGGTTTTTATTTAAAATTAAGAATTTCAAACATATATCAACAACAAATTAAATGTCTTTTTATAAAAAAACAATCCTATAAGAAATAGAAGTACAGATAAGCTAACTTAAATGAACTTCTATTTCTTAAATGGTTTAAAATCTGGATTTTGTTTTTTGATTTATTTGTCTTAGTCCACTTTATAAACAATTATTTCATTTTATAACTACTACCAAGGAATAGGATTGTAATCTTTCAAAAACTTCCCACACCAATGTTTTCCAGTATTAATACCATCAAATAACGGATCCATAACCCGTGCGGCACCATCAACAATATCTAATGGCGGTTGAAAATCTTCTTCTTCCTGTTTTCTTTTGGCTAATTCTGCGGGATCTTCGTCGGTTACCCAACCCGTATCTACCGCATTCATAAAAATTCCGTCTTTTGCCAATGTTCCTGAGGAAGTATGAGTCAACATATTCAAAGCGGCTTTGGCCATATTGGTATGCGGATGGCGGTCTTCTTTAAAAAAGCGATGAAATTTCCCTTCCATTGCCGAAACATTTATGATGTGCTTTTGTCCGGTGTTGTCTTTCTTCATCACTTCCGAAAGGCGATTACACAACACAAAAGGCGCTACTGAATTCACCAGCTGCACTTCAATCATTTCAGTCGTTTCTATTTGTCCCAATCGCAAACGCCAGCTGTTGGTTTTTCTCAAATCTACTTGCTGCAAATCGGCATCGAGTTCCCCTTCCGGAAAAACTTCATTCGCCACGAGCGCATTATCAAAAGAATACGGAATCTGGGATAATTTGGCGGAAGCCCGCAATCCAATTCCAGGTTCTGGTCCGTGCCAAGTTACCGGCATATTTTGATTCGAAGAAACTCCTGATGTCAATACTTTTAATTCATCCAGACAATTGGTATGATCCAGTAATAATTCTTGCGCTTGTTGGGGTAAAGATGCTATAGGAAGTTCTTCGTTTTCCATTAAATGCGTATAGAATCCGGCGGGACGTCTTACCGTTTGTGCCGCATTATTGATTAAGATATCCAAACGTTCGTATTTTTGCTCTATGAAATTGCAAAAAATTTCCACACTGGGAATGTGTCGTAAATCCAATCCGTGAATTTTCAAACGATGTCCCCATTCCATAAAATCATCTTCCTTAGAAAAACGCAATGCTGAATCCACCGGAAAACGAGTCGTAGCAATAACAGTCGCTCCACCACGCAGCAACATCAACGTAATGTGATAGCCTATTTTTAAGCGAGAGCCAGTAATAACAGCTACTTGTCCTTTTACGTCTGCGGTTTGAAAACGTTTAGCATAATTAAAATCACCACAATCCGTACACATCGTATCATAAAAGTGGTGCATTTTAGTAAACTCGGTTTTACAAACGTAACAATTTCTGGGAGTTTCCAGTTCTAATTGTTCTTTAAGAGCGAGATGGTTTATAGCCAACAATTTTGGCGCCACAAAAACACTCGCTTCACGGGCATGACGGATTCCAGTTTCTTTACGGGCGGTTCTGTCCCGCTTTTCCATTTTTCGTTTGATTGCCAGTTTTCCATCCTTTTTTCTTCGGGAAAGCTCGTCTCGATCCGGTCTGGAAAACATTCCTGCCGCTTTGATTAAGGCCGTTCGTTGTTCTTTTGGGATATCAAATATTTGATCTGTATCCGTATTCAATTGTGCCAAAATAGCGATGCATCGGTCTATTTCTTCCGAGCTTATGGCAGTCTTATTCTCTATTGCTGATGTTATCATTATATAAAACAGGCATTTTTATTAGCAAAAATACCAAGGGTGCAAATATACTATTTAAAGTGAATAGTATTTAGCGAGAAGTGATTCGTGTAATACCTGAATTATTACTAATACCAATGCATACGCTTTTAGAGTTAATAGCGTTTAACCTATCGGAATTAACTTTTAAGACGTTTTCACTTTAGAATCTGCGTAAATCTGCCAAATCTGCGTGCCTATATTTTTCACGCAGATTTTACAGATTTACGCAGATTATTCACTCCGCACTACTTATTCCTTTTTCGTATCTTCGCGCCTTCTTTATAAAAGCCCTAATAATCTATGTTTTTCCAAATAAAATCGTACTTACAATTCCTTTGGCACTCTAAAAATGAGCATGCAGTACATTCACCGTTTGTATTTACTTTATTGACCAAATGCTTTTATGACAAAAAATCAAAACCGGAATATGCTGTTTTAAAGAATTACAGAAATTCGCTTTTAGAAAACAACAATACCATTGAAGTAACCGATTTTGGCGCAGGTTCGAAAGTTTTCAAATCGAATAAAAGAGCAATCTCCAAGATTGCAAAAACTGCGGGAATTTCTCCGAAGCGAGCCCAATTATTATTTAGAATCACAAATTATTTACAGCCAGACCCGAGCGATAGCGAACAGGCGAAGCAATCTATTTTAGAAATTGGTACTTCATTAGGATTAGCGACTTCCGCGCTTTCATTAGGTAATTTAAAAGCAAAAATAATCACTTTAGAAGGTTGTCCGGAAACTGCAAAAATTGCTCAATTGCAATTTCAAAAATTCAATTGCAACAATGTAGAATCTATTATAACAGCGTTTAATTCTTATTTAGAGAACGGGAATTCATCACTGAATACTGTCACTGAACACTTTTCCTTAATTTATTTTGACGGCAATCACTCCAAGAAAGCAACCTTAGAATATTTCGAATTATTACTTCCAACGACAATTAACGAAACCGTTTGGATATTCGATGACATTCATTGGTCACCAGAAATGGAGGAAGCTTGGGAAATCATCAAAAAACATCCAAAAGTGACTGTAACCATTGATACGTTTCAATGGGGATTGGTATTCTTTAGAAGAGAACAGGAAAAAGAGCATTTTGTGATTCGCGTTTAACGTAAAAAAAATGACAGCCATTACTGACTGTCATTTATAACCTTGAATTAGTAAGTCTTTTATTCTTTAGCTCTTTTCATTTCTCCTGATTTTGCTCCCATTCTATTCACTTTCAACATTGGAGCAAATTTGAATTTTAAACCAGCAATTTTTCTGTTATCATCAGACGAAAGTCCTTCTTTTTCAACAGTGTTTTTTCTGCTGTCAAGTGCTTCGTACATTAATTTAATTTCATCCCAGTCTTCACGTGAATAACTGTCTTTATTATCTTCAGCAGTATGGATGAATTGTTGGTAAACGCTATGTATATTAGCTGCGTTTACCCAACTAAAGTTCATATCATCCCCAATTTTTCCTTGACCAAACAAAGCATTTCTTAATTGTTGTTTTGGATTTACTGGCGCAGCAACAATTTCTTGTTCCGCTTTTTCAGCGTCATATTTAGCTTTTAAAGCTTCATATTTGGCTCTACTTGCATCAAGACGTTCTTGCGCCGCTGCATTATCTTTCATGTTTGCAATAGCAGCTTCAGCTTCTCCGCTTTTCAATTCATAAGTTGCTTCAATCCCCTGCCAGTTACCCTTAGCATCTTCTGCTGCAACATTACCTACTGAATCTACATACATAACGTAGCTATCAACTGATTTCTCAGCTTGCTCCGCTTTTTCATCCTTACAAGAGGTAAATCCTAAAGCGATTACCGCTACACCTAATAATAACTTTTTACTTTCCATAATTTCTTGATTTGATTAAATATTATGATGTAAATCTAAGTAACATTATTCGATTCATAATTATAATCCAAAAATCTTATAAATATTACATATAATTATGAAATAAAAAGAAATAAAGTGTGAATTATATAAATTAACCTTTAAATAGTATAAATAATTACGGACCGATTCTATGTATAAAAAATTGCATTTTAAAAGAAATAAAGTGTGAATTATATAAATTAACCTTTAAATAGTATAAATAATTACGGACCGATTCTATGTATAAAAAATTGCATTTTAAAAGAAATAAGCAAAAATTACAATTATTTGATTTTGGAAAAGTTAGTTCCTATTTTAAATTGAAGAGAAAACGTGTAACAAATTTAAAAAAAGGACTACTTATTAATAATTCGAAAGTCTTTTGTACTTTTAAAATCAAAAATCGTTAATCAGCAATCAAAAATCCCAATGGCAAACCCGCTAATAAAAATAACCAATATCAAACGAGATTTCGTACTTGGAAATGAAATTGTTTACGTCCTAAAAGGCATTGATTTAAAAATAAATAAAGGCGAATATGTGGCACTAATGGGACCTTCGGGATCCGGAAAATCTACTTTAATGAATTTATTAGGCTGTTTGGACACGCCAACTTCAGGAAGTTACATTCTGAACGGAAAAGATGTAAGTCAGATGAAAGATGATGAATTAGCTGAAATTCGCAATAAAGAAATAGGATTTGTTTTCCAGACTTTCAATCTTTTACCGAGAACAACCGCGTTAGACAACGTGGCTTTACCCATGATTTACGCAGGATTTTCTAAATCGGATAGAAATAAGCGAGCCACTGAAGTTTTGGAACAGGTAAATCTTGCCGATAGAATGGATCACCAACCCAACCAACTTTCAGGTGGACAGCGCCAGCGTGTGGCAATTGCGCGCGCTTTAGTCAACAAACCGTCTATTATCCTAGCCGATGAACCTACGGGAAATTTAGACAGTAAAACATCATTAGAAATCATGAAACTTTTTGGAGACATCCATGCCAATGGAAACACCGTTATTCTGGTAACGCACGAAGAGGAAATCGCGGCTTATGCGCACCGAATCATTCGTTTAAGAGATGGACTTATTGAAAGTGACACCACAAAACAAGTGGTCAGTATTCAGTCACCAGTGGTCAGATAAAATACAACACTAATTTCAAGAAATAGCATGAATTTTACAATTTAAAGTTTGTGAAATTTATTTACTTTTTTAAATTCGTGGGAATTAGTGTAATTCGTGTTAAATAAAATATAATTCTTTTTCTAAATTAAACAAATGAAAATCGCTATACTAACCTGCAAAAAACTTCCTGATTTAAATCCCGAAGATCAAAAAATAATTCCTGCATTAGCAAAATATAACATTGAAGCCAAAGCGGTAATTTGGAGTGACAAAACCATCAATTGGACTGATTTCGACTATTTAATTTTTCGCAATACCTGGGATTATTTCGAAAAAGAAACCGAATTTAATATTTGGCTCGACCAAATAGAAAAATCAGGAATTAAAACGCTTAACCCCATTGAAGTAATCAAGCAAAATAAACATAAGTTTTATTTGCGTGAAATGGAAAAGCAGGGAATCACAATTCTTCCAACTGTTTTCATAGATAAAACGGACAATCTCAATCTTGGAGAACGCATTCCCTCACATTGGAAAAAAGCAGTTATAAAACCGGCATTTTCTGCAGGTTCCTATCTCACCGAAGTTTTTGAAATATCGGATATTCCAAAAATAAACGAACAATACAAAGGGATAGCTTCGGAGAAAGAGTTGCTTCTGCAGGAATTCATGCCACAAATTCAAACATTGGGCGAAACTTCTTTTATCTTTTTCAATAAAAAATTCTCCCATGCCGTAAATAAAAAACCTGTTGATGGGGATTTTAGGGTTCAATCTTTATTTGGAGGAAAATATAATTTAGTACAACCCAGCCAAGAATTAATTGAAAAAGCACAAAAAATTGTTCACACTTTCCCAGAAAATTTACTGTACGCCAGAGTTGACGGAATAGTAATTAATGATGTTTTGTACTTAATGGAAATTGAATGCATTGAACCTGATTTGTATTTCAATCTTAGTGAAGGTTCACTGGAACGATTTGTTGCGGCAATAGTGGAATTAATATCCTAAATTTGTTTTTTTATTATACGATTATCCTTTATAACACCTATTCAAAAATGGTTGCCACGAATTACACGAAAAAACACTAATTTCTTTAAATTCTAATTAAAAATTCGTTTAAAAATTGGTGCAATTCGTGGCAAAAAAATATTTAGTTAACTTAACGGACAAGCAAGCAAGCATATTTTATTAAAACGCAAACAAATTACCAACAAACAAATAAACCTTAGATGAAAGTATACACAAAGACTGGAGATAAAGGAACAACAGCGCTTTTTGGCGGAACCAGAGTTCCAAAAGACCATGCCCGCATAGAAAGTTATGGTACTGTTGACGAATTGAATTCTCATATTGGTTTAATTCGGGATCAGGAAATGAATATACACTACAAAGAAATCCTCATAGAAATTCAAGATCGGCTGTTTACTGTTGGTGCTATATTGGCCACACCTCCTGAAAAAGAGGTAATGAAAAACGGCGAACTTCGTTTAAAAAAACTTGGAATTATAGAGTCCGATATCGAATTATTGGAAAATGAAATCGATGCAATGGAAGAAACATTGCCGCCAATGACTCATTTTGTACTTCCTGGCGGACATACCACTGTGTCATATTGTCATATAGCACGCTGCGTTTGTCGTAGAGCAGAACGTTTAGCAGTCCATTTAAGCCACAATGAACCTGTTGCTGAAATCGCAATCAAGTACCTGAACCGACTTTCTGACTATCTTTTTGTGTTGGCACGAAAGTTGTCTCATGATTTGAACGCTGAGGAAGTGCAATGGATTCCGAGGAAATAGTTGGCAGTTTGCAGTGGTCAGTTTGCAGTGAAAAGCGGAACACTAAATACCGAAAACTGGACACTAAATAAAACGTTCTTAACTTTAATTAAAAATAAATCATTTTTTACTTGTCTTTTTCAGTAAAAAATTTATTTTTGCACAAAACTAAATCGACAACAGATGTATTGGACATTAGAATTAGCATCCTATTTAAGTGATGCCCCATGGCCTGCTAACAAAGACGAACTTATTGACTACGCTATTAGAGCAGGAGCTCCATTAGAAGTAGTAGAAAACCTTCAATCTATAGAGGATGAAGGTGAGATATATGAATCAATGGAAGAAATTTGGCCAGATTATCCTACAGACGAAGATTATCTTTGGAATGAGGATGAATATTAAAAAGTAAACCAAGAAAAAGTCTCAAAAGAGGCTTTTTTTTTGTTTAAATTTACACAATTACACAAACAGAAATAAAAACATATTATGAGTTTTATAAACAGTATCATTAAAGTCTTTGTTGGAGATAAATCTCAAAAAGATGTCAAAGCTTTACAACCCTATCTCAACAAAATTAAAACTTTTGAAAATCCCCTAATGTCATTATCCAATGATGAACTTAGAGCGCGTACCGCATTTTTCAAAGATAAAATAAAACAAGATCGCGCTGAAAAAGATGCTAAAATCACCGCGCTAAAACAAGAAGTAGAAAGCATTCAAGACATTGATAAAAGAGAAGATATTTATATCGCTATTGATGCATTGGAAAAAGAAGCCTACGATATTTCGGAAAAAACGTTGATGGAAATTCTTCCTGAAGCGTTTGCCGTTGTGAAAGAAACAGCAAGACGATTTAAAGAAAACACTCAAATCGTTGTAACTGCAACTGCTAAAGATCGTGAACTTTCGGCTACTAAAAGCTATATCACTTTAGACGGCGATAATGCTATTTGGGCCAATTCTTGGAGTGCTGCCGGTAAAGAAATTACTTGGGACATGATTCACTATGATGTACAATTAATTGGCGGAATGGTTTTGCATGAAGGAAAAGTTGCTGAGATGCAAACGGGTGAAGGAAAAACATTGGTAGCAACCTTACCGCTTTACTTAAATGCGCTGACTGGAAACGGAGTGCATTTGGTAACCGTAAATGATTACTTGGCAAAACGTGATAGTACCTGGAAAGCCCCTTTGTTCGAATTTCATGGTTTGACTGTCGAATGTATTGACAATTATCAACCAAGTTCAGAAGGAAGAAAAAAAGCCTATGATGCTGATATTACTTACGGAACCAATAACGAATTTGGTTTTGACTATTTAAGAGATAATATGGCACATTCGCCAGAGGATTTAGTTCAAAGAAAACATAATTATGCCATTGTCGATGAGGTCGATTCCGTTTTGATTGATGATGCCAGAACACCATTGATTATTTCAGGACCAGTTCCGCAAGGAGATCGTCATGAATTTAATGAGTTGAAACCAAAAATTGAAAACTTAGTTAGTTTACAACGTCAATTAGCTAACGGTTTCTTATCAGAAGCAAAAAAATTAATCAAAGAAGGAAATACTAAAGAAGGCGGATTCTTATTGTTGAGAGCCTATAGAAGTTTACCTAAAAATAAAGCTTTAATTAAGTTTTTAAGTGAAGAAGGAATTAAACAATTGCTTCAAAAAACTGAAAATCAATACATGCAGGACAACAATCGCGAAATGCATAAGATTGATGAAGCTTTGTATTTTGTAATTGAAGAAAAAAACAACCAAGTTGAATTGACTGATAACGGAATCAAATTCCTTTCAGGAGATACGGATCCAGACTTTTTCGTTCTTCCGGATATTGGAACTGAAATTGCAGCTATCGAAAAGAAAAAACTGGATAAAGACGCGGAAGCAGAAGAAAAAGAAAAATTATTCCAAGATTTTGGTATAAAAAGTGAGCGTATTCATACTTTGACGCAACTTTTGAAAGCCTATGCTTTATTCGAAAAAGATGTGGAATATGTAATCATGGACAACAAAATCATGATTGTTGATGAGCAGACTGGTCGAATCATGGATGGCCGTCGTTATTCTGATGGATTGCACCAGGCCATTGAAGCTAAAGAAAATGTAAAAATTGAAGCTGCAACACAAACCTTTGCAACGGTAACTTTACAAAACTATTTCAGAATGTACAGCAAATTAGGCGGTATGACTGGAACAGCAGTAACTGAAGCAGGTGAGTTATGGCAAATATATAAATTAGACGTTGTTGAAATTCCTACTAACAGAGGGATGGCAAGAAAAGACAAAGAGGATTTTATTTATAAAACGACTCGTGAAAAATTCAATGCCGTAATCGAAGATGTAACCGAATTATCAAAAGCAGGAAGACCGGTATTAATTGGAACAACTTCAGTTGAGATTTCGGAATTACTAAGCCGAATGTTAAAAATGAGAGGTGTTACGCACAATGTATTGAATGCAAAAATGCACAAACAAGAAGCTCAAATTGTTGAAGAAGCAGGGAAATCCGGTGTTGTGACAATTGCTACTAACATGGCTGGTCGTGGTACTGATATCAAATTATCTGCTGAAGTAAAAGCTGCTGGTGGATTAGCAATTGTAGGAACGGAACGTCACGATTCGCGTCGTGTTGACCGTCAGTTACGTGGTCGTGCAGGTCGTCAAGGTGACCCAGGAAGTTCTCAGTTCTATGTTTCTCTTGAAGATAACCTAATGCGTTTATTTGGTTCTGAAAGAGTTGCTAAAGTAATGGACAGAATGGGATTGCAGGAAGGTGAAGTGATTCAACATTCTATGATGACTAAATCTATCGAACGCGCTCAGAAAAAAGTAGAAGAAAATAATTTTGGTGTTCGTAAACGTTTACTGGAATATGATGATGTTATGAATGCACAACGTGAAGTAATTTACAAACGTCGTCGTCATGCCTTGTTTGGAGAGCGATTGAAATTAGATATCGCTAACATGCTTTATGATACTTGTGAGTTGATTATTGACGAAAACAAAGCAACAAATAATTTCAAAAACTTTGAATTCGAATTGATACGCTATTTCTCTATTACTTCTCCGGTTACCGAAAGTGAGTTTTTAAAATTGAGTGAAATGGAATTGACAGGTAAAGTATATAAAGCTACACTTGAATTCTATACAGAAAAAACAGAAAGAAGCGCCAGAGAAGCATTTCCTATTATAAAAAGTGTTTACGAAGATAAAAACAACCAATTTGAGCGTATTGTAGTTCCTTTTACTGATGGAATAAAAACCTTAAATGTGGTTACAGATTTGAAAAAAGCATACGATACTGAAGGTGCACAACTCGTTGCTGATTTTGAGAAAAATATCACTTTGTCTATTGTAGATGAAGCTTGGAAAAAACACTTACGTAAAATGGATGAGTTGAAACAATCGGTTCAACTGGCAGTTCACGAACAAAAAGATCCTTTGCTTATTTACAAACTGGAAGCTTTCAATTTGTTCAGAGCAATGTTAGACAACGTAAATAAAGAAGTTATTTCATTCTTGTTTAAAGGTGATTTACCGGCTCAAGAGAATCAGCAAATTCAAGAAGCAAAAGAAGTTCGTCAGAAAGAAGACTTTAAATTAAGTAAAGACGAAATTGCTTCGCCAGTTCGGTCTTCGACCTCGGGTCCAAATAGCGAAAATATAAATCGTGAAGCTGGTGACTCGAGCGCAAGCGAACAGGCGAAGCAAACCCAACAACGACAAGTAACCGAAACTATCGTGAGAGATATGCCAAAAATCAATCGCAATGACACCGTAACGATTCAAAACGTGGCTAACGGACAAATTCAAGAAATGAAATACAAAAAAGCCGAAAGCTTAATCGCCTCAGGTCAATGGGTTATCGTTAACTAATAACCGTTTCGATTCCTTAAAATTAAATTCCTCAATTGCGAAAGTAGTTGGGGAATTTTTTTGCACATCATTTTCAGGAGCAGTTCCCGCCCTACGCTGCAAGCTATTTGGTTTCAAACCCTTTTTCTAGCCGCTGTCAGGAGCTTCCTTTGGTCGCTCTGCCACCACCAGAAAAAAGTGGTTTTCAACCGGCATAGGCTTTCCACTGCTGTCGGGGCTAGGGATTTTGCGATAAACAACTCCGTTTACGGTTTCCCGTAATGATCCTGTAATCAAAGAATATATCTTTAACAAAAAATTAAGTACTAATTCCAATTTATAAGATTTTTCAGTAATTAATTTATATATTAGCTAAATAAATTTTGACGTTTAAGAGGTCTTTCTTCTCAGTTTTGGGGTGATAAGGCTGCTATCGTCAGTAGTATAAACAAGTTAGGCGAATTCGTAAACCCGATAAACAACAAACTTTAAATAGAAATCTATGTTTACAGTAACAATAAATTCAGAGAATAGAAAAAGCAGTTACGAACAATTCGAAAGAGAATTTTTTAAAATATGTAACGAACACAGAGAAAATAACCGAGCGTTAGTATTCGCATTTATATTATACGATTTTGAGAATGAACATATTGGAAAAATATTAGAAGACCCTCATTATTGGCTAAGTCTTAATTCAATATCTGGTGAATATCTGACGGTTTTTAGTTTACATTACAAAGCCGAGGATATGAAATCAAAGCTGATGGATATAATGAAACAAAGAATGAATCAAGGTACGCAAAAAGAATTCAATATGATTCCCACAGATCAAAATCCATCTCAAGACACGAACAAATTAATTCAAAAATATTTCGGCAAAGATTTCAAAATAAAATATCCTTCTGTTTTATTTTTCCAAGTAAAAGAAAACGCTGTTTCGGACAGTCGCTTAATTCAATTAGATCAGGAAGGAATTGAAGCATCATTTTTAGAATTAAAACAATATATAAAAATTGCAGCAGAAGCTCTTCAAGAAGTCAACAGAGAATATAAACATAATGTTGATGAACTGTTCAGTTTAGTTGACCAAAGTGTTTCTGGCTTGAGACAAAAAATACAAATTAAAAAGGGAATCAAAACTGTAACATCGCTTGCAGAGTTAGCTGCAACTGTTACTGGTCTAAACCCATCATGAATTCGCCTAATCGCCGTTTCAAGAAATTGCCGAGTTTTCTGTAGCCGGACGTTTTGGTTTCATGAAGAAACATTATCTTGGCAGAGAGAACTCAGTCCGCTTTCATCAGCAACTTCGTGAATCGACATAACGTTATCGCTAATGCCGTGGAAAAATCGGAAAATATAGAAACTAAACATAACAATTTATTTATTTTTAATGGGAATATTAGATTTTACAAAAAAGCAAGAATTAGAAAAAATTAAATATTTAGAGGATTTAGTTCTTGAAAAAGAAATTTTAGTAGAGCATAAGGAAAATGAATTACTTGGTTTACTGACCAAAATAGAAAAAATTTTAACCGAAAATTCTAGTTTAAATAATGCTTTATTAAACTTTGAACCAATCCTTAAACTAGAAGATGAAATTCAAAGCAAAAAAACTGAACTTGATAAACTAATCTTTGAAAAAGAAACTAATTTAAATCAGTTAATATTTATAAAGAAAGGAGAAATTAAGGAATTAGAAACAAAGTTTGAAGTTTTAGAAAAAGAATATCAACAAGATGCAAAAACTTATTACAATCTAAAGAAGCAAATAAAATTATATAATGAAGATTTTAAAATCATAGATTCTGGTTTATATAATCCTATTTTCAATTTTGAAACTTCTGAAGATTACAAAGAAAGTATTCGGCAAAATTATGAGAAACAAAAGTTATTAATCAAAGAAAATAAGGCAATAACTAGTCATGACGATGAAATATACTACGTAACAGAATATAAATTCCTTACAAGCGGTTATAAAAAAAGTATAAATAGTTATAAAAAATTGATTTTAATTGCATTTAATAGTGAATGTGACGCATTAATAACTAAAGTAAAATGGAATAATATCAATAACTTTCAGTCTAAGATTCAAGATATATTCAATAGAATTAATACTCAAAGTAGAGAATTTTGCGCTTTTATTCTATTGCAAAACTCTATTGTAAATAAGCATCATTCTACTCACGATTTTGGGACGCGATATAAAAATCAAATGATAGAAATTACTAAACCATATTTAGAATTAAAACTCGAAGAATTAGCTTTATATCACGAACAAGAAGTAAAAAAGTATGAAGAAAAAGAAGAAGAAAAAAGGATAAGAGAATTATTTCGAGAAGAAGAAAAAGCACGCAAAGATTTTGAGAAAGCAACTAAAGAAGCTGAAATTGAAGAAGTAATAGTAAAAAAACAACTTGAGCTTGCAAAAACAGAAGCTTTAAACAATAATGAAAATGATATTCTAAATCAAAAAATCCATGATTTAGAAGAAAAACTAAAAGCTGTACAAGATGTAAAAGCAAGAGCAATTTCAATGGCTCAACAAACAAAACGTGGATACATTTACATAATTTCAAATATTGGGTCTTTTGGAGAAAACATATTTAAAATTGGAATGACAAGAAGACTTGATCCCTTTGAAAGAGTTAGAGAATTAGGAAATGCTTCTGTTCCATTTAAATTTGATGTACACACAATGATTTATTCAGAAGATGCTCCAAGTTTAGAAAATGAATTACACAAAACATTTTCTGAAAAGCGAATAAATTTATATAATCACAGAAGGGAATTTTTCAAAATTCCTTTGGATGACATTGAATTAAAAATAAAAGAATTAGATCTTGTAGCTGAATTTATAAAAATTCCAGAAGCAATGGAATATTGGGAAACTCAATCAATACTAACAAGATTACTAAATCAAAATGTAGAAATTGTAAATCTAGAAGAAAACGAAAGTGATTTTCCATTGAATCTCGATAAAAGGCACTAGCGATAACAATCCGTTCCAACAACGATAAGCACTTAATCAAAAGAAAATACTAGATGCGATTGCTTCGTTCCTCGCAATGACTCAGCTAACGTTAAAAATCTAGTTTAAGAGTTCGTTTGCACTACCTTGAGTTTTCCTCAAAATACCTTTCTTCTATTCTTTTAATGTCTTTTATGGAATTTTTGGCCCAAGCCAATCTTTTTACTAAAATTTCATTTTCAGATAAATGCCAATCAATGTTTGAATTACGCAATCGATTCGTCAGATTTTGAATAATGATGGCTGCCGAAACCGAGATATTCAAACTCTCCGTAAAACCTACCATGGGGATTTTTAGAAAACCATCGGCGCGTTGCAAAATTTCTTCAGATAATCCGTCTCTTTCTGTTCCAAAAAATAAAGCGCTAGGCTTCGAAATATCAAAATTTTCCAACAAACAATCATTTTCATGTGGTGTGGTAGCAATGATTTGGTATCCTTTACTTTTTAAAGTATCCACACAGTTCGTAATACTGTCGAATGTATTAATATCTACCCATTTTTGAGCGCCCATCGCAATTTCTTTATCGATACTTTTACCGTAACGCTGCTCGATAACGTTCAATTCCTGAATTCCAAAAATCTCACAACTGCGCATTACTGCACTCGTATTGTGCATCTGGAAAATATCTTCTACGGCAATGGTAAAATGATTGGTTCTGTTTTGTAATACTTTCAGAAATTTTTCTTTTCGATTATCGGTCAGGATATTTTCGAGAAAATTAAGATAATCGATATCAATCATTGTGGGTTATTTTTTTGGCAAAAATACTAAAAAAGAGTAGCTTAAAATAAATATAGTAATTTTGTCATTTCGACGAAGGAGAAATCACATAACGAGAGTAACAAATATGATTTGTTTCACCTGTTCACTTCGTTCGAGTCTCCTTCGTCGAAATGACAAAATAATGAAAAAAAAATTCCATGAAAAAGAAATTAGTGGTTTTGACTGGCGCTGGAATTAGTGCCGAAAGCGGCATAAAAACTTTTCGGGATAGTGACGGACTTTGGGAAGGCCATAACGTCATGGATGTGGCAACTCCCGAAGGTTGGCATAAAAACCCGGCTTTAGTACTCGATTTTTATAATCAAAGACGAAAACAACTCAAAGAAGTAGAACCTAATTTAGGCCATCAAATTCTAGCTGAATTAGAAAATCATTTTGACGTATATATTATCACACAAAATGTAGATGATTTACATGAACGTGCCGGAAGCTCCAATGTGTTGCACTTACATGGAGAATTATTGAAAGTGAGAAGTTCTAAAAATGTAAATTATATTCTGGATTGGCAAGACGATTTGAATTTTGGAGATTTAGATGACAATCAAAACCAACTGCGCCCGCATATCGTTTGGTTTGGTGAGGAAGTACCTGCCTTAGAAGAAGCAATTGCAATAACCCGTAAAGCAGATTATTTTGCTGTCATTGGGACTTCTTTGCAAGTATATCCTGCTGCAGGATTAATCGATTTTACAGCCCGTGAAACACCTATTTTTTATATTGATCCAAAACCCATAAAGATCCCGAATCTCCGAAATCCATTGGATGTGATTCCTGAAGTGGCATCTGAAGGAATGAAAATACTAAAAAAGAAGCTTACCGAGTTTATTTAAAAAACCATTCGTTTTCTAATTTGTCACGAAAGGTTTATATTTGTGCCTTTCGAACAAACAACTAAACAATGACTACTTTAAACGAATTGAATGCTATATCGCCAATCGACGGAAGATATAGAAACAAGACTATTTCGCTGGCTCCATTTTTCTCTGAAGAAGCTTTAATCAAATACCGCGTATTGGTTGAAATTGAATACTTTATTGCTTTGTGCGAAGTGCCGCTGCCACAACTTGCAGCTGTAAACCCGAATTTATTCGAAAGTTTACGTAACATCTATAAAAATTTCTCTACTGAAGATGCCCTTTGGATCAAAGAAACTGAAAAAGTAACCAACCACGATGTAAAAGCGGTGGAATACTTTATCAAAGATGCTTTTGAAAAATTAGGCTTATCAGAATATAAAGAGTTTATCCACTTTGGATTGACTTCTCAAGATATTAATAACACGGCAATTCCATTATCTACAAAAGAAGCTTTCGAGAAAGTTTATATGCCTTCTTTGATTACTTTAACTTCAAAATTGAAAGATTTAAGTGTGGAATGGAAGGACATTCCAATGCTTGCCCGTACACATGGACAACCAGCTTCTCCAACTCGTTTGGGTAAAGAAATTGGTGTTTTTGTAGAACGTTTAGAAGAACAAATGCGTTTGTTGTTCAACATTCCTTTTGCAGCTAAATTTGGCGGTGCAACAGGGAATTACAATGCACATCATGTGGCATACCCACAAATTGACTGGAGAAAATTCGGAGGGAAATTTGTTGAAGAAAACCTTGGTTTACATCACTCCTTCCCTACTACCCAAATTGAACATTACGATCATTTCGCAGCATTTTTTGATGCATTAAAAAGAATTAATACTATAATCATTGATTTGGACCGAGATATTTGGACGTATGTTTCGATGGAATATTTCAAACAAAAAATCAAAGCGGGAGAAATAGGTTCATCCGCAATGCCACATAAAGTAAACCCAATTGATTTTGAAAATTCAGAAGGAAATTTAGGAATAGCCAATGCAATTTTTGAGCATTTATCAGCTAAATTACCATTGTCAAGATTACAACGTGATTTGACGGATAGTACGGTTTTGAGAAATATTGGTGTACCAATGGGGCATACGCTAATCGCTTTTGAAGCTACTTTGAAAGGATTAAACAAATTGTTATTGAACGAACCAAAATTCCACGAAGATTTAGAGAAAAACTGGGCTGTTGTTGCCGAAGCGATTCAAACGATTTTACGTCGTGAAGCATATCCTAATCCTTATGAAGCATTGAAAGGATTGACAAGAACGAATGAAGCGATTGATAAAAAAGCGATTCACGGTTTTATAGCAACCTTAGACGTTTCGGATGAAATTAAAGCAGAGTTGATGCAAATTACTCCAAGTAATTTCTTGGGAATATAAGTTTTAAGAAATTATCCAAATTTGTAAAATCCCGTTGAAAAGAGAAAAAAAATCTTTTTAACGGGATTTTTATTGTTTATAAGATTTTAAAAAAGACTATTTTAACTAAAAATACACTTTAAAAATTAAAGTTTTTTTATATCTTACCAATATACACAAAACCCTTAAAACACAAGTAAACGCCTATGAATACAGCCGAAACAGTAGCAAATGCATCGCACCACTTACAGCCTCTAATTAGTGATTTAGGATTAATTCTGATGACAGCTGCCGTTGCAGTTTTGTTGTTTAAAAAAATAAAGCAACCGCTTGTCTTAGGATATTTGATTGCTGGATTTTTGGCTGGAAATCATTTTGATTTTTTCCCTTCTGTAAAAGATATTAAAAGCGTAGAAGTTTGGGCAGAGATTGGAGTCATATTTTTATTATTTAGTTTAGGTTTGGAATTCAGTTTTAAGAAACTGATGAAAGTGGGTGGAACTGCTTCTATTACAGCTGTCACTCAAATTATTGCAATGGTTGCCATCGGCTATTTGGTCGGTCAATGGATTGGTTGGAAACCAATGGACAGTATCTTTTTAGGAGTTATCCTTTCGATTTCATCCACAACTATTATTCTAAAAACATTTGATGAACTGGGAGTAAAAACCCAAAAATTTGCTGGAATTGTTATTGGTTCGCTCATTGTTCAGGATATTATCGCCATTTTAATGATGGTATTGCTTTCCACTATTGCGGTGAGTCAACAATTTTCAGGAGGTGAATTGCTTCAATCTGTTTTCAAACTGATCTTTTTCTTGACAATATGGTTTGTGGGTGGCATCTTTTTCATCCCGACTTTACTCAAAAAAGCAAAAAGCTTATTGACGGATGAAATGTTGTTAATCATCTCACTTGCTTTGTGTTTGATGATGGTTATCCTTGCTGCCAATGTTGGTTTTTCTCCTGCATTAGGAGCTTTCATCATGGGTTCGATCATTGCCGAAACTACTCAGGCGGAACATATAGAACATTTGGTAAAGCCTGTTAAAGACCTTTTTGGAGCTGTTTTTTTCGTATCCGTTGGTATGTTAATTAATCCCGGGACGTTGTATGAATACGCCTTGCCTGTCGCTGTTTTGACGTTAGTTGTTATTTTGGGGCAATCCATAAGTTCAACAATTGGCGCTTTACTTTCTGGGCAGCCTTTAAAACAATCGGTGCAAACCGGAATGAGTTTGTCGCAAATTGGGGAATTCTCATTTATTATCGCAACACTGGGAATGACATTAAATGTAACCAGTGATTTTCTCTATCCTATTGTAGTGGCTGTTTCAGCAGTGACTACTTTTACGACCCCATTTATGGTGAAATTCGCCACTCCATTTTCGGAATATCTGGAAAAGAAGTTGCCTCGAAAATGGACTAAAAAAATTGAACGTTATAGTGCCAATGCCCAATCCATCAAGTCAGTAAGCAACTGGCAAATAGTCGTACGCGCTTTTCTGACTCAAGTAATCATCCACTCCGTAATTATTGTTGCCATTATTCTAATTTCATCTAAATTTATTCTGCCATTAGTTAAAGGGTCTCAATTTGGAAATACATTTGGCGCGTTGATTACTTTAATAATAATATCTCCTTTTTTATGGGCACTTTCATTGCGACGAGTTGCAGTAAAAGAAGTAGCCATTTTGAGGGAGGAACGCAAATATCGTGGCCCTGTCTTGATGATGATTTTACTGCGAATGCTACTAACCCTTTTTTACATCGGATTTTTATTAAATATCTTTTTCTCTCCCATAATCGCTTTTATAGCTTTGATTGCTGCTGTTGTTGTGTATTTTGTCTTTCCAAAAAAGTTAAATGCACAATACCACAAAATTGAAAATCACTTTCTTGAAAATTTAAATGCCAGAGAAATTATTAAAGCCAAAAGAAGCAGAAGCCATTTAACACCTTGGGATGGCCACATGACCACTTTTGATATTGCGGCAACCTCCAATATTGCTGGAAAAACATTAGATGAATTACGAATTCGGGAAAAAATGGGAATTAATATCGCTTTCATCAAACGTGGAGAGATCATGATTAATATTCCAAATAAAAATGAACGTTTGTTCCCTGGAGATGAAATTTGTGTCATTGGAACGGATAACCAAGTCAAGGAATTTAAATCCTATTTACATCAAAATGAAATAGAAATTCCAGAAAAAGCTACTGAAACAGATATTATCTTAAAACAATTGGAACTCGACGAAGAGGAGTTTATAGGTAAAAATATCAAGGATTCTCAATTACGGGAAAAAACAAAAGGTCTAATTGTAGGGATTGAAAGAAAAGGAAATCGGATTCTTAATCCTGAATCCAGTCTGATATTGGAGAAAAATGATATTCTTTGGGTGGTAGGCAGTAAAAAACTACTAACTACTTTTTTCAAAAATTAACACTAAATAAAGTATAGTGTAAATTATTGTTTTTGCAAATCCATTTTGGCTGAATTATTGCTAAGCAAAACAAGTCTTTAATTAAATCCTGTCTGAATGAAACTTCACATTTTGTTTTGACGGGATTTTCTGTTTATTATTTATTAATATTGTAAAAATGGGCTTTTGAATGGCATTGTATTATTAAAATTAAGCATTATTTTATATCTTTCATGAAGTTTTTATTGTTTAAAGAACAGTGTAAATCAATTATATAACACATAAAAACAAAAAGCTTAAAATAAATTTTATGCCTAAAAATAAAATCTTAATCCTATTTTCCCATCCACTATTCGAAAAATCACATGCGAATAAAGCCTTGGTGGAAAATATTCCCGATTCAGAGAACATTACTTTTCATGATTTGTATGAGGAATATCCGGATTTTGATATTGATGTAAAACACGAGCAGGTTTTGTTAAGCCAACACGACATTATCATTTGGCATCATCCTATGTATTGGTATAGTTGTCCGCCATTGATGAAACAGTGGATTGATATGGTATTGGAACACAACTGGGCTTATGGAAAAAAAGGTAAGGCTTTGCAAGATAAAATTATTTTTCAGGTAATTACTACAGGTGGCAACAAGGAAAATTATTGCGAAACCGGTAGTGATCGCTATAGTATTCTTGAATTACTGGAACCCTTTAACCAAACAGCAAAAGTGTGCAATATGACCTATTTACCCCCTTTTGTAATACATGGAACACATAATATGACCAAAGAAGATTATGAAAAAAACGGCTTGATTTATGGTTATTTTCTCGACTATTTAGAAAATAATGATTTAGATACGGATGAAATTTTGCAATACCATTATTTAAATGAATGGTTTGCTACAATAAAAACATAACATGGATACGAATTTTCTACTTCAGGCAATTATTTATTTGACAGCAGCCGTAATTTGTGTGCCTATTGCTAAAAAATTAGGGCTGAGCTCCATTTTAGGCTATTTATTAGCTGGAATAATTATTGGACCTTATGTTCTTGGTTTTATTGGCCAGGAAGGACAGGATATCATGCATTTTGCCGAATTTGGTGTTGTAATGATGTTGTTTTTGATTGGCTTGGAATTGGAACCGAGTAAGTTTTGGAAAATGCGGAAATTCATTCTGGGAATGGGTTCTTTACAATTGGTTGGAACAACCCTCATTCTGTTTCTTGGATGCCTTTTTTTCATGGACTGGAAATGGGAAACCACATTAGCCATTTCGCTGGCACTGGCATTATCTTCTACTGCCATTGTATTACAAACCTTAAAAGAAAAAGGATTATCAAATACGTCAGTGGGACGTTCCTCATTTGCGGTTTTACTTTTTCAGGATATTGCGGTAATCCCAATTTTAGCCTTTTTACCTCTTTTGTCAACGGTAAATCTTGAGGCAACAAATGATGCACCACAATCATTAATTACAGGTTATGCCAGCTGGTTGCAAACGGTAATTGTACTTGGAATTATTTCGATAATCTATTTTGCCGGTCGCTTTTTATTTGTTCCATTATTGCATATTATCGCAAAAACTCGGTTGCAGGAATTGTTTACCGCTTCAGCATTGTTATTGGTAGTTGCTGTTTCTTATTTAATGCATTTGATTGGATTAAGTCCTGCGCTAGGTGCTTTTATGGCTGGGGTGGTACTTGCCAACTCTGAATTTCGTCATGAATTAGAAGGTGATATTGCACCATTTAAAGGGTTACTTTTAGGTTTATTCTTTCTGGGTGTCGGTGCATCGATAAATTTCCAATTGATTATGGACAATCCATTATTTATTTTTGTTTTTGGAGCGATTCTAACTTTAGTGAAATTTATAGTTCTATTTATGACCAGTAGATTTTATAAAAAGAAAATAGATCAAAATCTACTATTTGCTTTTAGTTTGAGTCAAGCTGGTGAATTTGGTTTTGTGATTATGAGTTTTTGTATACAATTAAATATTATACCTAATATTTTAGCCAATCAAATTATGGCAGTGATCGCCATGAGTATGGTTGCGACTCCTTTTCTGCTACTAATAAATGAGCGAATAATTTATCCCAACACCAGAATTCAGGAAAAAGAAATAAAAAAAGACAATGATTATATTGACGAGGATAATCCCGTTATCATAGCTGGTTTTGGGCATTTTGGAAGTACAGTTGGCCGTTTATTGAGAGCTAATCAAATAAAATCAACTATTCTGGATTATGATTCAGACCGAATCGATTTATTACGAAAAATGGGTTTCAAGGTCTATTATGGGGATGCAACCCGATTAGAGTTATTGAAAGCTGCTGGTTGTGAGAATGCGAAAATTTTTATTGCTGCCATAGATAATCCAACAGTAAATCTTCAAGTAATTGAAACCTTAAAAAAACATTTCCCAAATTTAAAAATCTTAACCCGTGCCCGAAATCGAAATGATGCCTATGAATTAATCGATCATAAAGTCGAACATATTTACAGAGAAACTTTATACAGTGCCGTTAATATGGGTGTTGATGCATTGGTAGAATTAGGACTTCGAAAATATACGGCAACCAGACAAGGACAGCAATTTATAAAATACGATGAAATCACAACACGTAAATTAGCCGAAAAACGCCACGATAAAATGGCGTATCTGATTACCATTAAAGAAGAGATTGAATTGCAGGAACAGTTATTAAAGAGTGATATTTATTCTCAAGTTGCAGCAACCAATCACAGTTGGGACAGCCAGCATTTGAAAAACAATTTATCTGACTTATCTGAATTGCCAGACTAATTCAGTTTACACCAATAAAAAAGGCATAATTAACACCCTAAAACGGAAATTAATTATGCCTTTTTTTATGATGGACAAAAAACTATCTTGAATAATTTGGAGCTTCTTTCGTTATCGTAACATTATGCGGATGACTTTCGTTGATTCCGCTTGCGGTAATACGAACAAAACGTCCTGTTTCCTGTAAAGTTGGAATATCTTTTGAACCACAATAGCCCATTCCGGCACGAAGACCGCCAATGAATTGTTGCATGCTTTCATTCAATTCCCCTTTGTAAGGTACACGACCTACAATTCCTTCTGGAACTAGTTTCTTCACATCATCTTCCACATCTTGGAAATAACGATCTTTAGATCCTTCTTGCATCGCTTCAACAGAACCCATTCCTCGGTATGATTTGAATTTTCTTCCTTCGAAAATAATGGTTTCCCCAGGAGATTCCATTGTTCCGGCCAGTAATGAACCTAACATCACACAATCCGCGCCTGCAGCTATAGCTTTAGGGATATCACCTGTGTAACGAATTCCACCATCAGCAATTACTGGAACTCCAGTACCTTTTATAGCTGCTGCTACTTCAAGTACCGCAGAAAATTGAGGAAAACCAACACCCGCAACTATACGAGTAGTACAAATAGAACCTGGTCCAATTCCTACTTTCACACCATCGGCACCATTTTCAACAAGATATTTAGCTGCTTCAGGAGTGGCAATATTACCAACAATAACGTCTAATTCCGGGAATTTAGCTTTAACTAATTTTAGTACATCTACAACTCCTTTTGTATGTCCGTGAGCGGTATCGATTATAACTGCATCTACTCCAGCATTAACCAAAGCAGTAGCTCTTTCAACAGCATCTGCAGTTACACCTAATGCAGCCGCTACACGTAAACGTCCGTATTTGTCTTTATTTGCATTTGGTTTTTGAGTCAGTTTAGTAATATCTCTAAACGTAATTAAACCAACTAATTTATAATCCGCATTTACTACTGGAAGCTTTTCGATTTTATATCCTTGCAAAACTACTTCGGCTTGTTCCAGTGAAGTACCTTCGGCAACTGTTACCAAGTTCTCACTTGTCATTACCTCAATGATAGGTCTGGCATTATTTTTTTCGAAACGTAAATCTCTATTGGTAACAATACCCTTAAGTTTTTTATTTTCATCAACAATTGGAATACCACCAATTCCAAATTCTTTCATCGCGTTTTTAGCATCAGCAACTGTAGAAGTCAATGGTAAGGTAACCGGATCTATAATCATTCCTGACTCGGCACGCTTTACTTTACGTACTTTAGCAGCTTGCTGCTCAATCGTCATGTTTTTATGTAAAACACCAATCCCTCCCTCTTGTGCCATAGCAATTGCCATTGCACTTTCGGTAACGGTATCCATAGCTGCAGATACAATAGGAACGTTAAGTGTTATGTTTCTTGAAAATTTTGATTGGATACTCACTTCACGTGGAAGCACATTTGAGTAGTTGGGAACTAATAGTACATCATCGTAAGTTAATCCTTCACCGATAATCTTAGAATTGTGTGCGATCATTGCAATTTGTAGTTGTAGTTAAATTGCGTGCAAATATAGACAATCTTAAGCGAAAAAACGACTGCTTTTTACAATATAATGATTAAATTGCATTTCATTGATTATTTCGACACCTATAACTAAGCCTGATTCTTCGCAACTCATAAAATCCTGGCTTTTTTGATATGACAGAACCTCAACAACAAATAAAAGGGCTTTCAGGTGATGAAGTTTTGCAATCAAGAGCAAAATACGCCCCTAATTCCTTAGCACATCAGGATAAAAATACGTTCTTAACTTCTTTAATTGAAATGGTTAAAGAACCTATGTTTTTGAAAACCAAAATGGAACTAGAATCATTGCTGCCAAAGATGCTCCGGAAGCTTTAATTGCATGCTCTAATTTATCCGAAAAAGAAACACAACAAATCCTTGCCGCAATGACAACTATGGCTAAAAAAGGATTTCGCGTTCTAGGTGTTGGCGTAACTGAATTTTCAGGGTCAGATTATCCAAAAAAACAACAAGATTTTTCATTTCATTTTAAAGGATTAGTTGCATTTTATGATCCTCTAAAAGAGAACATAAAAACTGTATTTGAAACATTTTATAAAGCTGGCATCCAGGTAAAAATAGTTACGGGTGATAATGCCGAGACAACTGCCACAATCGCTAAACAAATTGGTTTTCAAAACGCTGAAAAAACACTGACTGGAGATGAATTAATGGCAATGGATGGCATCACGCTAAAAGAAAAAGTCATGGAAACCACCATCTTTACGAGAATGTTTCCTGAGGCCAAACTCAAAATCATAAAAGCCCTGAAAGATAACAATCAAATAGTAGCCATGACGGGCGATGGCGTAAATGACGGATCCGCTTTAAAATCAGCTCACATAGGAATTGCCATGGGTAAAAAGGGAACTGAAATTGCTAAACAAGCTGCCAATCTTATTCTTATTGATGATGATTTTTCTAAAATGATTGATGCCATTGCTATAGGGAGAAAAATATATAACAATCTAAAAAAAGCCATACAATACATTATTTCCATACACATCCCAATCATAATGATCGTGTTTATTCCCTTGGCATTGGGATGGATTTATCCAAATATTTTTTCGCCGGTTCACGTAATTTTCCTTGAAATAATTATGGGCCCAACCTGTTCCATAATTTACGAAAATGAACCTGTGGAGCGCAATTTGATGTTGCTCAAACCAAGACCTTTTACCAATACTTTTTTCAACCTGAAAGAAATTGCCATTAGTATTATTCAGGGTCTTGTAATCACAATGGGGCTTTTATTTGTCTATCGTTTTTGTGTGGCTGATAATTGCTCGGAAAGTATAACAAGAACTACCGTTTTCCTTACATTGATAGCTTCCAATATTTTTCTGACACTCACCAATCGTTCTTTTTATTACTCCATATTTACCCCTTTAGGCTATAAAAACAATTTAGTTCTAATGATAATTGGAATAACCATTCTGATCACGGCTTTATTGCTGTTTGTTCCTCTGTTCGCTCATTTTTTTGAGTTCGAAAGGGTTTCGGGTTTCCAAATAGGTTTGAGCATTTTAGTGGGATTTGTTTCGGTACTTTGGATAGAAATTTACAAATGGTTAAAGAGAAAAAAGAATCCGTAAAACTCAGCAAACAAAAAAACAGACAATCCGCAATTAGGCTTTAATAAGGCTCGTCACTGTCTTTAAAAATAACGTTAAGTCCAAATTGAAAAGAAAGACTATTGGCTTTTGCCAAATCATGATATTCTAACAGATTATCCGCAAGAACGTACAAATTGAGTTTTCCAAGTTGTGCAGACAATCCCAATCCAATGTTTTTATACGAATAGGAATCTAAAGTATAGGTCGCTTTCATTTGTAAATTATTGAAAATATTCCTTCTGTAATACGTTGTAAAAGCCATAAAAGGCGTTCTTGGGGTTGACATAATAAATAATTGAGCGCCAACAGCATTTCTATATCCAGAATCAGTGCCGTCACAATTACAATCTTTACTTCTTGAATCATCAAATGAATATTGAATAGACGAATTAAACTTGGCGGGACGCCAGGTCGTGTATTTAGTATATAATGTATCCAATGGAATAGCATCTTTAAATTCCTGATATACATTTCCTGCCGCATTCCCATTTGTGAATTTAGGATTTATCCCGTCGTATTTATAATACCCTTTAAACGTAAAAGTCTCTACATCTTTAGTATGCCTTATAAATCCAACATCAACAAGACTTGCTGTAAACTGAATATTTTTTTTGGGATAATAGGTAAGTCCTGCATCAAAACCAAGCCCTAAATCACCTCCAAAAAAGACTTTTTGTTTAATATCTCTTACTACATCTCCTGAATAATCTTCATCGATATATTTTGAAATTCCAGAAGTATTAAGTTCTAAATTCGAAGAAATAACTTGCTCGTAAATTCCATTAGTAGAAGGAATGGTATAAATATATCCAGAATTTTTAGTCGAAGTAGCATTAAAAGCGCTGGAATAAATTTTTCCTCGAAGTCCCACAATTAAGTTATTCTTTATGTTTTTATGATATCCGATATGAAGAACCGAAAGCATTTCAACTTTTACATTTAAATCTCCCAAATTAAACACTTTTCCTAAATAATCTCTATTCCCGTCCAAAGCAAGTATAGCTAAATCTTTAGGCATATAACTCAGAAAATCAAATTCCTGATACATTCCAAAGGAAATATATGAGTTACTTTGCCAATCGCCAACTTTGAAGCCTCCGTTGAATAATTCTATTTGTTCGTTTATTGTAGCTTTATCTTTTCTGGTAGTGGAGAATACAACATTTCGCAATTTTACATTAAAATCCACTCCGCCATTGGCAAATAAATCATAGGCCGAAAAACCGCTGGAACCTACATTAGCAGAAATACCCGATAATAAAGGAATTCCAAAATACCATTTGTACTTCACATCAGAACCTGGATTAGTCATTAAAGACTGAGGCACTGAAGTGAAATTATATAAAATTTGTTTGTTTTGAGAAATACATTCAACCGATACAAATAGAACAAAAAGCAAGATTATTTTTTTCATTCTACAACTAAATAAGCGGTTACACCTGAACGTAATTTTAAACTCCCGGTACTGCTCTCACTTAATATCGGACCAGGAAGCATCTTAAGAATGAAAGCAATTTTAGTGGTTCTTTTCAACAAATCAAGTTTAGCATTTGCAAACACATCGGTTTTAGTGACCAAATTTTCAACGCCAGTATAGGCAGGTATAGCAAAATTAGTAGAATAAAGAGCCTGATTATTTTTGTCCAGATAGACTAGATCTAAAGTATAGGCCCTATTTATAGTATTATTGATTTCAAAAAAGAAATCAGCTCTTACTAAATTGTCTTTAAAAAAAGCATCATTAAAGATGTCAATCGTTGGGGTGTCAACAGTTACAACTTGTTCTACACCATTAGTCACAAATTGATTTGCGGGAACATCAAAATGAGCCAAATTTGAAACAAAAACAGGTTCTAATTTTAAATCATTGACCTGATTAAAGTCAAGATCACTTGTACATGAAAAGAAAAACAGTACCGGAATTAGTATTCCTAAAATCCTATGAAAAACCAGTGGTCTCATTTTATTATTTGTTAAAATCAATCTCATACTTACTAAACTACGAACGCATCAAAGTTCTTATTATTATTATTATTTGTCAATATTGTAAAAATCTAAAATAGATCTTTTTCTAATGAAATTCTCCAAATAATTTAGAAGCCTCATTATAAGCACTTTCAAAACTCATCGGGCTTGTATTTGTATTTTCTTTTTGTGAAGTGAAATAGGACAATAATTTCTCTGTTGGCATATTTCCTGTTAAATTATCAGTTGCCATTGGGCATCCGCCAAAACCTTGAATGGCTCCATCAAAACGACGGCAACCCGCTTTGTAGGCTGCATCTATTTTCTCAAACCATTTATTAGGTGTGGTATGAAGATGAGCGCCAAATTCTATTTCGGGATATTTTGGAATTAAATTCGAAAATAAATAGGAGATTACATCCGGTGTTGAACTTCCCACTGTATCCGAAAGCGATAGGATTTTCACTCCCATATCGGATAATTTTTGAGTCCACTCGCCTACTATTTCTGTATTCCAAGGATCTCCATACGGATTACCAAAACCCATAGAAAGATACGCCACCACTTCTTTATTACTTTTATCGGCAATTTCTAGAATTTCTTGTAACGTGATTAATGATTCCGCTATTGTTTTGTGAGTATTCCGCATTTGGAAATTCTCAGAAATTGAAAACGGAAAACCTAAATAGTGTATTTCAGGGTGAACAGAAGCTAATATTGCCCCTTGTGTATTGGCTATTATTGCAAGAAGTTTACTTCTGGTTTGAGATAAATCAAGTTGCGCCAGAACTTCGGCAGTATCCTGCATTTGCGGAATCGCTTTTGGAGAGACAAAACTCCCAAAATCTATGGTGTCAAATCCTACGCGCAATAAAGATTGTATATAAGATACCTTTCTTTCAGTAGGAATAAATTGCTTAATACCTTGCATGGCATCGCGTGGACATTCTATAATTTTTATTGGCTCCATAGAAAACCAAAGATAGGAAAACAATTATGAATTTTAAATTATGAATTTTAAATTTCAGTAAATTAACATTATTACGTATTTTGGTAATAATTATAAATATTACATAATTTGGTAATATTAAAAGCCTACAATCGCTCTAAAATCTTCTTGTTGATTGCTTTTACCAAAGCTGGTCCTTCGTAAATAAAACCGGTGTACAATTGCACTAAACACGCTCCAGCTTCTAATTTTTCAATTGCATCGTCAGCGGAATGGATTCCTCCTACTCCAATAATAGGAAAGGCTTTTTTGCTTTTTTCAGATAAAAATCGGATCACTTCAGTAGAACGTTTTGCTAATGGTTTTCCTGACAAACCTCCCATTTCTATTTTGTTTTCGGATTGTAATCCTTCGCGTGAAATGGTTGTATTGGTAGCAATAACTCCTGCAATTTTGGTTTCTTTTACGATATCTATAATATCCAGTAACTGCTCATCGGTTAAATCAGGGGCAATTTTCAGGAGAATTGGTTTTTGTTTTGGCTTTGCCAAATTCTTATTTTGCAATGTTTGCAACAATTGTGTCAATGGTTCTTTGTCTTGCAAAGCACGAAGATTGGGCGTGTTTGGGGAACTCACATTCACCACAAAATAATCAACATAGTCATACAAAGCATCAAAACAAATTTCGTAATCTGATGTTGCTTCTTCGTTTGGCGTTAGTTTGTTTTTTCCAATATTTCCGCCAATTAAAACATCTTTGTTATTTTTTAATCGTTCTACGGCTTCCTGAACTCCGCCATTATTGAACCCCATTCTGTTGATAATCGCGCTATCTTCTTTAAGACGGAACAAACGCTTTTTAGGGTTTCCTTCTTGTCCTTTTGGCGTAAGCGTTCCTATTTCGATAAAACCAAAACCAAAATTGGACAATTCTTTATACAACTTGGCATCTTTATCAAAACCAGCGGCTAAACCCACGGGATTTTTAAATTTCAATCCAAAAACTTCGGTTTCTAATCTTGGGTCATTTACCTCGTAAAGCGATTTAAAAACAAATGAAAATCCTGGGATTTTAGACAAGAAACGAATCAATGAAAAAGTAAAATAATGAACCTTTTCTGGATCAAAACAAAAAAGTATCGGGCGAATAAGTAATTTATACATGGTTATTGTGTTGGTGGTGCAAAAATAGAACTATCTATTCGATAATTAAATATTTGGAAAATAATTTTATAAATCATTTTCATTTATTGGAAACAAGCATTAATTGTGCAAACCTTAATTTAAACTTTCATTTAAAAAAGTATGCAATTTCTTCGTTTATTATGTTAAGTATTTGATTATATCTTTGGCTTTTTGCTTATTAATTTCAGCTACTTATTAATAGATACAAAGAAAAGACAAACTCATCTAAGTAAAATCATTTTCTAAATAAACTGTATATTTGTGTCTCATTAAAAAACACTTTATGCAACATATTATTGACCGTTTCATTGGTTATGTAACTATAGATACAGAATCTGATCCCAACTCAGAAACTACACCAAGCACTAAAAAACAATGGAATTTAGCCAACAAACTGGTTGAGGAATTAAAAGCCATTGGATTGCAAGACGTAACAATAGATAACAAAGCCTATATTATGGCTACTTTGCCTAGTAATGTGACTCATGAAGTGCCTACCATCGGATTTATTTCGCACTTTGATACTTCCCCAGATTTTAGCGGTGCTAATGTAAAACCTCAAATTGTTCCTAATTATGATGGTAAAGACATTGTATTAAATGCCGATAAAAACATTGTATTATCACCAAGCTATTTTAAAGATTTGTTGTTGTATAAAGGACAGACTTTGATAACCACTGACGGAACAACATTGCTGGGTGCTGATGATAAAGCCGGAATTACTGAGATTGTTACCGCAATGGAATTCCTTGTCAACAATCCCGAAATCAAGCACGGAAAAATCAGAGTTGGTTTTACACCTGATGAAGAAATTGGTCGTGGCGCACATCATTTTGATATAGCTAAATTTGGAGCGGATTGGGCGTATACCATGGATGGCAGTCAAATAGGCGAATTGGAATATGAAAATTTTAATGCGGCTGGCGCCAAAATTACTTTCAAAGGAAAAAGCGTGCATCCTGGTTATGCCAAAGGAAAAATGATCAATTCTATGTTGATTGCTAATGATTTTATCAATGAATTACCAATTGATGAGACACCCGAAAGAACAAAAGGATACAAAGGTTTTTTTCACGTACATCATTTAACCGGAAGTATCGAAGAAACGGTTTTGGAACTTATCATTCGCGATCATAACAAGAAAAAATTTGAGAAACGTAAAGAATTAATCGAGAAAATCACCCGAAAAATCAATAAAAAATTCGCGAAACAATTTGGCGAAGATATTGTTATTACCGAAATAAAAGACCAATATTACAATATGAAAGAAAAGGTTTTACCTGTAAAACATATTGTGGATATTGCAGAAAAGGCTATGAGAGAATTGGATATAAAACCACTTATAAAAGCTATTCGTGGCGGAACTGACGGTTCTCAATTATCGTATAAAGGGTTACCTTGCCCAAATATTTTTGCTGGCGGGCATAATTTCCACGGAAAATATGAATATGTTCCTGTAGAAAGCATGCAAAAAGCAGTTAGCGTAATTGTAAAAATTGCCGAATTGACTGCAGCGGGTGATTTCACTAAAACGGAAGAAATAGCTAAAAATAAAAAATAGTTGGAGCCCCTAAAAACCAATACACATACCTGGGATAAAGTCAATAGTTGGTCAGAAGAATTAGAATTGCTGAAATCAATTATTGCTAAAACAGAACTGATCGAAACCACGAAATGGGGCGGTTACGTTTATGTCCTCAATGATAAAAATGTACTTGGAGTCGGAGGATTCAAAAATTATTTTACGATTTGGTTTTTTAATGGCGTTTTCCTGAAAGATGAAAAACAGGTTTTGGTTAATGCACAAGAAGGTGTTACTAAATCATTCCGACAATGGCGCTTTTCATCAAAAGAAGAAGTCAATGAAGCGGCAGTATTAGATTATATTCATGAAGCGATTGAAAATGAAAAACAAGGAAAACATCTTAAACCTGAAAAAGGAAAAATTATAGTTTCTGAACTTTTCCAAAAAGAATTAGATGCTGATCCGAATTTAGCAAAAGCATTTCTAAAATTCTCGCCTTACAAACAAAAGGAATTCTTGGAATATATAGAAACCGCAAAACGAGAAGAAACCAAACGGTCCAGAATCGAAAAAATAAAACCAATGATACTTGAAAACATTGGCTTAAATGACAAATACCGATAAAATCAAGTCCCATTTCTGAAGCATCAGGTTGGGATTTTTTTTATTCAACCCATAGACTACACTCCCGTATACTCTCGCCATCACTTCCTAATATGCTATATGAAATTCATTTTCAAAAACGCTCCTTAAAGCTTTTGAAAAAGAAACATGCCAATTTAAACTCCCATCCCAGATACTATTTATCGCAAATTAGAAAGTTTTTTTTTGCGAACTATACTAAAAACCAACGTATTAAATCACTATATTTACTTATAGGCACTTAACAATTTATTAATACCTGAACAACTTTTGGTTTAATTGGATAAAAATAATACTAACACTATAAATTATGATACAAAAGAAAGAAGCGGAAACTGCTCCAGTATCTCCCGCAAAACTTGAAATTGACAAACCGATTAGAGCTAGAAAAACTAAAGTAACCAAACCTTTAGAAGAACCAGTTGAAATAATAGAACCAGTAATAGAAGAAATCATAACGGAAACTATAGAAATTTCTGCGATTAATCTAGATCAAAACACCGCTGTTTCAAATAAAAAAGACAATAAAAAGAAGACTAAAAAGAAAGTAAAAGATAAAAAAAACGCTAAAAAAGCCGATGCGAAAGCAAAAGCAAAAGCTAAAAAGGCAAAAAAAGCCAAAAAGGATAAAGCTAAAAAAGCGAAAGTCAAAGCAAAGATAAAAGCTAAAAAAGCCAAAGCAAAATCTAAAAAAGCGAAGAAAGCGAAGAAGAATAAAAAATAATAGGATTATTTTTTATCAAAAAAAAGTCCCAACCCGAATAATCGGTTGGGACTTTTTTTATTCATTAAAGCGAAAATTATTTTTTGTTCAATGCTGCACTCATTTCCATAGAAATAGCTGAACGCTCCATTTTAAGCTTTCCTGACATCGTTTCAACAACAACAGTGGTATCAGCTAACTCAGAAATTTTTCCGTGAAGACCACTTTTAGTAATGATTTTGTCACCTACTTTCAAAGTGCTTTCAAATTCTTTTTCGTTTTTCGCTCTTTTTTGTTGTGGTCTGATCATAAAGAAATAGATCACCACAAACATTAATAAAAACGGTGCAAATTGAGTTAATTGTTCCATAATTTTAATTCTCTTTTTATTTGTTAATTATTACATTAAACCACGACCGGCTTTAATGATTCTTTTGCTGGTTTGTAATTCTTTTACTAAATTATCTAAAATTCCGTTGATAAAAATACTACTTTTTGGTGTAGAATATTCTTTAGCAACTTCTAAATATTCATTAAGGGTAACTTTTACAGGAATAGATGGAAATTTCAAAAATTCACAAATTGCCATTTTAAGAATAATGGTATCAATTTCGGCAATTCTATCACTATCCCAATTGGGTGTTTTATCAATATATTCTTTGGCTAATTCGGATTCGTTTAAGACCGTTTTTCGAAACAAATCCTTAACAAAGTCTTTATCCTCATTGTCTTTATACAATTTTGGCATTCTGAAATTGTCGTCTTCACCAGATTTAATCGCTTTCAATTGCTTGATGATGTGCGTATTCACTAACGGAATATCATCAACCCAAGTTAACTTATCATCCTCTAAATATTCATATAATTTTTCGTTAGGAACAATTACTTCCATAAACAAATCAACGATAAACTGTCTGTCTTCTTCAAATGTATTAGTCGAATCACTCATGTATTTTGCATACAATTTGCTCGCCTTTATATCATTCAGCAATAATAAAATATAATCGTCGTTTAAAGTCCAATTATTGATTTTACGATTTTCCAGCGCAATACTTAGTGAATTATTTTCGGAAAGAATTTGAAAAATACGGTTTTTGATGAATTTCTCGTTGGGTTTACGTTCCTCAGGAGTTGCAAGATGTTTCAGACTGGATTTATGCAAAAAGACAGTTTCTGTTTTACAAATTTCAATCAGGGAAGAAAGCATTATAAGGTATAAATCTTGAATATTGTCGATACTGTAAAAAAGGAATTTTTCTTCTTTTTCCAGATTATCTGAACCGCTTTGATGCATCGCATAAATGGATTGCATGACTTTAACGCGTATGTGTCTTCTATTTACCACCTTGTAAGAACTTTTATTAATTAGTCTGCAAAAATAAGTATTTCATTTTTTAAAATAAAATATATAATCGCTTATTTTAAAAGTATTCAGTGATCAGTATTCAGTGAACGGCAATAATTGGACACTGAATACTGAACACTGAAAACTACTTCTTACTGTTTTCTATCTTTCTTTGATCAATTCTATTTTGAGCAATCGTCAAAGCCGCATGATGTGTAGTCATCTTGTTTGCAATGGCAAAATCAATTATTTCCAGCGTAGTATTGTAAATATTCTCTGTTTTACGCATGATTTCAGCTTTGTCATAATGAGCCAATTCCGCATAAACATTGATGATACCACCCGCATTAATTAAGAAATCTGGCGCATAAAGAATTCCTCGTTCCTGCAAAATTGCTCCGTGGATATTCTCATTTGCCAATTGGTTATTAGCCGCACCAGCAATTACTTTTGCTTTAATTTTATGCACGGTTGCATCATTTATAGTTGCTCCCATGGCACAAGGCGCATAAATATCAACATCCGCACTATATAAATCTTCGCCTGAGAATATTTTAGCGTTGTACTTAGCTCCTACTTCATACAATCTTTCTTCATTAATATCAGTAATCGTTACTATTGCTCCTTCTTTTGTCAAATAATCAACTAAAGTTTCTCCAACATGACCAATTCCTTGAACCAATACTTTTTTACCCCCCAAAACATCAGAACCAAATTGATGCTTTGCAGCTGCTTTCATACCTAAATATACTCCGTAAGCAGTTACAGGTGATGGATTTCCAGAACCACCTCTTTCTTCAGAAATTCCAGTAACATAAGGTGTTACATCTCTTACTATGTCCATGTCTTTAGTCTCCATACCTACATCTTCGGCAGTAATGTATCTTCCGCTTAAAGAATGCACAAATTCACCAAACTTACGCATCAACTCAGGTGTTTTTTGAGTTTTGGCATCGCCAATAATAACCGCTTTACCTCCACCAATGTTCAATCCTGTAATGGCAGCTTTATAAGTCATACCACGAGAAAGTCGCAATACATCGTTTAGCGCTTCCCATTCATTGGCATAATTATACATACGCGTACCACCTAAAGCGGGACCCATAACCGAATTATGAATACCAATAATTGCTTTTAAACCTGTATCTTTGTCGTTGCAAAATACAATTTGTTCGTGATCATCAAATGATAATTGGCCAAAAACGGGATCCATTTTTTGAAGTTCCTTTCCAGTTGTGAAAGCTGCATTCATAGTATTAATTTTTATAGTGATAAATTATGAATTCGTTAAAAAGACAAATCAAATTTACATAAAAAATACACATATCCTAATATTTTAGTTTAAAATTATTAATTTCGTAATTATTGCAAAAATAAATCAATTTTAAACATTATCAAAAATTGATTGTTAATCAATAAATAAAACTTTTTCAACACAGAATATCTTAAAAAAATGAAAGAATTACGTTATTTAAATAAATATTTTATCAAATATAAATACAGTTTTTCTCTTGGTATTTTATTTACAATTATCGCACAAATATTTTCTTTGTTTACTCCAAAATTGATTAGCAAGTCATTCATGGTAATTGAATCATTTTCTAAGGATAAAACCATTACTGCGGATGTCATTCAACAGCAATTAATTTCAAACATTTTACTGATTATTGCGACTACCATTATAGCTGGTTTTCTTACTTTTTTGATGAGACAAACCCTGATAGTTATGTCGAGACACATTGAGTTCGATTTAAAAAACGAAGTGTTTCGTCAATATGAAAACCTATCACAAAACTTCTATAAGCAAAACCGTACAGGTGATTTGATGAACCGTATCAGTGAAGATGTTTCAAAAGTAAGAATGTACGTGGGACCCGCAGTAATGTATACGATTAACACTTTTATACGTTTTGCAATTGTAATCGGTTACATGTACAATGTATCGCCACGATTAACATTGTACACCATTCTTCCTTTACCTGTATTATCGTATTGCATTTTCAAATTAAGTTCTGAAATCAATAAAAGAAGCACTATTTTCCAGCAGTATTTGTCCAAAGTATCGAGTTTTTCGCAAGAAATATTTTCTGGAATCCGAGTGATAAAAGCCTATTCATTAGAAGACCAACATCAAAACAATATGGTGGACTTAGCGAATGAAAGCAAAAGCAAGAGTTTGAATTTGGCAAAAGTACAATCATTGTTTGGTCCGTTAATGCTGGCGCTGATAGGAATAAGCAACTTGGTTGTGATTTATTTTGGTGGTCTAATGTATATCAATGGAACCATAAAAAGCATTGGAACCATCGCTGAATTTATCTTGTATGTCAACATGCTTACTTGGCCGGTTGCTTCATTAGGATGGGTTTCGTCAATGGTTCAAGAGGCCGAAGCTTCGCAAAAGCGCCTTAATGAATTCCTGAAAATCGAACCGGAAATAAAAAATAAAAACCCAAATAAATCTATTATTGAGGGTACTATCTCATTCGAAAATGTGAGCTATACCTATGAAGACACGAATATAGAAGCATTAAAAAATATTTCCTTTAAAGTAAAAAAAGGAGAAACGCTGGCGATTCTTGGAAAAACAGGATCTGGAAAATCAACTATTTCTTCTTTAATCTCCCGCTTGTATGAAGTAACAGATGGAAGAATAACTGTTGATGGAAACGAAATAAGCACTTTGAATCTATATGATTTAAGAAACAACATCGGAATTGTTCCACAAGATGCCTTTTTGTTTTCGGATAGTATCAAAAACAACATTAAATTCGGCAAAGAAAATGCGACTGATGAGGAAGTGGAAGCTGCTGCAAAAAATGCCGTAGTGCATGACAATGTCATTGGCTTTAACAAACAGTACGATACTATTCTGGGAGAAAGAGGAATCACTCTTTCGGGTGGACAAAAACAACGTGTTTCTATAGCCCGAGCAATTATTAAAAACCCGGCTATTTTACTTTTTGATGATTGTTTATCAGCCGTGGATACAGAAACCGAAGAAGCGATTTTGAATAACTTATTTGAGATTTGCAAGGATAAAACGACCATTATTGTTAGTCATAGGGTTTCATCGGCAAAAAATGCAGACAATATTATCATTCTTGAAGAAGGAAAAATTATCCAACAAGGTTCTCATAATCAATTGATAAATCAAGAAGGGTATTATGCATCCTTGTATTTAAAACAACTTTCAGAAAAAGAATTACTATAATTGTTGTATAATAAATAAATTTTTATGATTTTTGATTGCTATTAAATAAAAAATTGACAGAAAGGATTATGAGAGAAAATGACATGTTAGAAAAAGAAGAGATATTTTCTAAAGTTTTACGTGCTGGAAGAAGAACCTATTTCTTTGATGTAAGAGCTACTAAAGCTGATGATTATTACATAACGATTACCGAGAGCAAAAAATTTACCGAAGAAGACGGATCGTTCCATTTTAAGAAACACAAGATTTATTTATACAAAGAGGACTTTGCTGCCTTCGCAGAAATTCTAGGAGAAATGACTTCTTATGTTTTGAACCACAAAGGGGAAGAAGTAATCTCTGAGAGACACCAAAAAGATTTCAAAAAAGAATATGCAGCTGAGAAAACAGATGATGATGAAATCATACCGCAAACATCAACTTTTACCGATATAGAATTTGATGATATTTAATGTTTCGTTGCCTACTTACAAAACGAAAAGTCCAAAAATCAGTTGATTTTTGGACTTTTTTTATATCCGCCTAAAATGTAACTATTAGGGGCAATCGTTCTTCATTTTTATTACTAAAAAAGGATTTCTATTTCGATAAAATTGTATATTTTTATTCCAAAAAATTCTCTAAACACTTTAGATTTTTTTAGATAAACCTATATTATTATGTATTAGAATGGAAATAAAATTATTAATTATCCCAGGACTGGGTGATTCCGGAGAAAACCATTGGCAAAGCTACTGGCTCAAAAAATATAAAAATGCCACTAAGGTAATTCAGGACAATTGGAACGAACCTCAACTAGAGAAGTGGCTCGACAGACTGAATGAGGCGATCCTAAAATTAGATAATCCAACAATTTTGGTGGCTCACAGTCTTGCGGTTTCCTTAGTAATGCATTGGGCTTCTGTAAACAGCAATCCTAATATAATAGGTGCTTTACTGGTTGCTCCAGCGGATGTTGATTCTCCTGAGCATACGCCAGAGAGCATTTGGAACTTTTCGCCAATACCGTTGTCAAAATTGCACTTTCCTTCCATAGTAGTTACCAGTGAAAATGATCCATATATATCATCACAAAGAGCAGAATATTTTGCTGAAATGTGGGGTAGTGATTTTATAAATATTGGTCAAAAAGGACATGTCAACTCCGAATCAAATCTTGAATTTTGGGAAGAAGGACAATTGATATTGCAACAATTGATTGATAAAATTAATAGGTCGTAATAGTATCCAATACGCTACCTTTTATACAAACCTACTAAATCCCCCGAGGAAATAATATGTCCTCTCATAGTATTTAAGAGTTCTTTTTCGCCAGTATTTGGTGGTAAATTAAGTTTAGCGTCTAAAGCATACACTTTAAAATGATAATGGTGCGTGCCACTTGGAGGACATGGCCCAAAATACTTATTCTCATGGATGCTGTTTCTACCCTGGGTTCCGGGTCTACTATCTTCTTTTATAGTAGTTTTTGGTGGAATGTCCCACAGTAGCCAATGGCAAAATGTTCCATTTGGAGCATCCGGATCATCTACTATGATGGCCAGACTTTTAGTATTTACAGGAATATCCTCTATTATGAGTTCCGGGTTTATATTTAACCCATCACAAGTATATTTTGAAGGGATAAATTCATTGTTCTTAAAAGCAGGACTTTTTATTGTCAAGGTGGTACTTATTATTGTCGACATGATATATAGTATAATAAGGTTCATAATTGGGCTTATTAAATGGAATTATTTTAAGTCATTTTTTGTTTTTTAATTTTTTTGGAAACATTTTAGTTATTAATCCGCGATTGTTTGCCCACGTTTTTGCATGACTTATTGCTGTGGCAATAATTCTCCCCTCCTCCATATTGCCTTTTTTGAACAATGCATTGGCAATTTCAATGGCTTTATTGCGAACCACTTGGGGAAGATTCTTTAGAGAATTTGGATAATCTGTTCTTGTCCAAGGCATGACATTCTATTTAATCGTTTTGTTTTGAAACATAATAATAGCTATCGTTATTGTGAATATTATGAAATAACGATAGCCTTTTTCCTAATGTGTCAATTGTTGTTCATTACACATTGCGGCGCATTTACGGCATGCTTCAGCACATTTTTTGCAATGTTCCATTTGCGGATATTTTTCACATTCGGTGGCACATCTTTCGCACATTTCTAAACATAAGTTTAAAAAGACAGCTGCATTTTCAGAGTTTCGCTCTAATAATTGTGCTGTTAAACGACATATATCAGCACAATCCTGATCGTTCATCATACAACAGGACATATCCATTTGTTTTTCCAAATGGCATGCATCATAACAATGTGTGCACTGTGCTGCACAAAAATGCAATACGTCAATCATTTTTTGCTTTTCCATCTTCAATGTGTATTTAATTTATAATCTTGTTTTAAATCAATGGGCTGAGTGGCCCTAATTTTTTTTACAGTGTTGTGTTTCCCTAACTTTTAGAAGATTCCACTAATAATTGGATTTCTCTTAAATCATTTAAAGGATTAGCACTAATCAAACGACAAAGTTATTTGAAGCGAATCGAATGGACGCTTAATTAAGTGCGAAGTAAATTTACATTATTTTTTCATTCAATATCCTGTATTACAAGTTATTAACATTTTTATAACTGAAATTTTTATTGTTAATTCAGCTATTTTACAACTATTTTTGAAGTTACCCAATTCGCAATCCATTTTCAATTTTGAAATCAGGTGAAAGCAAAATCACATCGCCTGCTGAACCTACAGCACCTAATATCAGACATTCGCTCCTGAATTTCCCAATTTGCTTTTTAGGAAAATTGACCACCGCAACAATTTGACGGAGGACTAAACCTACCTTAAAAAAATATATTTACTTAATAATCAACAACAATCAAACTCAATAACTCGTAACTTTATATATTATTTGTAATTAAAATTAACATCCAAACAAAAACACGCCATGGAAAATATAAATTGGGTAATAGACCCAGCGCATTCAGCGGTACAGTTCAAAGTCAAACATCTTATGATTGCTACTTTAACGGGAAGATTCGATGAAATAACAGGCACTGTGGAGGCAAGTGACAATTTTGAAAACGCAAAGTTTTCATTTAGTGCCAATGTCAATTCCATCAACACTAATGATGAGCATAGAGACACGCACCTAAAAAGTGCTGATTTCTTTGAAGCGGAAAAGTTTCCTAAACTTTCATTTACCTCAACGAGGTTCACAAAAACCGCCGATACTAAATTTGAATTGACCGGTAATCTTACCATTAAAGATGTTACAAAACCTGTTGTCCTGAATGTAGAATATGGAGGCATGGCTACAGACCCTTGGGGGAATGTAAAAGCAGGTTTTGAGTTAAAGGGAAAAATAAATCGTAAAGACTTTGGATTGCTTTGGAATGACACAATAGAAGCTGGGGGCACTATGGTAAGCGAGGAAGTAGCATTGATTGCGAATATTGAGTTATTGAAAAAATGATATCAAATTGCAAATTGACATAAAACTATCAGACAAACATTTTCAAAACATATACCTGAAGAAAACTTCGCATTATATCCTATAGCATTCTTAGCAAGTCTACGGCACAAGACAATAAATCAAAAAACTGAACGCTTTTTAGAACAAAATACGGCAGCTACCCAATCTGCAACCCATTTTCTATTTTGAAATCAGGAGCCAATAGAATCACATCGCCTGCTGAACCTACTGCACCTAACACCAAACATTCACTCATGAATTTTCCTATTTGCTTTTTAGGGAAATTGACCACCGCAACAATTTGTCGGTTTAGCAATTCTTCTTTCTGATAGCGTTGGGTGATTTGTGCCGATGTTTTTCTGATTCCGATTTCTGAACCAAAATCTATTGTTAACTGATAAGCCGGTTTTCGGGCTTCGGGAAAATCATTAACCTCCAGGATAGTTCCCACACGCATTTCTACTTTTTCGAATTCAGACCAAGATAGCATAATTTTTATTTAAGTTTAAAGTTGTAAATCAAACGCTTCACAGACTAAAATTAGTATTTTAAATCTAAAACACAATCCTTTTTTCTTAACTTTAAACCTGAAACTTTAAACTAGAAAAACTTCAATGTCAAAAACTGCTTCAAAGATGGTTCCGCTTGGAACTATTGCTCCCGAATTTTATTTGAAAGACACCACTTCCAACGAATGGTTTTCTTTTGTGGATTTAAAAGGCGAAAAAGGAACTTTGGTGATGTTTATTTGCAATCACTGTCCCTTTGTGCATCATGTTCTAGAAGAAATTTTGATGATTGCCAATGATTATCATGTACAAGGCATTGGAATCATTGCCATTTCAAGTAATGATGTGATAAAATTTCCTCAAGATGCACCTGAATTGATGACGGAATTCGCTTTTGAAAATAATTTTGAGTTTCCTTATCTTTATGATGAAACCCAAGAAGTCGCCAAAGCATACGATGCGGCTTGTACGCCTGATTTTTTCTTGTTTGACAACCAAAACGAATTAGTGTATCGCGGTCAGTTGGACGATAGCCGACCGGGAAATGGAATTCCGCTTAGTGGCAACGATTTACGTGGTGCGATTGACAGCGTGATTTACAATCGAATAATTAATCCCAATCAAAAACCAAGTATTGGTTGCAATATAAAGTGGAAATAAATCCAATTATAAAAAAAGCATTCTGACTTTCAACAGAATGCTTTCTTTTTATGTTCGAAAACAAAAAAAGTTGCAACTATTTATACTAATTCTGTAATACTATTTTTTTCAAAAACATCTAATTTTACCCTAAAGAGGAATACTAAATTCATCTTGTAAACAGTAAATGTTATGGAAACGAATCAAATTAACAGAAGCGAATCACTAAGTGGAGACCATTTTTCTGGATCTAAAATAGGATTAGATAAATATATTGAGACAGCACCGGGGGTAAAACTGTATGTAAAAGATTATGGCGAAGGAAAACCTGTAATTCTTATTCATGGCTGGCCACTATCTAATGAAATGTGGGAATACCAAATTGATGCTCTGGTTCAAAATAATTTTAGAGTTATTACCTATGACCGTCGTGGTTTTGGAAAATCATCACAACCATGGAATGGATACGATTATGATACTTTGTCCGATGATTTAAAAACTATTATTGACCATTTGGATTTAAAGGAAGCTACGCTTGTTGGATTTTCTATGGGAGGTGGTGAAGTAGTCCGTTATTTCAGTCGTCATGGCGGAAAAGGAGTTTCAAAAGCGGTACTTATCGCTTCTGTAACGCCATTTCAACTAAAAACGGATTCTAATCCAGATGGCGTTCCACAAGAAAAATACGATGGTATGGCGGAACAAATTAAAGAAGAGCGAATTGGTTTTCTGGATAGTTTTGGAAAAACATTTTTCGGAGTGAGTTTTATCAGTAAACCTATAAGTACGCCTTTATTGGATTATTATAGAATGCTGTGTTCTTTTGCGTCACCGCGAGCGACTTTAGAGTGTGCCAAGTCATTTTCCTCAACCGATTTTCGTAAAGAAATGGCTTCGGTAAATGTGCCTACATTAATCATTCATGGAGATGAGGACAAAACCGTTCCTATTGAAATCACCTCTGAAATAGCGACAAAATTAATACCGGACAATAAATTTATTGTTTATGAAGGAGCGCCACATGGTTTATTTTATATTGAAAAAGATAAATTAAACAAGGATTTGATTGAATTTTTAAATTCATAGATTTGAAATCACTCGAATTCAAAAATAGCAACAAGTCCATTTATTACATAAAAAAAATCCCAAAACGAAAGTTTTGGGATTTTTTAATTTTATCTGATAACTGGAATCTGCTATCTGAATACTGTAGACTATTTAACGTCCATTAATTCTACGTCAAAAATCAATGTGGCGTTTGGTGGAATTGCTCCCCCAGCACCACGAGATCCGTACCCTAAATGAGCCGGAATCACGAAACGTGCTTTGTCACCTACGCGCAACAAGGCAATTCCTTCATCCCAACCTTCAATAACGTTTCCTTTTCCTAATGGAAATTCGATTGGTTTTTTACGAGGATATGAACTGTCAAAAACTTTTCCGTCAGGAAGTTGTCCTGTGTAATGTACCGAAACAATTTTTCCGTTTTCTGCTTTTTTACCTTCACCTCTTTGGATGAATTGGTAACGCAAACCACTTTCTGTTTTTTCGAAACCAGCAGCTAGTTTTTCCATAGCTGCTTCAGCCTCTGCTTTTAAAGCTGCATCACGTTTGTTACGTGAACCTTTGAAAGTGATAAAAGCTTCAATTGCATTCCAATTTTTAGCTTCATCTCCTACTCTGACAATTTCTAATGATTCCAAAACATCACCTTGCTGTACAGCATCGACAACATCCTGACCTTCTACAACATGACCAAAAACAGTATGTTTGTTATCCAACCATTCAGTTGGAATGTGTGTAATATAAAACTGAGAACCGTTTGTTCCAGGTCCTGAATTAGCCATTGCCAAAACTCCCGGACGGTTGTGTTTCAAACTTGGGTGAAATTCATCATCAAATTTATACCCCGGATCTCCGGTTCCTGTTCCTTGTGGACAACCACCTTGAATCATGAAGTCAGGAATTACTCTGTGGAATTTTAATCCGTCATAAAATTTAACCCCTTGTGGTTTTACTTTATTTTCTAAGTTTCCTTCGGCCAATCCTACGAAGTTCCCAACTGTTCCTGGAGTCAAATCGTGTGTTAGTTTTACTAAAATAGCACCTCTTGTGGTGTTGAATTTAGCATATATTCCGTTTTCCATTTTTGTTTAATTTTTATTGAAAGGCAAATTTACGAAATTAATTTTAAAAAGGGAATTGGGGATTCGTTGATTTGGTTATTTGAAAGTTTGCGGATTAAACAGGAATGCAATTTAGAAAATATTTCAAACTTAATAACTTCTTTAAAACCTCCTAATTCCAAAAAACCCTAGCCCAGATTGAAACGGCATCCTTTCCTTGCTTCCTTTAAGCAAGGAAAGATAGAATGAAAAGCTGGAAATAGCTCCTGATACTGAAACAAGTTCAGCATAGAAAAACTTTGTACCTTTGCACTTTGAAACTTAGAAAAGAAATTATGCGCATTGATATTGTTACCGTTCTTCCAGAATTATTGCGAAGTCCGTTTGAGGCTTCGATTATGAAACGTGCCATCGACAAAGGATTGGTGGAAGTCCACATTCATAATTTACGGGATTATACGACCAACAGACAAAAAAGTGTAGATGATTATCCTTATGGCGGTGGTGCCGGAATGGTGATGACGGTGCAGCCTATTGATGCTTGTATTACGCATTTGAAAAGCGAAAGAACGTACGACGAAATCATTTATATGTCACCGGACGGGGAAACCCTGAACCAGAAAATGGCGAACACGATGTCGATGTATGAAAATATTATCATTTTGTGCGGGCATTATAAAGGTGTGGATCAACGCGTGCGCGACAATTTTATCACGAAGGAAATTTCTATTGGTGATTATGTATTGTCTGGGGGTGAACTGGGCGCTTTGGTATTATCGGATGCTTTAATCCGATTGATTCCGGGTGTTTTAAGTGATGAAACTTCAGCATTAACGGATAGTTTTCAGGATGGATTATTGTCAGGACCTATTTACACGCGCCCCGCAGATTACAAAGGATGGAAAGTTCCTGATGTTTTGACCAGTGGAAATTTTGCCAAAATAGATAAATGGAGAGAAGATATGGCGTATGAACATACTAAGAATAGAAGACCGGATTTACTGGAGGAGTAGTTTTCAGTTTTCAGTCGCAGTTTTCAGCGTAGGAATGAATAAAAAAGTTTTCAGTCGCAGTCGCAGTTTTCAGTATTAGGAATGAATAAAAAAGTTTTCAGTCGCAGTCGCAGTTTTCAGTATTAGGAATGAATAAAAAGTTTTCAGTCGCAGTCGCAGTTTTCAGTATTAGGAATGAATAAAAAGTTTTCAGTCGCAGTCGCGGTTTTCAGCGTAGGAATGAATAAAAAGTTTTCAGTCGCAGTCGCGGTTTTCAGTATTAGGAATGAATAAAAAGTTTTCAGTCGCAGTCGCAGTTTTCAGCGTAGGAATGAATAAAAAAGTTTTCAGTCGCAGTCTCAGTTTTCAGCGTAGGAATGAATAAAAAAGTTTTCAGTCGCAGTCTCAGTTTTCAGTATTAGGAATGAATAAAAAGTTTTCAGTCGCAGTCGCGGTTTTCAGTATTAGGAATGAATAAAAAGTTTTCAGTCGCAGTCTCAGTTTTCAGTATTAGGAATGAATAAAAAGTTTTCAGTCGCAGTCGCAGTTTTCAGTATTAGGAATGAATAAAAAAGTTTTCAGTCGCAGTCGCGGTTTTCAGCGTAGGAATGAATAAAAAGTTTTCAGTCGCAGTCGCGGTTTTCAGTATTAGGAATGAATAAAAAGTTTTCAGTCGCAGTCGCAGTTTTCAGTATTAGGAATGAATAAAAAGTTTTCAGTCGCAGTCGCGGTTTTCAGTATTAGGAATGAATAAAAAGTTTTCAGTCGCAGTCGCAGTTTTCAGTATTAGGAATGAATAAAAAGTTTTCAGT